>JAQUVY010000078.1 GCA_028693155.1 Eubacteriales bacterium
CTTCGCGCATGGTCTCAATTACTTTTTGTTTGAATTCTCCGCTGTATGGAGTTCCTTTTGGCATAGAAATACACCCCCAAAGTTATTTACAGTATACCATACTGTCTAACTTTGGGGGTGCAGTTCAAATGTAAGCGCCGCCCTTTTATGTGGCGTTTCTTGCTTTCAAGGCCATTTCCCATTATAATAAACGTACTGTTGGAAAAGGGTGATGTTTTGGCATATCATGTGTCGGTGGCCGCGTTCGATGGCCCAATGGATCTGTTGCTCCATCTGGTCACGAAGGCGCAGGTGGACATTCGCGATATCTTTATTTCGCAGATAACCGATCAATTTCTGGAATATATCGCAGACCTCAGCGAGCTGGATATGGATCGGGCCAGCGAGTTTTTGGAGATGGCGGCTCGGCTGGTGGAGATCAAATCCCGTAGGCTGTTGCCCAATCCCGAGGAAGACGAGGAGCTTGCAGCACAGGAAGAGGATATTTTGCGCCGCCTAGAGGAATATAGGCAGTTTAAAATGGCTTCGCTGGAGTTGAAGCGCCGCGAGGAAGAGGCCGGGCAACAGTATTTTCGCCTGCCGGAGGAGATCCTTGAGGGGGAGATCCGGGTGGAGGATACCTCCGTGGAGCTGCTGCTGAAGGCTTTTGTGGAGATCATGCGCAAGGCGCAGGAGCAGGAAGACGACGAGGAAGAGGAAGACAGCATTCAACGGGAGAGCTTCACCGTGGCGGAGCAGATGCTGCGGGTGCAGCGCCTGCTGCTTCACGATTCCCGCCTGACTTTTTACGATATTTTGTCCTCCAAACCGTCCCGGGAAGAGGTCGTGACCACTTTCCTAGCGGTGCTGGAGCTGATTTTGCGGGAAGGGCTTTGCGTTGCCCAGGAAGAACTATTTGGAGACATTGTGTTGACGCCCCGCGCCAAAGGGGCACAGGAGGAGCATGGAGCGTAAGGAAATAGAATCGGCAATGGAGGCCATGCTGTTTGCGGCGGGAGACGAGGTCAGCGCGGCGGATCTGGCAGCGGTGCTGAAGGTGAGCGAGCTGGAGGTGCGCAGCGTGCTGGACGATTATGCCGACCGTCTGCGCTACGAGCAGCGGGGCATTCAACTCATCCGCATTGAAGATAAGGTGCAGCTGTGCACCAATGCGGAGTACGCAGGGTGGGTCCAGGAGCTGTTGGCGCCGCAGCGTACCAAGCCGCTGACCCAGTCGGCGCTGGAAACACTCTCCATCATCGCCTATCGTCAGCCCATAACCCGGCGAGATATTGAGATCATCCGCGGGGTGAAGTGCGATTATGTGGTGCAGGCTCTGCAGGCCAAGGGGCTGATTGCCGTCGTGGGGCAGTCCGACGCCATGGGACATCCCCAGCTGCTGGGCACCACGGCGGAGTTTTTGCGGTGTTTCCATTTGGAATCGCTGGCCGATCTGCCTCCGCTGGAGCAAATGCTCAGCGAGGCTGCGGCCGAGGAGGCCGAGCAGCTGGAGGTGGAGCTGGAAACGCCGGGTGAATAGCGCGGCGGGCAGCCAAAGAAGGGAGGTATCGGAACAAACAAGCAGAATTTGTATACACACCCTGAATTTCACCTTGAACCACGAACGGTTGGTTTAGAGCGACAATTGTCCCATGAGCGATACAGAAAGGATGTGTCACCATTAAAAGAAGAGCCTTGCGAAGAAAACAGACTCTTGTTGGCCAGAAGATTCGAGAAGCGGCGGTTTCGGTGCTTCCCATTGTAATAACGGTTTGTGCGCTGTGTTTAACAGTGACACCCATACCTGCCAGTTTGTTGTTGTCGTTCCTGCTGGGAGCGGTCATGATAGTGGCAGGTATGGGCTTGTTTTCTTTAGGAGCGGAAAATTCCATGATGCCCATTGGTACGCGCATCGGCACCGCCATGACGCTCTCAAGGAAGATCGGTTTTATTTTGATCGCCAGTTTTGTTTTGGGCATTGTCATTACCGTTGCCGAGCCGGATCTGCAGGTGCTGGCTGAAACGGTGCCGCATATCGAAAACGCTTTTCTGATTGCGGCGGTAAGCCTGGGCGTAGGCCTGTTTCTCGCCGTGTGCATGCTGCGCATTGTAACCGGAATGAAGCTGCGATGGCTGCTGCTCGCGTTTTACGGCATCGTGTTTCTCCTGGCCGCGTTCGTCAATGCGGATTTTCTCAGCGTGGCCTTTGATTCGGGAGGCGTGACCACGGGTCCCATGACCGTGCCCTTTATTCTTGCGCTGGGCGTGGGCGTGGCGAATATTCGCAGCGATAAAAAAGCGGAGGCGGATAGCTTTGGCCTGGTTGCCCTGTGTTCAATCGGACCCATCTTGGCGGTTTTGATCCTGAGCTTCTTTTACAGCGGCAGCGGCATGACGGCCGAGCTTTTTGCCGGCTCGTGGAGCGACACGGTGGATGTCGGCATGTCTTATTTTCACGTCATTCCCAAATATATGCTGGAAACCGGGGTGGCGTTGGCTCCCATTGCTGTGATATTTCTTTTGTTCCAGCTCTTTTTCATAAAGATGCCCCGCCGCCCGTTCTGGAAGATATGCATCGGCATTGTGTATACTTACGCTGGGCTGGTGCTGTTTTTGACGGGGGTAAACGTCGGGTTTTCGTCGCTGGGGGCCGTGCTGGGCATGCAGCTCGCGCAAGGCTGGACAAAACACTTTCTGATCCCGCTTTCCGGGCTTTTGGGATGGTTTATCATTTCCGCGGAGCCGGCAGTGGCCGTGCTGGAAAGGCAAATTGAAGAGGTAAGCTCGGGTGCCATCTCGGGCAGAGCAATCAAAAACAGCTTGTCCATCGCCATTGCGCTGGCGATGGGGCTGTCCATGCTTCGCGTTGTTACGGGATTGTCCCTTATGTGGTTTCTTGTTCCGGGCTATGCGGCCGCGCTGGTATTATCCTTTTTTGTGCCGGATATCTTCACCGCCATCGCGTTTGACTCGGGAGGCGTGGCGTCCGGCCCCATGACGGCTACCTTTATGCTTCGCTTCATGATGGGCGCCAGTAAGGCGGTAGGCGGGAACATTCTCCAGGACGCGTTCGGCGTGGTGGCGCTGGTGGCGATGATGCCGCTTATCACCATACAGCTGCTGGGTCTGATCTATCAACGCAAGAGCGCCGCCAAGGGCGGGGGAGCGCCCGAAGCTGCTTATGGAGATACGGACGTGATAGAGTTGTGGAGGTGACGAAATGAATTGCGTGATCTCGATCATAAAAACGGATATGCTGGAGGAGCTTTCCCAGATTTGCAAGAAGCTTGAGCTGCCGGTGACGCTGGTGGCCCATGGCCGGGGAACTGCTACAAAAAACATGCTGAATCTCCTGGGAATAGAATCCCGGGAAAAACGGATCGTCATCAATGTTGCCGCGGAGGAAGAAACGGCGGCGCTGATCAAAGAGGAGAAGCGCCGGCTCTATTTGGGTATCCCGGGCAACGGAATTGTCGTGGCCGTACCAATTAAAAGCGTAGGAGGCGGGAAAGCGTTGTCGTATTTAAGCGCAGGCGATGTAACCAAAAAAATGCCCGAGATGGATTACAGATATGAATTGCTCATGGTGATTGCCAACGAAGGATACACGGACGAGGTGATGGACGCCGCGCGGGCGTCGGGAGCTACCGGCGGAACGGTGATCCACACAAAAGGCACCGGAAATTCCAACGGGGAAAAGTTCTTTCAAGTTTCCATTGCCCGAGAGAAGGAACTGATTTTGATCGTGGCGGAGGCCGAGAAAAAAGCAGCTGTCATGCGCTCCGTGCTGGAAAAGGCAGGGCCGGAAAGCGCGGCGGGCGCGCTGGTTTTTTCCCTGCCGGTGACGGAGGTTGCCGGTCTGGTTTTTGAAGGGTGAACGGCTTTGCAAAAGGAAAGCGGGTCTGCAAAAGCAGACCCGCCCTTTGTTTGAAGATTTTTTAGAAGTTGACCTTTTCGGCGAGGAAGGTGCGCAGCTCGCTGATGGGCATACGAACCTGCTGCATCGTGTCGCGGTCGCGCACGGTGACGGCGTGATCCTCCAGAGAATCAAAATCGAAGGTGATGCAGTACGGCGTGCCGATTTCATCCTGACGGCGATAGCGCTTGCCGATGGAACCGGAAACATCGTAATCCAGCGTAAAGTCCTTGAGCAGGTCGTGATACAGCTCCATGGCCGGGTCAGACAGCTTCTTTTGCAGGGGCAGAATGGCGGCCTTGTATGGAGCGAGTGCCGGGTGCAGGCGCAGCACGGTGCGCACATCTCCGCCGCCCAGATCCTCTTCGTCGTACGCGTCGCACAAAAAGGCCAGCGCCATGCGGTCAGCGCCCAGCGAAGGCTCAATGACGTAGGGCAAATAGCGCTCGCCGGCGTCTGCGTCGACATACTCGAGGTTTTCGCCGCTTACTTCGCTGTGCCGACCCAAATCATAGTCGGTGCGGTCGGCAATGCCCCACAATTCGCCCCAGCCAAAGGGGAACTTGTACTCAAAGTCCGAGGTGGCCTTGCTGTAGAAGGAGAGCTCCTCGGGGCTGTGGTCTCGGATGCGCAGGTTCTCTTTGGACAGACCCAGCGAAAGCAGCCAGTTGTTGCAGTATTCCTTCCAGAAGGCGAACCATTCCAGATCGGTACCGGGCTTGCAGAAGAACTCCAGCTCCATCTGCTCAAACTCACGAATGCGGAAAATAAAGTTTCCCGGGGTGATCTCGTTGCGGAAGGATTTGCCGATCTGCCCCACACCAAAGGGGATCTTGCGGCGCGCGGAGCGCTGAATGTTCTTAAAATTGACGAAGATGCCCTGCGCGGTTTCGGGACGCAGATACAACTCGGAGGAGGAATCCTCCGTAACGCCCTGAAAGGTTTTGAACATCAGGTTAAACTTGCGGATGTCGGTGAAGTCATGCTCGCCGCACTCGGGGCAGGGGATGTTTTGCTCCCGGATGAGATCCATCATCTGTGCGTCGCTCATGCCGTCGGCGTTGATGGCTTCGCCCTTGGCGGCGTAGAAGTCTTCAATGAGCTTGTCGGCGCGAAACCGGGCACGGCATTTTTTGCAGTCCATCAGCGGGTCGTTGAAGGTGCCCACATGGCCGGACGCGATCCAGGTGGTGGGGTTCATCAGAATGGCCGAATCCAGGCCGACGTTATAGGGCGATTCGCGAACGAACTTGCGCCACCAGGCCTGCTTCACGTTGTTCTTAAACTCCACGCCCAGCGGGCCATAGTCCCAGGCGTTGGCCAGCCCGCCGTAAATTGCCGAGCCGGGGAAAACGAAACCGCGTCCTTTGCACAGGGCGACGATTTTGTCCATGGTTTTTTCTGCCATTGCAGGTGCCTCCTTTATTTGCAAAACGATGCGCAAAAATACATAATTTATAAATCAAAATTATAGCAGAGGGGGGAAAATAGTCAAGGTATTCCCGATAAACTTTTATGAAAGGCCTTGTATTTCGCATGGTGTGATGATATAATTTCAATTCGAGCCAACTCGCTCCGTTATTGATGCGGGGCCATTCGTCCATGAGGAGGTGAAATGAATGAACAAGTATGAAGTGCTCTACATTTTGAACAGTGAAGCTGATGACGCTACCATTGACACCCAGATCGAAAAATTTAATGAGATCGTGACGACAAATGCTGGCACCATCGAAAAGGTCGACAAGTGGGGCCGCCGTCGTTTGGCGTATCCCATCGATTTCAAGACCGAAGGCTATTACGTGCTGCTCAACATCCAGTCGAACCCTGAGCTGCCCGCAGAGCTGGAGCGTAACTTCCGTAACGCTGATGAAGTCATGCGCTATATGGTCGTGAAGCTCGAGGCGTAAGGACCGGGGAGGTATTTTGCGATGAACAAATGCGTACTGATTGGCAATCTCACGAAAGATCCCGACTTGCGCACTCTGCCCAATACTGGCGTCTCCGTCTGCAACTTCACCGTGGCGGTGAGCAGACGCTTTAAAAACCAGAATGGCGAACGTGAAGCTGATTTTATCCCGGTGGTGGTGTGGCGTACCCAAGCGGAGCATTGCGCCAAATATCTTCGTAAAGGCAGTCAGGTCGCTGTAGCAGGCTCAATACAGACCCGCTCCTACGAGGTAGAAGGCAACCGCCGGTACATTACTGAGGTGGTGGCAGACGAGGTCAAGTTCCTGAACCGTGTCAACGGATCGGGTGAATCTGACGGAGGCTACACCCCCAGCGCCGAACCCTCCGGTTTCGGCAAATCAATGCAGGAGATCGATGAGGATCTTCCCTTTTGAAAGGAGGCTAAACTATGGCTGACAATGAAAACAGACGCCGCCGGCCCACAGGACCCCGCCGCCGCAAGGTTTGCGAGTTCTGCATGGAGAAGGCGACCTATATTGATTATAAGGACACCATTAAGCTGCGTCGGTTCATCACCGAGCGTGGCAAGATCATGCCTCGCCGCATGAAGGGCACCTGCGCTCAGCATCAGCGTATGCTGGCTATGGCGATCAAGCGTGCGCGCGTGATGGCCCTGCTGCCCTATACGATGGACTAAACAACGGTTGCTAAAACACGGCTTTGCTCGCAAGGCCGTGTTTTTTTGCGTTTTTTTCCAGATGCTGTTTTGCCGTTTTTTGCAGATACTGTTTTTATGGAAACTTGGCTGAGCAAAAAATTGACCGACATCCCGGTGATCGACCGCATCAGCGGGCGTATGCTGGGGCGGGTGGGGCAGGTGCTGGTGCTGCTGCCCGCGGCACGGGTTTTGGGCGTCACGGTGGCCGTGGAATCGGGTTGGAAAAAGCAGGCATATTTGCAGCGAAATGATATTTGGGCCTTCAGCGCCAACTGTATCCTTACCCGGGGAAAAGCGCTTTCCCCCCTGCGCGGCGAGCCTGAGGGTTTGGATTTTCCTCTTTATTCCCCCCAGGGGCGGCTGGAAGGGAGAATCTGCGACGTGCTGATCGACTCCATGGGCGGCATCCGAGGCGTTCAGATCAGTAAAAGTTTGGTGGAGGATGTGAAAAATGGCAGAGAAATTCTGCCCCTGCGGGGAAATCTAATTCTGGGAGAAGACCGCGCACAGCGCGTGTTACTGCTTCCCGAAAATAATTGATCTGCCAAAGGAGGAAACGGAAAATGATGAACTGCTGCAAGGGCATTCTGGTGGGCGCGGTTTTAGGCGCGGCGCTTGCCACAGCCGGGGGCATGTGCAATCCCGAGATGCGTCGGTCGGTCATGAAGCAAGGGAAATCCATCGCCAAGATGTACCGGCGTAAACTTCAATATTTGGATCTGTTCTAAAACCTTCGTTTTTTGCAAAAGGGGAAGACAAAAATGAAACGGGCGCTTCGGGTGATCCTAACGCTGGCGGGCATCACCGCGCTGGTGTGGTGTACTTATCGGCTGCGGGGATTGCTGTACGCGGTGCTGGCCGCCGTGGCCTTTGCTTATCTGGCCGCACGTCCGTTTCGCTGTTTGCAGCAGCGCATGGCAAAAAACTGGGCGCTGCTGCTTATTTTTGGCTGTGCGGCGGCGGGCGGTGCTGCGGTGTGCGTGCTGATTGTGCCGGTGCTAGCGGGTCAGGTGGGCGAGCTGGCAGGCATGCTCCCCGAGGCGGCTGAGCGTTTGCGCGCTGCGCTGGACGGCGTGAGCGCTGCATTCCCTTTTGTGCCCATTGCTGCCATGGAGCAGACCCTATCAGGCTGGATCACACGATTTGCCATGGAAACAGCGCAAAAAAGCTACTCCGCAGCGGCATGGATCGTGGTGACGCCCATTTTGGCCTTTTATTTTTTAAGGGATCAAAAAATGTTTTTGTCGGCGCTGGGATATTTACTGCCGGTCAGGATGCGCCAGGAAACACAAACCCTGTGGCGGCGCATCGACCGCTCCCTGCGGCAGTTCTTGCGGGGGCAGCTCATCGTTTCGGCGTTGGTGGGCGCGCTGACGGCGGCGGGGCTTGCGCTGTGCGGTGTGCCCTATGCCGCCCTTTTGGGCGTCATTGTGGGGGTGTGCAACCTGATCCCCTATATCGGCCCGGTGTTGGGAGCGCTGCCGGTGGCGGCGGTTTCGCTGCTTTCCGGCTGGAAGCTCCTGCTGGCGGCCATGGCGGTGGTCGTGGGGGTGCAGCAGCTCGAGAATTTGTTGATCAGCCCGCGCATCATCGGGGGAAGCATTCGGATGCACCCAGCCTATGTGCTGCTGGGCGTGCTGGGCGGCGGGACGCTGCTGGGGCCGGTGGGCTTCCTGGCTGCGGTGCCCTTGCTGGTCGTGGCAAAAGAAACAGCCACCTTTCTTTTGGAAAAGCGGCTGTATCCCACGGCGTAAGATCAGCGAGCGCGTTTCTCGCGGATGTACACCAGCTTTACATGAGGATCGGCGGTTTGTCGCTCGTCAACGGCGAAGTTGGGGATGGAAGCCACCAACTGAGTCAGGTTGCGGCAGCCGTAGTTGCGGGCGTCAAAATCCGGGTGTAGCTTGTTGAGGATGTTCCCGACCTTCCCTAGGAAAGCCCATCCGTCCTCATCGGCAGCATCCTCCGCCACGGAGGCAATCAGCCGGGAAACCGAATCAGGATCCAGATTTGCCACGTTTTTGTTTGCGTCAGGCTCCACGCGGGCGGCTTCGGGATCCACACGGGTTGTTTCGGTGCGCACAGGCGCCTTGGCCGTGGCTGAAGGGTTGAGCACCTCCAGGTAAATAAAGCGCTCACAGGCCGAAATGAAGGCGTTGGGCGTCTTCTTCTCGCCCATGCCGATGACCGTCATGCCTGCCTCGCGCAGGCGCACGGCCAAGCGGGTAAAGTCGCTGTCGCTGGAGACGATGCAGAAGCCGTCCACCCGCTGGGAATACAGAATGTCCATGGCGTCAATGATGAGCGCCGAGTCGGTGGAGTTTTTCCCCGTGGTGTAGCTGTATTGCTGCACCGGCGTAATGGCGTTTTCCAGCAGCGCCGGCTTCCAACCGCTTAGGGTAGGCTGTGTCCAGTCCCCGTAAATGCGCTTGTAGGTGGGTGTCCCGTAATTGGCCACCTCGCCGATAATGGATTTGATATATTTATAGGATATGTTGTCGGCATCAATCAATAGCGCCAAACGCTGATCCTCGTAGCTCTTCATGCAAAGCCTCCCGTTGGTTGTTTCTTTTATCTTACTACAAACTTCCCGCCAGCGCAAAGGAATATGCTATAATACCTTTATCAAAGCTGTTCGGGAGGGATTATGGACGCCATACTGCAGCTATATGAGCGCAAATCGGTGCGCGCATACACCGAGGAACCCATTGCCCCGGAGGATCGGCGCACCATCCTCAACGCGGCGCTTCAGGCACCTACGGCGGGCAACATGATGCTGTATACGGTTTTGGATATTACCGATCCGCAGATCAAGGATGCGCTGGCCGTATCCTGCGACGACCAGCCCTTTATCGCCCGTGCGCCGATGGTGCTGGTGTTCGTGGCCGATTATGCCCGGTGGCACCGTATTTTTTGCCTGAACCAAGGGGAGAATGTGCGGCATCCCGGAAAAGGTGATCTGCTGCTGGCGGTTGCCGATGCGGTCATCGCCGCGCAAAATGCCGTGGTGGCGGCGCAGGCGCTGGGCTTGGGCTCCTGCTATATCGGGGATATTTTGGAGCGCGCTGAGGAGCACCGCGCGCTGCTGAAGCTTCCCGAATACACCATTCCCGCGGCCATGCTGTGCATCGGCCACCCCACGGCCCAGCAGCAAAGCCGGGAAAAGCCCGGGCGGTTTTCCATGGAGTACATGGTGTCGGAGAATCAGTACCCCCAGCTGAGCGACGAGGCGCTGCGCCGCATGGTGGAGGAGCAGGCGCGCTTAAACCGGCGAAGCGACCCGTCTTTTGACGGCGTGGTTTCTGCGCTTTACCGCCGGAAATACACGGCGGATTTTTCTCGGGAGATGAATCGCTCCGCTGCGGTTTATTTGCAGCAGTGGGAAGACACAGAGCAATAGGGGAAAAGGGCGAAAAAGAGCACTTGCCTTGCTTTTTATCCGACATAATGATAAAATCAATCCGTAAAAACAGATTTTGTGGATGCGATCCGTTCGCAGGGTGAGGAAAGCATGGATAAATGCACATTTCAAATGGAGCCGGGCGCCTGTCTGATCACGGCATCGCCGTCTACCGACGTTTTGCCGGGGCGGATGCTGCGCGGCATGGTGCGCAATCTGGAAAGACGCTTCGAGCTGTACGAATACTCCTTGGCTCGCAGCCAGAAGGAAGCAGACGCCATGGGCAACGTGGAGGCGGTTGTACCGCTGAGCGGCGGCATCAAGGGCAAGCTGAGCGGCGGCGCGGGCGTGGTGGTGTTTCAGAGGCTGCACCCCAGCTTTTATGACCCCAATTATGTGACGCTGGAGCCCGAGGACGAAGAGGAGTTTCGCTTTCGCCTGCAGCCGGGAGAGCCGTTCATCGTGGAGGATTACACGGTGGCGCTGCCCGACGAGCTTTTTATTGCCGTGACCGACGACATCAAGCTGTTGGTGCGGGTGATGAGCCATTTGAAGCTGACGGAGTTTGCCGATGCCAGAGAGGCGGTTTCCAAGCTGGGCGTGGCAAACCTGTCTGTGTTTGAAGAAGCCGAGCTGCTGGTCGAATATGATGAGAGCGCCGTCCCCGGCATCCTTGCCGGGGGGTTGGACGAGTTCCTTGAGCCCCCTGAACATGTGGATCGGTTAGACATTTAGACTATCTACAATGCCGGTGTAGCAATACACCCGTATTTTTCAAAAAGGGAATTAAGGAGAAGAAAAGATGAACGTAGATCTTAAAATTGCTCAGGAAGCAACCTTAGAGCCCATTGAGGATATTGCGGCTAAGCTGGGCATTGCCCCGGAAGCGCTGATCCCTTACGGCAAAAATAAGGCAAAGGTGCAGTGGGAGACCGTGCGCCGTCTGCGCAGCGATCCCAAGGCCCATTTGGTGTTGGTGACGGCCATCAGCCCCACGCCGGCCGGCGAGGGCAAGACGACCACCTCCATCGGGCTGTGCGACGGCATGCGCTCTTTGGGCGTTAACGCAGCACTGGCGCTGCGGGAACCCTCGCTGGGGCCGGTCTTTGGGGTAAAGGGCGGCGCAGCGGGCGGCGGGCATGCGCAGGTCGTGCCCATGGAAGAGCTGAACCTCCACTTCACCGGAGACATCCACGCGGTGACCACGGCGCACAATCTGCTGGCGGCCCTGCTGGATAACCATATCTTTCAAGGCAATCAGCTGCACATTGATTTGAATAACATCACCTGGAAGCGCGTGTTGGATATGAACGACCGGCAGCTGCGCGCCGTGCGTAGCGGCGTGGGCGGCGGCAACAAGGGCGTAGAGCGGGACGATGGGTTTGACATCACTGCCGCCAGCGAGGTAATGGCCGTGCTGTGCTTGGCCGATGACCTGATGGACTTGAAACGCCGCTTGGGCGACATCGTGGTGGCCTATGACACGG
>JAQUVY010000079.1 GCA_028693155.1 Eubacteriales bacterium
CATTGTTTCTACCACCAGAACCTTAAACTCCGGCGTGTAGCGCTTGTTTGGTACTCCCTTTGGCATAGAAAAACACCCCAATTGTTATTCAGTATATCATACTGTCTAACTTTTGGGGTGCAGTTCAGTTCAGCGGGTCGCTTTTTAATGGTTCAATTCGGTTTAATACATGCCGCCCATGCCGGGGTTGGGTGCAGGCGCGGGTGCAGCGGGCTCAGGAATATCGGTAACCAGGCTCTCGGTGGTCAACACCATGGCGGCCACGCTGGCTGCATTCTGCAAAGCACTGCGGGTAACCTTGGTGGGGTCGATGATGCCCTTCTCAAACATGTCGCCGTACTCATTGCGCAGCGCATCGTAACCATAGCCGACAGCACCGTTGGTCTTGATGTTGTTGACGATGACAGAGCCGTCCAAGCCGGCATTGTCGGCGATCTGACGGATGGGCTCTTCCAGCGCGGCTTTGATGATCTGGATGCCGGTCTTGCAGTCGCCCTCGCTGGTCTCCAGAAGCGCGTCCAGCCCGGCCATGGCGTTGAGCAGTGCTACGCCGCCTCCGGGGACAATGCCCTCTTCTACGGCAGCGCGAGTGGCGCTCAAAGCGTCCTCAATGCGCAGCTTGCGTTCCTTCATTTCGATTTCGGTGGCGGCACCAACATGGATAACCGCTACGCCGCCGGACAGCTTGGCAAGACGCTCCTGCAGCTTCTCACGGTCATAATCGGAAGTCGTTTCTTCGATCTGGGCGCGGATGGAGGAGATGCGGGCCTTGATTTCAGAGCTCTCGCCGGCGCCTTCCACGATGGTGGTGTTGTCCTTATCCACGATGACCTGACGGGCGTGCCCCAGCATATCCATGGTGGCGTCCTTCAGCTCCAGACCGATTTCCTCGGAAATGACCTGGCCGCCGGTCAACACGGCAATATCCTGCAGCATGGCCTTGCGGCGATCGCCAAAGCCGGGGGCCTTGACGGCAACGCAGTTGAAGGTGCCGCGCAATTTGTTAACGACCAGAGTGGCCAACGCTTCGCCTTCGATGTCCTCGGCGATGATGAGCAGCTTGCGGCCGGTCTGCACGATCTGCTCCAGAATGGGCAGGATCTCCTGAATGGCGGTGATCTTCTTATCGGTGATCAGGATCAGCGCATCATCCAGCACGGCTTCCATCTTGTCGGTGTTGGTGACCATATAGGAAGAAGCATAGCCACGGTCGAACTGCATACCTTCCACAACGGTCAGCTCGGTGCGCATGGTCTTGCTTTCCTCAACGGTGATCACGCCGTCCTTGCCAACCTTCTCCATGGCGCCGGCGATCAGCTCGCCGATGCTTTCGTCATTGGCAGAAATGGCGGCAACCTGGGCGATAGCCTTGCGGCCTTCCACGGGCTTGCTGATGGTCTTCAGGCCTTCTACCGTGCTGTCAACGGCGCTCTGGATGCCGTTCTTCAGCACCATGGGGTTGGCACCCGCTGCCAGGTTCTTCAGACCCACGCGAACGATGGCCTGCGCCAGAAGGGTAGCGGTGGTGGTGCCGTCGCCGGCAACATCGTTCGTCTTGGTGGCGACTTCTTTTACCAGCTGTGCACCCATGTTTTCAAAGGGGTCTTCCAGCTCGATTTCCTTGGCGATGGTCACGCCGTCGTTGGTGATCAGCGGAGCGCCGAATTTCTTGTCCAGCACTACGTTGCGGCCTTTGGGGCCCATGGTGATCTTAACGGTATCGGCCAGTGCGTTCAGGCCGGATACCAACGCCTGGCGAGCTTCGTCGCCGTATTTAATCTGCTTTGCCATAATTCTTACACGCTCCTTTTATTCTACGATAGCCAGTACATCGCCCTGGCGCACAATGATATATTCCTGCTTATCCAGTTTAACTTCTGTGCCGGAGTATTTGGAATAGATGATCTTATCGCCGACTTTGATGTTCATGACGATTTCTTTGCCGTCCACATTGCCGCCGGGGCCCACGGCCACCACTTCGGCCATCTGGGGCTTTTCCTTGGCGCTGCCGGGAAGAACGATGCCGCTCTTCGTGGTCTCTTCCTGCTCAAGGCTCTTGATGACAACACGATCGCCCAAAGGCTTAATGTTCATAAGTTCAACCTCCTTAAAGTTGTTAGCACTCAATCAAAGAGAGTGCTAATTTGTACGGCTACTATAATAATGATTACAGCCCCCAAACGCAACGGAATGAAAAAGCCAAAAATCATCAAATTTGTCCTTTTGCTTAAAATACCGTTTCAAATCGTCGATTTTCTGCTGTTATCTAAAAAATACTGTCCGGTTTGTTTTTAAGGGGCATTGCGTTTTGGGTAAAAAGATGATATAAACAAGAATAAACGATCCTGCTCGAAAGGAGCATACACATGGCACAGTGGAACAAATGGGATCACCGGTTTATGGAAATGGCAGATTTGGTAGCAACCTGGTCCAGCTGTTTTCAGCCCAACCGCCAGATCGGCGCGGTCATTGTGCGCGAAAAGCGCATTTTGACCACCGGCTACAACGGCGCGCCCGCAGGCGTGCGCAGCTGTAAGGAAAAAGGGGAGTGCCTGCGTCGGGTACGGAATATCCCGTCGGGTCAGATGGCCGAATTTTGCTACGCCATCCATGCCGAACAAAACGCCATCATCCAAGCCGCGCGGATGGGCATCAGCCTGGAGGGCGCTACGCTTTACTGCACACACCAGCCCTGCTCCATCTGCTCAAAGATGATCGTGAACGCAGGCATCAAACGGATTGTATACCGCTATCCTTATCCGGATGAATTTGCTTTGCAGATTATTGGGGAAGCGGGGATCGCCATAGAGCATTACTTGCCCGAATCCTCTTCATAGTCAAGAATATGCCCCTGCAGACGGTTGAGCACTCTGGAAAGCGCGGTTTTGGCCTCGCCCCAAGGCTTTTCCCAGTTGCGATAGTCATATTTCTTGATAAACCAATCCAGATCGTCCATGTCCTTAGAGGTGCGTTCCTTTTGCAGCATAATGGCTGCCTGAGCGAGCGCTCTTTTTTTTGCCGATACGGCACCTTGGGCACAAAGGTTCAGCAGCGTACCGAAATGCTCCAGGCAAAAGCCGTCGCTGCCCCGAAAAAGCTCGGCAAAGTCGGCCTGGTTTTCCCATAAATATACCGTCGTTTCAAAATAGCGTTCCAAATTGATATTCACCCGTTCGCAAACGACGCAGCTGGCTGCATCGGCCTCCAGGCGGCTGACGATCTGCTGGGTTTTTTCCGAGTAAGCCTTCGCGCTTTTTACGCGGCCGAAAAAGCTTTCATCCTGAGCGCACATAGCCAGCAGCTCGTCCAGATTTGCGTCAACATTTTCGGTTCGCTGTTTCATGTGCGTATCGGCAATCAGAGCCAGCCCCAGCTTGCCCTCCATGTCGGTGTGCATCCGCTTTAAATGGTGCGCGCAAAACCCCTTTTGGTTGGTGGCGATGCGGATGTCGGGCTCCATTTTGGAATCTCCCATATAGTGCTCCAGACATTCCTCTTCCAGCTTTTCTTTCATATAGCAAAACGGGCATCCTTTTGCCTGACGAAACGCATCCAAAACCGGAATGGTATCAATGGAATAGCGCATGGCTCTTCTCCCTTCGATGGCATATCACTTATGCTGATTACATATATACTATCATATTTACCGTTGGGAGGGAAAGAAAATGCTCCGGTTCAGCCAAAGAAGAAGTCCCCGCGCCTCGTCGCTGGCAACACTTGTTCTGATGATTGCGGCAGCCCTGCTGCTGTTTGCCTTTTGTGGCCGCGATTCTCAGGAAACTTCCGCATCCGTCCATACTGCAGCGCCTACCCCGTCTGCCGCGCCAAGCACAGCGGCAGCTGCCACGCCCCTGGTGACCCCGACACCGCAAGTCTCCGGCGGCGGATCGGCTGAAGAACTGGTCTATTCCGGGCAATCCTTCTGCATGCTGCAAGCAGGCGCCTTTTCTTCCCCGGAGAAAGCAGCTTCCACACAGCAAAACTGTCTTGCGGCAGGCTGCGCCGATTACCTTTTCCAGGATGGAGAGCGGGCGCGCATTTTTGCGGACGCTTTTTTAACCGCGGCTCAGGGCGATGCGGAAAAAGATCGCTTGAAGGCTGCGAACAATTTGGAGACCTACTGCAAAATCTATAAGGCAAAAGCTTGGAGACTGAAAATTACCGCTTCCGCTGCCCAGACACAGGCCATCCGCACCGCATTCGCCGCCTATTGCGACTTGACCCAGGCAGCGGTCAGCGCGCGGGAAGCCAACGCCCCAGCCGGCCAATGGCAGGCGCTCTCCCTTACCGCGCAGCAGGCCGCAGAGGCTTTGGAAAATGCCGTGGGGACCAGCGACAATTCTTTTGTTGCCTCCTTGAAAAACGGGCTGGCGCATATTGCGAAGCAGACCGCCGCTTTGGCTGATCTATCCACGCAAAACCCAATGGAATTTTCTTCAAGGATGAAGTATACTGTAGTCGATATCGTGATGAATTATTATCAGACGATGTGCGACATCGGCAACAACAAACTAGAATAAAGGTGGATTGATCCATGAATATCGGTGACATTAGGGAATATTTGGGTGCTGAGGTGCTGTGTGGGCAGGACGGAATGGAAACGGAGATCCTTTCGGCCTGCGGAAGCGATCTAATGAGCGATGTATTGGCTTTTGTAAAAGAGAAAACCGTTTTGCTGACCGGCTTGACAAACCCGCATGTTATACGCACCGCTGAAATGCTGGACGTTTCTCTGATTGTTTTTGTTCGGGGCAAATATCCTTCCGATGATATTCTGGAGATGGCAAAAGAGCGCGGGATCGCAATTTTCCGCACAGAGATGACTTTATTTGAAGCCTGCGGTGTGCTGTACACCCATGGGCTGCGAGGGGGGAGGCATAAAATTGGCGAATGAATACATTATCCGGGAAAAGTATCTTGTGATCGCCAATGATTTCAATGCTGCAGGGGATGCATCCGCCTCCATCAAAACCACGCTGAAGAAGATCGGCGTAAACAGCGCCTTGGTTCGGCGTATCTCCATCGCGGCGTATGAAGCCGAGCTGAACATCGCCATCCACAGCGAAGGGGGAGAGATGGTTCTTCTTATGAACAAGGAGGACATCATTTTGCAGGCCAACGACCACGGCCCGGGAATTCCCGATGTCAGCCTGGCCATGAAAGAAGGCTATTCCACGGCCCCTGAGACGGCGCGCATGTTGGGCTTTGGCGCGGGCATGGGGCTGCCAAACATGAAGCGCTGCGCATCGGATTTTCAAATCACCTCCGAGGTCGGCAAGGGAACCAACATACAAATGGTCTTCAAGGTAGCTTAAAATAAGGCGCGGAGAGGGACATATGCAGTATTTTCATTCGGTAACACTGGATCAAACCAAGTGCAAGGGCTGTACCAATTGCCTGCGCAAGTGCCCTACGGAAGCGATCCGGGTGCGGGAAGGGAAGGCCATGATCATTCCGCAGCGTTGTATCGACTGCGGCGAATGCATTCGCACCTGCCCATACCATGCAAAAGTGGCAACAACCGATGACTTTGCCAGCATCAATAAATTTCAGTACCGGATCGCGCTGCCCGCTCCGGCGTTATATGGGCAGTTTAAATCCACCCAAAGCATTCAGCAAATTCTTTCGGGTCTGTTGGGTGTGGGCTTCGACGAGGTTTATGAGGTGGCCAGGGGGGCAGACGTGGTTTCCAAGGCGGTGGCAGCCAAACTGGGAGCAACCGACAACAAGCCCCTGATTTCTTCTGCCTGTCCGGCCGTGGTGCGGCTGATCCAGGTGCGTTTTCCCGAGCTCATCGGCAACATCGTAGATGTACTGTCACCAATGGAAGTGGCGGCAAAAAATGCCAAGGAAGAGTTTTGCGAAAAGCACAAAGTTCCTGTTGAGAGCGTGGGTGTGTTCTTCATTACCCCATGTCCTGCCAAGATGACCTCCGTAAGGAACCCCATCGGCCTTAAAAAATCCTATGTGGACGGCGCCATCTCCATCGTGGAGATCTACGGCCTGCT
This sequence comes from Eubacteriales bacterium, assembly GCA_028693155.1. Lineage (GTDB taxonomy): Bacteria > Bacillota > Clostridia > Christensenellales > UMGS416 > STF2-111. Next base: position 6,009 of record JAQUVY010000079.1, read on the forward strand.
TTCTGCTCATATGAAGCGCTCCGACTTTACATTTGGCGGTCCCAACGCCTCGCTCAAGGGCATCGGCTGGGCCAATTCCGGCGGAGAGATCAGCGCGGTCGGCAACAGCAGCGCCTTGGCTGTGGACGGCATTCATGAAGTCATACAGGTTCTGGAGGAAATTGAAAACGGAAAGCTCCCCAACCTGACCTATTTTGAGGGCTTGGCCTGCCATGGCGGCTGCATGGGCGGTCCGCTGACCTTTGAAAATGCTTATGTCGCAAAAAACCGACTGCGCACCCTGATGGCGCGCGCGGCGGAGCGTGAACCCGAGATCCAAATTACTGCCAAAGAAGAACAGCAGGACATTTCTTTCGCGCAATATATTGCCGAGCAGCCTGCAATGAAGCTGGACGAAAACATCACAAAGGCCATGTACATGTTGGAAAACATCGAGCGCATCACCGCAGAACTTCCCGGCATGGACTGCGGCTCGTGCGGTGCGCCCACCTGCCGGGCACTCGCCGAGGACATTGTAAAAGGGAACGCCACCGAGATGGACTGTGTTTTTCGGCTGAAAGAGCGCGTCAAAAATCTTGCTCAGCAGATGATCGATTTGAGCAATATGAAAAAGTAGAAGGAGCACATCCGATATGACGGTAAAAGAATTGGTTTCACTGCCGCACTTTACGCTGGCAAATCCCACTGCAGATATTGAAAAGATCATTTCCGATGGAATCTGCTGTGATCTTTTAAGCTGGGTCATGGCAAAAGGCGACGCCGACATGGCGTGGGTCACCGTGCAGACGCACATGAACGTGGTAGCGGTGGCGGTGCTGCACGATTTTTCCTGCATTATCCTTTCCGAGAATAACCAGATGTCTCAAGACGTGCTGGCAAAAGCAAGCGATGAAGGAATTGCCGTGATCCACAGCGATTTGCCTTCTTACCAGATTTGCGGCATTCTGTATGGCAGCGGCGTAAAAAAATGAAACTGGCAGTCGATCTGCATATCCATTCCTGCCTTTCCCCCTGCGGGGATAACGATATGACGCCCAATAATATTGCGGGCATGGCGGCGCTGAAGGGGCTGGATGTGATCGCAGTGGCGGATCACAACAGCGCGGGCAATGTGCGAAGCACCATACAGGCGGCCAGGCAATATGATTTGCTGGTGCTGCCTGCGCTGGAGGCGAACACACGCGAGGAAATCCACGTGTTGTGTTATTTTCCTGCTGTGGAAATTGCGGAGGAGTTCGGCGCGTGGCTGCATGGTCTGCTTCCGCCGGTAAAAAACAAGCCGGAGCTGTTCGGCGATCAACTGTTTATGACGGATCAGGATGAAGTATGCGGTGAGGAAGAGCTGTTGCTGATCAACGCGGCTGACTGCTCCATTGAGGAGTTGTTTCGCGAGGTGCGCGCCCGGGGGGGCGCGGCCGTTCCCGCCCATGCAAACAAACAGGCAAACAGCATTCTGGAAAACCTGGGCTTTTTGCCGCCTGCATTGGGCATAACCACCGTAGAAACGCGGGGGGAGCAGCGCCTTGACCTGCTGCAGGGGCTGCAATGTCTGCGCTCATCGGATGCGCATTGCCTGCCTGACATTTTGGAAAGAGAATTTTTTATCGAAGTATCGGAGAAATCCACAGCCGCCATTTTGGATAAAATCACACAAAAATAGCCTATTCAATTGAGCATTTTCATTGACAATACACCAAAAAAAATATAAGATGAAAAAGCTGGGTTCAGTTGTTACTTAATCAGTAATTGATGCCGACCGCGCCACGCACGGTCTATTTTTTTAGCAGGAGGTGTTTAAAGAACGTGAAAGAGTTTTTGGTCCCCTTTCTTGTCGGGCTGGGATGTTTGCTCCTTGGTTCGGCAATTGGATTTTTTATTCGAAAACTGATCGCGGAGGCTCGTATTGGCCATGCAGAAGATCGCGCCAAGGAAATTATTACAGAGGCCGAGCTGAAAGCGGATGCTGCCCGCAAGGAAGCGGCGCTGGAAGCCAAGGAAGAATTGCTGCAGTCCAGAAACGAGTTTGAAAATGAGGTGAAGGCCCGCCGGGCTGAGATGCAGCGCAATGAACGCCGCATTCAGCAGCGGGAAGATACGGTGGATCGCAAAATGGCCAGCTTGGAAAGCAAAGAAGAGGCCATGAACCAGGCGAAGGATCATCTGCGCGCTGTGACCGAGCAAACAGAGCAGATTTATCAAAACCAGTTGACCGAGCTGGAGCGCATTTCTCAGCTCAGTCAGGAAGAAGCCCAGCAGATGCTTCTCCAAAATGTGGAACGTGAAACCCGCCATGACATGGCCGTCATGGTTAAGGATCTTGAGACGCAGGCGAAGGACGAAGCCGATAAGCGCGCCAGAGAGATCATTGGCGGCGCCATTCAGCGTTGCGCGGCCGATCATGTGGCCGAGAGCACGGTTTCCGTGGTAAACCTGCCAAGCGACGAAATGAAGGGGCGAATCATCGGTCGTGAAGGCCGCAACATTCGCACATTGGAAACCGCAACCGGAATTGATTTCATTATCGACGATACCCCGGAAGCAGTTATTTTGTCCGGCTTTGATCCCGTGCGCCGCGAGGTGGCACGAATTGCGCTGGAACGTCTGATCGTAGACGGCCGTATTCACCCGGCGCGCATCGAAGAAATGGTCGCCAAAGCCCGCAAGGAAGTGGATCAGCAGATCCAAGAAGCGGGAGACGCAGCGATCTTCGAGGTGGGCGTCCATGGCCTGCATCAGGAGATCCATAAGCTGATCGGACGGTTGAAGTTCCGCACCAGTTATGGGCAAAATGTGCTCAAGCATTCCATTGAGGTGTCTCATTTGGCCGGCCTTATGGCCGCAGAGCTGGGCGCGGATGTGCGCCTGGCAAAGCGTGCCGGCTTGCTGCATGATATCGGCAAGGCGATCGACCACGAAGTGGAAGGCACGCATGTGCAGATCGGCGCTGATCTGGCCAAGCGTTACCGCGAAAGCAACGATGTGATCCATTGCATCATGGCGCACCACGGCGATGTGGAGCCTCAAACCGTGGAAGCGGTGCTGGTGCAGGCGGCGGACGCCATTTCGGCCAGCCGACCCGGCGCGCGCCGTGAAACGCTGGAGAATTATATCAAGCGCCTGCAGATGCTGGAGGAAGTGGCAAACTCCTTTGAAGGGGTGGACAAATCCTTCGCCATCCAAGCCGGCCGCGAAGTGCGGATCATGGTAAAGCCCGAGGTGGTCAACGACGACGAGACTGTATTGCTCGCCAAGGAGATTGCCAAGAAGGTGGAAAATGAGCTGGACTACCCCGGCCAAATCAAGGTTCACGTCATTCGCGAAATACGCACCGTGGAATACGCAAAGTAATCCGAAGGCCGCTGATTCTGTCAGCGGCCTTTTTGTTGAGTTTTTTATCGCCGTTTGGTACAATTATGGCATTGCAAGAAGAGGAGAATTGATTCATGCATGATATTTATGAGAACCCGCTGATTTCCCGCTATGCCAGCCGGGAAATGGCACAGATATTTTCCGACGACCATAAGTTTCGCACTTGGCGCAGACTGTGGGTTGCGTTGGCCGAGGCCGAGCATGATTTGGGGCTGGAAATCTCTCAGGAGCAGATTGATGAACTGAAGGCGCACTGCGACGACATCAATTACGACGTCGCCCAGGCACGGGAAAAGGAAGTTCGCCATGATGTGATGTCACACGTTTATGCTTACGGTGTGCAGTGCCCCAAAGCAAAGGGGATCATCCATTTGGGCGCCACCAGCTGCTATGTTGGAGATAACGCGGATATTATCATCATGCGCGATGCGCTGGAATTGATTCGCCGCAGATTGCTCAACACAATGGATCTGCTGGCAAAGTTTGCCTTAGACCATGCCAATATGCCTACCTTGGGTTTTACCCACTATCAGCCCGCGCAGCTCACCACGGTGGGGAAGCGCGCCTGCTTATGGCTGCAGGATCTTTGGTTGGATTATCAGCAGCTTGAAGATTTGCTGGCAAATATGCCGCTGCGAGGCGTAAAAGGTACCACCGGTACCCAGGCAAGCTTTATGACTTTGTTTGACGGGGATTCGCAAAAGGTACGGCAGTTGGAAAAATTGGTGGTGGAAAAGCTGGGATATGCCAAGGTTTATCCGGTTACCGGGCAGACCTATCCGCGCAAGCTGGACTACCATGTGCTGAGTGTGCTTTCCGGCATCGCTCAAAGCGCATACAAGTTTGCCAATGATATTCGTTTGCTGCAAAATCTGAAGGAGATCGAAGAACCGTTTGAGTCTAAGCAAATCGGCTCCTCGGCGATGGCATACAAGCGTAACCCCATGCGCAGCGAGCGTTTGTGCTCCCTGGCGCGCTTTGTCATTACGCTGCCGGAAAACGCGGCGATCACTGCTTCTACGCAATGGTTTGAACGCACGCTGGATGACTCGGCCAACAAGCGCCTATCCGTGCCACAGGCCTTTTTGGCGACGGACAGTGTGCTGAAGCTGTATATGAACATTGCCGATGGCCTGGTTCTTTATCCGAAGACCATTGAGCGCCATATGAACGAAGAGCTGCCCTTTATGGCTACCGAAACCATTTTGATGGAGGCGGTAAAAAGAGGGGGAGACCGCCAGGAGCTCCACGAAAAGATCCGCGAGCTTTCCATGCAGGCCGCTGCGCGGGTGAAGATGGAAGGCCTAAACAATAACCTCATTGATTTGATGGCGCAGGATGCGGCTTTCCGGATGAGCCGTGAAGAGATGGACGCACTCATGGCTCCGATCAACTTTGTTGGGCGCGCGCTGCAACAGGTAAAGGAGTTTTTGGAAGAGTGCATTGTGCCAATTTTGAATGAGAACGCCGCTTTGCTGGGTGAAAAAGGCGAGATCAGCATCTGATCTTGATCAAAAAAGAGGTCAAGTCTGTTTTTGCGGACTTGGCCTTTTTTTTTGCAGGCAGAGCAGGGAATTATGCGCCCAATGCGCGGAAAGCACCCATCGCTATTTTTAAGCTTTGAGAGATCGCTTTGTGGCATCAAGATCGCTTTTGCACGGGGGATTTCCGTAAAAATATCCGTTTTATCAAAAAAATACGTTTCAGCATCCATATGCCAAAATTTTGGAGCGTTGGCCAGCGCACAGCCCAGCGTAGTTTTGCCGGATCCGTTTGGCCCGAAAATGACAATCCCGCTTGGCATCTTTACACCGCCTTTATTTGCGTGCATCGGGTATAACAAAAAAAGCAGGCAAAAAAGATAACTTTTTGCCTGCTTTTTGTGTTTCCTGCACTACTTTGATACAATGCACCATTTTCTGCCGTCGGCGAGCTTTCGTTAACGAGCAGGGTATCGCTAACGAGCAATAATGCTGATTAGTTTTCGGTGCCTGCTTGAATTTA
>JAQUVY010000175.1 GCA_028693155.1 Eubacteriales bacterium
CCTGCGCTTTACAGTACTGCAATTGCTTCAATCTCGCACAGGACGTTTTTGGGGAGCGTTTTGACCGCTACGCAGGAACGCGCAGGACGGGAGACAAAAGCCTCTGCATACACGGCGTTGAACGCTGCAAAGTCAGCCATATCCGCCAAAAAGCAGGTCGTTTTTACCACCTTGTCAAAGGAGGTGCCGTTGGCCTCCAGAATCGCCCCGATGTTGGCGACGCTTTGGCGTGCCTGCTCCTCGATGGTCGTGCCCGCGATTTCCCCGGTGGCCGGGTCGATGGGAATTTGGCCGGAGGTAAACAGCAGGTCCCCGATCGAAACTGCCTGCGAATACGGGCCGATGGCCGCAGGCGCTTTTTCTGTCTGTGTGTATTTGATCTCCATAATTTCTCTCCCTTTCCGTGGGACAAAAGCGCCGATACCGGGCTGCACGCCGCATGCGCGGCGAAGCCCCCACGCCTCTCCCACATCCACTAAAAATATGGGATTATCGTAGCACCGGGGAGGATACTTGTCAACCGAAGCGTCGGAGCTTGTGCGTGCACGGCAGCGTATCGGAGGCCGGGAACTTCCCTGCGGCCGGCCTTTTTTTGTTTGCCCGGCATGTCCGGCGGGTGAAATTCGCCCGGCGTTTCATTTTTCTTTTCCCTGCCGCATATGATTGCACCACAAGGCAGGTGAACAACGATGTATCGATGCATCCCGAAAAAAACAGCCCACTGCGCACTGGCCGCCATATTGTGCGCTGTCGCTGCAGGCGGCGTGCTGCTGGGCCTCGGCGGGCTGAGGGCGGAGCAAGAGCCGGAGGCCGTGACCGCCGCATCCTACGAATGGGGACTTTCATTTCAGACGGAAAACGAGCCGCCCATCCCCAACCTCTCGGCTGAAGAGCTGCGCCCCTACGACGCCTTTTACTGCGGGGATGCGGCACAAAAGCGGCTGTACCTGACGTTTGACGCGGGGTATGAAAACGGCAACACCGCCCCCATTCTGGACGCGCTGAAAAAGCACAGCGCACCCGGGACCTTCTTTGTGGTGGGCAGCTACATCAAGGAAAATCCGGATCTCATCAAGCGCATGGTAGCCGAGGGCCATACGGTGGGCAACCACACCTATCACCACCCGAACATGTCGCAGAAGGACGAGGCGTCGTTCAAAAAAGAGCTGAACGACCTTGCCGCGCTGTTCAAGGAGACGACAGGTTCGCCTCTGCCGCTTTTCTACCGACCGCCCGAGGGCAAATTCAGCGACGAGAATCTGGCCTGGGCGCAGGAGCTTGGCTACAAGACCATTTTCTGGAGCCTCGCCTACGTGGACTGGAAGCAGGACGCCCAGCCCTCGCAGGAAGCCGCTTTTGACAAGCTGATGCCCCGCACGCACGACGGCGCCATCGTTCTGCTGCACTCCACCAGCGCCACCAACGCGGCCATTCTGGACGAACTGCTGACGCGATGGGAGAAGATGGGCTACACCTTCGGCACCCTTTCGGAGCTTGGCGCGCTGCCTGCCGCGCCTGCCGCATGAGGGGGCCTGCACGCGCCTCCGGCCGACACGGAGGATCTTTCGCAGCGCCGCGGGGCGGCGTATACAGCCTGCATACCCGCGGCAGGCGCGCGCTTTGCCTTGGGGCGGTGTGTATTGTCGGCCTGCTGCTGGCCGCGTGCATGCACACGTTGCTCGGCGAGCCTGCCGGCTTTTCCGGCACGCCGCGCAGCCCGGCGCCCGCGGCCCCGTCGCCGCCCCAGCTCACAGGCGACCCGGAGCATCCGTATCTATTGCAAACACAGCCGCCCTATACCGTCGCGCTGGACGCAGGCCACGGCGGCTTCGACACAGGCACCAAGGCGCTGATCGACGAGCTTGAGGTGTGCGAGCAGACGGTGAACGCCCTGTACGCGCTTTTGGAGCAGGACCCCAACTACGCGCCCATGCGCACGCGCCCCAACGGCGAGGACCGCTCGATCAAGGATCGCGCTCAAGCCGCGACCGATGTTGGCGCTTCCCTGCTTTTGAGCGTCCACGCAAACAGCGACGAAAGCACGCGGCAGTCGCACGGGTTCGAGTGCTTTCCCACGCCGCCCGGTCGCACCTATTCCGAGGAATCCATGCGTTTTGCCCAGTGCATCGCACAGAAAATGGGCGCTGCCGGACACCGTCTGCGCGGGGATAACGGCATTCGTTTCGCCTACTACAACGGAAAAAGCAAGCGCATTGTGGACAGCACCGACACCAAGGTGCGCGAGCAGAAAAGCTTTGGCATCGTGGAACGCCCCTACTGTCCCGCCGTGCTGGTGGAGCAGTGCTTTCTGACCAATTACAGCGATGTGGAGAACTGGACGGGCGCGGACGGCTGCGCCCGCGCCGCGCGCATTTATTACGAGGCCATCTGCGCCTATTTCGGCACCGAGCCCCTGCCGCAGGGCGCCGCCGCATAAGCGAATACTTCGCTTGCCTCGCTGTGGTTCGGCAGTACAAGGCCATTCAAAAACAAATCCCCAACGAAAATTCTCACAG
>JAQUVY010000005.1 GCA_028693155.1 Eubacteriales bacterium
AAAAACAGCATCATTATATTATGAAAGTCCTCTTTTAAACAGAGGGCTTTTCTCTCACCCTCGGTTGAATCGAGGGTGCTCTATGGTAAACTAATCGAAAAACGATAGCCAAGTCAAAAAACGAATTAAAGGGCATATGTGGTGATTGATCAAGAATACACACTGCGTAAAATACTATATATTGTGGTTCATAAAGAACAGCGGGTGCATTGATTTGATGAAAATCCCAGTGTTACAGCCTTTTCTGGTCATAAAAAAACGTTAAGGTAACTGATACGATTGTATCAATTACCTTAACTGTTATGGTGCCGAAGACGAGATTTGAACTCGTACGCTCTATCGAGCGGGGGATTTTAAGTCCCATGCGTCTGCCGTTCCGCCACTCCGGCACAAAATCGGCGATATTTATTATAAGGCGAATGCGGCTTTGCTGTCAACTAATACAACAGCTCGCAGCCCGCGGAAAACACGGCTTTTTGCATGGCGGGGGTGGGCAGCGCGTCGGTGAGCACTGCGGAAAACTGAGAAAAGGGTGCCAGCTTGTAAAAATAGGAATGGCCGAACTTGCTGCTGTCGCACAGCAGAATGGCGCTCTTGGCGTTGCGCAGCATGCGCTGCTTGATCCACGCCTGCGAGGAATCGGCCTCGTAGCTGCCCTGTTCATCCAGCCCCCGGCAGGAGACGATGGCCAGGTCGGCGCGAAAGCCCTCTACAAAGCCGCCCGCAAATTCGCCCAGCAGCGAGGTGGAGCCGTTTTTCAGGTGCCCGCCGGTAATAAAGGCGTCCACCTGACTGCTTTCGTTGAGCTGCAGCGCCGTGCGGATGCCGTTGGTGACCACGGTGATGTTGCGGTAGCGCTCCAGATAGGGGCAGATGCGCAGCACCGTGCTGCTGGAGTCTAAAAACAGCGTCATGCCGTTGGCCAGAAAGTCCAGCGCGATGGCGCAGATGGCCTCCTTTTGGGCGATGTGCTCGTTTTCGCGGAAGTCGGATGAGTATTCCGTATTGCCGGGGGGGAGCGAAACGCCGCCGTGCGTGCGCCGCACCAACCCCATCTTTTCCAGGTGGATCAGGTCACGGCGCAGGGTAGAGGGGCTGCAGTAAAGCGCTGCGCACAGCTCGCCCACGCCAAGACGTTTTTTTGCCTGCAGCAGCTCCAGAATAACATCGTGTCTGGGAGAATCCATGGTGCCCTCCTGATGAACGAATATGAACGAAGTTGAACGAATTATACCATGATATCGGCGCATATTCCAATACATCGTTCTGATCTATCCGGATAACATCCAAATTGCTATACTAAGGGGGAAAAACGGAGAGGAAGTGCCATGCAAATGACCTATCAGCAGGAACGAGAGCAGATCTGCGACATCTGCAACAAAATGTGGCAGTTGGGATGGGTGGCCGCCAACGACGGCAACGTCTCGGTCAAGCTTACGCAGGATGAGATTCTGGCCACGCCCACGGGCATCAGCAAGAGCTTTATCACCCCCGAAAAGCTGGTGCTGCTGGACGGCGACGGCGCGGTGCGCGAGGCGCAGGACGGCTATCGGCCTTCCAGCGAGATCAAGATGCACCTGTGCTGCTATCAGGAGCGGGAAGATGTACACGCGGTTTTGCATGCCCACCCGCCCACGGCCACCGGCTTTGCCGTGGCGCATCGGCATATGGACGAATATATCATGATCGAATCGGTCATCGCCATTGGCAGCGTCCCCGTGACGCCCTACGGCACGCCTTCCACCGCCGAAGTGCCCAACGCCATCCGGCCTTATTTGCAGGAGCACGACGTGCTGCTGCTGGAGAACCACGGCGCGCTGACGGTAGGCGCCGATCTGCTGACCGCTTATTACCGGATGGAAAGCCTGGAGCTGTGGGCGAAGATTCAGCTCAACGCCGAGCTGCTGGGCGGCGCGGTGGAGCTGCCGCGCAAGGAGATCGACCGGCTCATTGGTATGCGTGCGCAATACGGCGTGACGGGTCGTCACCCGGGCTATAAAAAGTATAATAAATAGAGGAGGCTGCACATGCTGAAGGGAATTCCCGCTTTGCTGCCGCCTGAGCTTTTGAAGATCTTGGCGGAGATGGGGCACGGTGACGAGATTGTGATCGCCGACGCGAACTTCCCGGCGGCCAGCGTGGCGCAGCGGCTGGTGCGCTGCGATGGCGCCCCGGCTTGCCCCCTGCTGGAGGCCGTGCTGACCCTGCTGCCGCTGGATCAGTACACGCAGTGCGCGGCCGTGCTGATGGATGTGGTGGAGGGCGACGATGCGGTACCGGTGATCTGGGATGACTATCAGGCCATCATCGCCCGGCAGGAGGAGACCAACGTGGAGTGGATGGAGCGCTTTGCGTTCTACGAGCGGGCACGGCAGGCCTATGCCGTGGTCATCACCGGGGAGACGGCGCAATATGCCAACATTATTTTGAAAAAAGGCGTGATTGCGCCGGGAAAGGGGCTGCCGGAATGAAAAACGTATTGGCCATTGATTTGGGAGCGTCCAGCGGGCGAGGCATCCTGGGTACCCTGGACAACGGAAAGATCACACTGACAGAGGTATGCCGGTTCGACAATGAGCCTGTCCGCGTGGGCGGAACGCTTTATTGGGACATTTTGCGGCTGTATCACTGCATCAAACAGGGGTTGATCCAGGCCGACCGCATGGGCGGCTTTGACAGCGTGGGCATTGACACCTGGGGGGTGGATTACGGCCTGATCGCGCCGGATGGCGCACTGCTGGAAAACCCGGTGCATTACCGCGACACCCGCACCGACGGCATTGCCGACGAGGTGATTCAGCGAATCGGCGCGGAGGCGCTGTATGCCCAAAGCGGCACGCAGGTTTTGACCTTCAACACCCTTTTTCAGCTTATCGCGGGGCAGCGGCGTGCGCCCGGGCGGCTGGATGGCGCGCAGTGCATGCTGTTCATCCCCGATCTGCTCAACTATTTTCTAACCGGCAATCAGGTGGCCGAGCGCACCATCGCTTCCACCAGCCAGCTGTTGCGGGCCGACACCCGCGGATGGAACACGGAGCTGATGGAACGCATGGGCATCCCCACCTCCGTTTTGCCGCCGCTGGTGCCGCCGGGCACACAGGTGGGCATGCTGCAGGACGCGCTGTGCGAAGAGCTGCAGATCGCGCCCAGACCGGTGATCGCTGTGGCGGCGCACGACACGGCCAGCGCCGTGGCAGCCGTGCCCACCCGGGAGCGCGATTTCATTTACATTTCCTGCGGCACTTGGTCGCTGTTCGGCACCGAGCTGGACAGCCCCGTGTTGACGGCGCAGGCGCAGGCCTTTAACCTGACCAACGAGATGGGGTATCCCAACACCACGCGTTTTTTGAGCAACATCATCGGCATGTGGCTCATTCAGGAAACACGCCGGCAGTTCCGCCGCGAAGGGCGGGAATACAGTTATTCCCAAATGGAGCAAATGGCGCGGGGTGCCCAGCCCTTCCTGTGCCTCATCGACCCGGACGCCGCCGAGTTTGTGCCCCAGGGCAACATCCCCCGGCGCATTCGGGAGTATTGCCGGCGCACCGGGCAGACGATCCCCGAGGGGGATGCGCAGGTGATCCGCTGCATTTACGACAGCATTGCGCTGAAATATCGCCTTGCGCTGGGACGGGTGGAAAAGTGCACCGGACGCAAATATCACACCATCCACATGGTGGGCGGCGGCACCCAGGCCGAGCTGCTTTGCCAGCACACGGCCGATGCCACGGGCTGCCGCGTGGTGGCGGGGCCGGTGGAGGCGACTGCCATTGGCAACGTGGTGGTGCAGCTGATCTCTCAGGGTGCGCTGCGCGACCTCGCCGAGGCGCGTCAGGTGATCGCCGATTCGTTCGGTGTGAAGGAATATCTGCCGGATACGGCGCAAAAGGAGCTGTGGGTACAGACCTTTGACCATTACCGGCATGACATCATAAAGACGGAAGAATAAGGAGGAAATTAATATGGCAGGAGTGAAAATCGGGATTCGACCCACCATTGACGGCCGCTGGGGCGGCATCCGCGAGGGGCTGGAGGAGCAGACCATGGGCATGGCCAAAGCCGCTGCCAAGCTCATCAGCGAAAATGTGCGCTGCACCGACGGCACGCCCGTGGAGTGCGTCATCGCCGACACCACCATCGGGGGCGGTGCCGAGGCGGCTCGCTGCGCCGAAAAGTTCAGCCACGAAAACGTGTGCGCCACGCTCACCGTGACGCCCTGCTGGTGCTACGGCACCGAGACGATGGATCTGGATCCGCTGACCATCAAGGCGGTGTGGGGCTTCAACGGCACCGAGCGTCCCGGCGCGGTTTATCTGGCGGCGGTCATGGCGGCTTACGCCCAGCGCGGCTTGCCGGCGTTTTCCATTTACGGCCACGACGTGCAGGATCTGGGGGATACGGAGGTTCCTGCCGACGTGCAGGAAAAGATCCTTCGCTTTGCCCGCTGCGCTGCGGCTGTGGGGCAAATGCGCAACAAGAGCTATGTAGGCTTTGGCGCAGTGGCCATGGGCATCATGGGTTCCTACTGCGACATGGATTTTCTGCAAAAATATATGGGCATCCGCGCTGAGTGGGTGGACATGACCGAGATTCTGCGGCGCATCAAGCTGGAGATCTACGATCACGAAGAATATGAGCGCGCCATGGCGTGGGTGAAGGAAAACTGCCGTCCGGGCGTCAATATGAACGCCGCCAAGCAGCTGCCCGAGGTCATCACCAAGTCCAAGGCGGTGCAGGAGGACTGGCCGTTTGTGGTCAAGATGGCCATGATCATCCGCGACGTGATGCTGGGCAATCCCAAGCTGGATGAGATGGGCTGGCACGAGGAAGCGCTGGGGCGCAACGCCGTGCTGGGCGGCTTCCAGGGGCAGCGCATGTGGACGGATTGGCTGCCCAACGGCGACTTTGCCGAGGCCGTGCTGTCCTCCACCTTTGATTGGAACGGCAAGCGCGAACCGCGCATTCTGGCCACCGAGAACGACGGCCTCAACGGGCTGGCCATGCTGGCCGGCAAGCTGCTTACCGGCGGTGCCAGCGTGTTTGCCGATGTGCGCACCTATTGGAGCCCCGAAGCGGTGGAGCGCGTGACCGGCCGCAAGCCCACGGGCGTGGCGCAAAACGGCTTTATCCACCTCATCAACTCGGGCGCGGCCGCGCTGGACGGCACCGGTGCCGCCAAAGACGCCGGTGGAAAGGGCTGCATGAAGCCCTGGTGGGAGCTGCAGCAGCAGGACATCGACGCCATCATGAAGGCCGTGGATTGGCCCAACGCCAACTTTGAATATTTCCGCGGCGGCGGCTATTCCTCCCACTATAAGACCCAGGCCGAGATGCCCGTTACGCTGATCCGCTTTAACCTGGTGGACGGCTTAGGACCGGTGCTGCAGCTGGCCGAGGGCTATACCGCCGTGCTGGATGACGACATGCACCGCATTTTGGATCAGCGCACCGATCCCACCTGGCCGTGCACCTGGTTTGCCCCCCGCCTCACCGGCAAGGGTGCCTTTACCGACGTTTATTCGGTGATGGCCAACTGGGGCGCCAACCACGGCGCGTTCGCCTATGGGCATATCGGCCGTGATCTCATCACCTTCGCCAGCATGCTGCGCATCCCCGTGGCCATGCACAACGTGGAGGATGCGGACATTTACCGGCCCCACGCCTGGGCTGCCTTTGGCACCAACGGAGATACCACCGGTGCCGATTACCGCGCCTGCGCTGCCTACGGTCCGCTGTATCGATAAACAAAAAAAGACAGAAAAGGAGAGCGCCGCGCGTTCTCCTTTTTTTGCGTATAAAAGCCCGGGGGAACCTTGTTTACAAACCCCGGCTCTTGTGATAGCCTGAAAGCGAGAAAAGCTGCGAAAGGGGAAATGAAGCATGTCACTGTTTGATCGGGCGCTGCCCATCTCAGAGATCGCCTGTATCCCGGAGGAAAACTACGCCGCCTTTATGGACGGCACGGTGCAGCCCGCGTTGGCTGAAATTCGCCGCAGCGGGTATGTGGAGCGGGTGCCGGGTCAGCCCATTTATTGGGAGCATTATCCGCTCAAAGAGCCCCGGGCTACCGTTCTCATCAGCCATGGCTTTACCGAGTCGGCGGATAAGTTTCGGGAGCTGGCGTACTATTTCTTGATGGCCGGCGCGCAGGTTTACGCGGTGGATCACCGCGGGCACGGCAACTCTTACCGCGTTTCCGAGGATATGTCGCTGACTCATGTGGATCGCTTTGAGGACTACATTCTGGATTTTCGCGCGTTTATGGAACAGGTGGTTCTGCCAGAAAAGCCTCCCGTCCCCGTGGTGCTGTATGGGCATTCCAGGGGCGGTGCCATTGCGGCGCGCCTGGCGCAGGAGTATCCCGAACTGTTTGACCGCGTGGTGCGCAACGCACCCATGATCCGCGCCAATTCGGGCAACACGCCGAAATTTTTAGCCATGTGGCTGTCCAATCTTAAAATCCTGGCAAAGCACGACCGGGATTACATCTTTATCCATAAGCCCTTTGACCCGAAAAGCCCGTTTGAAGGGGCCTGCTGCACCTCCCGGGCGCGCTACGATTATTACCATGCCCGGCAGCGCGCCAACCCCCACCTGCAAAACTCGGCCGCCAGCTATCGGTGGATGAACGAGTCCCTGAAGATCACCAAGGTGATTTTGAAGCAGGAAAACTGCGCGCGGGTGACCATGCCGGTGCTGCTGCTGCAGGCCGAGCTGGACACGCTGGTGCTTCCCCGGGAGCAGCAGATGTTCATCGACCGCATTGCCGACGGAAAGCTGGTGCAGGTAAAGAACGCCAAGCACGAGATCTACCGCAGCACCAACGATGTGCTGCAGCCCTACCTGAAAACGCTGCTGCGCTTTGCGCTGGAGGGGAAGCGCTGACAACGAAGCCTTCGGAATTTTTTTCCGAAGGCTTTTTGTAAAGTCCCGTCATTTTTTGGTGGAACGCGGGCGGATTTATGGTATGATAGAGTAGAATAAAAATGCGGCGGTAAAACCGCCGTTTCGAATGATGGGGGACTTTTTTATGAAGCTTCAGTATTTGGGTACGGCGGCGGCCGAGGCATTTCCCGCGCTGTTTTGCCAGTGCGAAACCTGCAAACGCGCCCGTGAAAAGGGCGGAAAAGACATCCGCGGGCGTTCGGGAGCGGTGCTGGATGATACGCTGATGATCGACTTTCCGCCGGACGTTTATCTGCACAGCCTGCGTTTCGGCATTGACCTGACCAAAATTGAGAATCTGATCGTGACGCACAGCCACATGGATCATTTTTGCCCGGTGGAGCTGAGCACGGCATCGCCCGATTATTACGCCCACGGGATGCATCCCATCCATGTGTTCGGCAACGGGAACGTGGGCAAAAAACTGGAAAACGCCATGTTCGGCGAGTTCAAAAAGCCCGTGGATTTTGTGCCCTTTCAGCGCGTATACGGGTATCAGCCCTTTTCCGTGGGCGGTTATGAGGTAACGCCGCTGCCCGCTCTTCACGGCATGGGAGACCCCAGCGAGGACGCGTTTTTCTATCTCATCCGCAAGGACGGAAAAACGCTGCTGTATACCCATGACACGGGGATCTTTTTTGAACCGGTGTTTGCGTATCTGAAGGCGAACGCCGGGCATATTGATCTGGTCAGCCTGGATTGCACCTTTGGCAAGCTGCCAGACGGAGCAAACCATATGGGCATTCCCGATAATTTGGTGGTGAAGGCCCGTTTGGAGGAGCAGGGCAATGTGGACGCCTCCACGCGCTATATCATCAATCACTTTTCCCACAATTGCCACTCCATTCACGAAGAGCTGGAGGAAGAAGCGGCGAAGCACGGCTTCCTGGTGGCGTACGACGGAATGACTGTGGAAATTTGAGGGGGAGAGCAGAAGGATGAAGATCGGATTTGATAAAGACCTATATATGAGCCGCCAAAAGGAGGCCATTTACAAGCGCATCGAGCAGTTCGGCAACAAGCTGTATTTGGAGTTCGGCGGCAAACTGTTTGACGATCTGCACGCGGCGCGCGTGCTGCCGGGCTTTGAGTCCAATGCCAAGATTAAGCTGCTGCAGGAGCTGAAGGATCACGCGGAGATCGTGTTTGCCATCAACGCCAACGACATCGGCAGCGGAAAAATTCGTGCAGACCTGGGTATTCCCTATGATATGGACGTGCTGCGCCTGATTGACAACATCCGCGCCATGGGGTTGTATGTTTCCAGCGTGGTCATCACGCGCTATCAAAACCAGCCCGCGGCGGCGGCTTTTCGCCAGATGCTGGAAAACCGCGGAGAAAAGACCTATCTGCACTATCCCATTGAAGGCTACCCGCACGACGTAGACCATGTGGCCAGCGACGAAGGCTTTGGGAAAAACGATTATGTCCCCACCACCCGGCCGCTGGTGGTGGTAACTGCGCCCGGGCCGTGCAGCGGAAAGATGGCCACCTGCCTCTCCCAGCTGTACCACGAATATAAGCGCGGCGTGCAGGCCGGCTATGCCAAGTTTGAAACCTTCCCCATCTGGAACCTGCCCCTGCGCCACCCGGTGAACCTGGCCTATGAGGCCGCCACCGCCGACCTGAAGGACGTCAACATGATCGACCCCTTCCATTTGGAGGCGTACGGCGTCACCACGGTGAATTACAACCGCGATGTGGAAGTGTTCCCCATTGTAAAAAAGATGCTCAGCCGCATTATGGGCAGCGATTCGGTTTATCAGTCGCCCACCGACATGGGTGTTAATATGGCCGGATACGGAATTTTTGACGACGAAGTGGTGCAGGAGGCGGCGCGGCAGGAGATCATACGCCGCTATTACCGCGCGCGCTGCGATCTGGCGCAGGGGCGCAGCGATGAGGAGACCGCCCGCAAGGTGGAGATGATCCTCAACCAGCAGGGTCTCAAGCCCGAGGATCGCTCGGTGGTGCTGCCCGCGATCCACAAGTCTCAGCGCAAGAATGCCCCGGCGATGGCCATAGAGCTTCCGGACGGCATGATCATGACCGGAAAGGCCAGCGAGGTGATGAACCAGGCGGCCAGCTGCGTCATCAATTCCATCAAGTATATGGCGAATATTTCTGAGGACATCCATCTGCTGTCGCCCATCATTTTGGAGCCCATCCATCAGATGAAGCGGGATGTGTTCCGCAGCCGGGACACCGTGCTCAATTTGCAGGAGGTGCTGCTGGCGCTGAGCATCTGCGCCGCCACCAACACCATGGCCGAGCTGGCCATGCGCAAGCTGACCGATCTGCGCGGCTGTCAGGCACATTCCAGTCATATTATGGCGGCGTCCAGCGAGGCCATGCTGCGCAAGCTGGGCGTGGAGATCACCAGCGAGCCCGTCTTCCCATCCAACGATCTGTATTTGGTGTAAAACCAACGCAAAAAAAGGCCGGCAGCTGCCGGCCTTTTTCTTTTTACTGCGGAGTGTGGGGCTGGGTCAGTCTGCCTGATCGGCGGAAACCACACTGCGTCTGCTTTCAGACAAGTGGAACGCTGTGATCCTGCGCGATCTGCTTCGCTTGGGCACTTTGCGCTTTGGTCGGCTGCGCAGGAGCGTGGGAATGTGCCCAAGAAGGTGCTGGCGGCCAGCCTGCGTGGGGTGGGGCGGACGATCAAGCACGCGGGCAGCACAGGCCAAACAAAAAACAAGGACGGGTATGTGCCCGTCCTTGTTTTTTGTTCATGAACCTTGCTTCGCGCTGGGTTACGTGCTTTCCTCCAGACCGGAAAACTGCGCTTCGTTCAGCCGCGCATAGATCCCCTTGGCGGCCATCAGCTCCTCATGGGTGCCGTGTTCGGCCAGGCGGCCGTGCTCCATAACCAGAATCTGGTCGCAGCTGCGAATGGTAGAGAGGCGATGGGCAATGATGATGGTGGTGCGCCCGGCCGACACGTTTTGAATGGAGCGCTGAATGAGCAGCTCGGTGCGCGTGTCGATGTTGGCCGTGGCCTCGTCCAGCACAAAAATGGCCGGGTCGTGCGCAATGGCGCGGGCAAAGGAGAGCAGCTGGCGCTGCCCCGCCGAGAAGGTGCTGCCGCGCTCGGTGACCGGGTGCTCCATGCCGTCGGGAAGCTCGCTGATGAATTCATCGGCGCAGCTCAACTTAAGCGCGCGCTGAACCTCTTCGTCGGAGATGGGGGAGTTCAGGCGAACGTTGTCGGTGATGGTGCCGGAAAAGAGAAACACATCCTGCAGCACCACTGAAATGTACTTGCGCAGGTCGCACAGTCGGAAAGCGCAGATGTCCGTATCGTCGATGAGGATCTGCCCTTTTTGAATGTCGTAAAAGCGGGAGAGCAAACTGATGATGGTGGTTTTCCCCGCGCCGGTGGCACCCACAAAGGCGATGCGCTGCCCGGGCTGTATGGTAAAGCTGACGTCCTTGAGGATCCAGTTTTCGCCCTCATAGGCGAACTAGACGTTGCGGAACTCCACCTTGCCCTGGAAACGAGGGGCGGGCCCGCCCTCCTCCAGCTTTTCCTGCTCGCCCTCCTGATCCAGCAGCTCGTAAATGCGGTCGGCGGATACGGAGGCGGACTGAATGGTGTTGTACTTTTCCGCCAGGTCGCCGATGGGCTGGAAAAACTGCTTTACATAGTTGGTGAAGGCGTACAGCGTGCCCAGCGCCAGCGCGCCCACACCCAGCTGGCGCAGACCCCACCAGATCAGAAGGGCGATGACCAGATTGTTGATGATGTCGATCACCGGCATCATCAGGCTGTTGAGGGTGATCTGGATCATGGTACCGCGGTATTAGCGTTTGTTGAGCTGGCGGAAGGCCGTGAGCTTTTCCTTTTGCCGGTTGAAGATCTGCACCAGGCGCATACCCGAAATGTTTTCGGCAAAAAAGCCGTTGATCTGGCCGATGAGGGATTTCACCACTTGAAAATTGCGGCGCAGTTTGGTGCGTACCAAAAAGGTGAACACAGCAATGAGCGGCAGCGCCGTGAAGGACAGCAGCGCCAGACGCCAGTCCAGCTCCACCATGACCACGACCAAACCCAGCAGCAAGAAAATGTCCTTAAAAAGGTTGATGACCACATCGGTAAAGAGCTCGTTGAGCGCTTCCACGTCGTTGGTGGCGCGGGTGATAAGCCTGCCGGCGGAAAACTTGTCCAGCAGCCGCAGCGGCATAAGCTGAATGTGGCGGAACACCCGCTGCCGCAGCGCCATCATGATTTTCTGAGCCACGCCGTTGATGAGGTTGGCCTGCAGCACCGTCATCCCCGCGGCCAGAATGACCGCGCCCAAATAAAGCACGGACATACCGCCGATGGAATACCAGCCGGCTTCCTGCGCGCTGCCCAGCAGAAAGTCGTCCATGATGATCTTCTGAATATAGGGCTTGGCCAGGTCGGACAGGTTGACCAGCAGCACGCAAACCACACACGCAAGCATGGTGGGCCAATAGTTCAGCATCATCAGCATGACCCGCTTTAAATTTCCCTTGTTTTTGCGTTTCATGCGTTCACCTCCCGCTCGGTCTTGTTTGCCTGCTGGCGGTACAGCCGGGCATAGCGGCCGTCCAGCGCCATCAGGCTTTCGTGGTCGCCCTCTTCCGCAATGCGGCCGTGCTCCAAGAAGATGATATGGTCGCAGTGTTGCACCACCGAAATGCGGTGGGCGATGATAATGCCGCTGCGGCCGGAAAGCTCGGTGTGCAGATTGCGCAGAATCTCCTCCTCGGTTTCCGTATCCACCGCGCACAGCGCGTCGTCAAACAGGTAGAGGGCGGGGCGCTTGATGAGCGCCCGGGCAATGGAAATGCGCTGCTTTTGACCGCCCGAAAGATTCACGCCGCGGTCGCCCAGCATGGTTTCATAGCCCTCGGGGAAATCCATGATGTTATCGTGGATCCGGGCGATCTTCGCGGCGCGCTCCACGTCCTCATGGGTATAGCCCTCGGTGAAAAAGCGGATATTCTGCTCGATGGTATCGGAGAAGAGAAAGTTGTCCTGCGGGACGTAACCCATGTTTTCCCGCAGGCTGGCCAGCGGGTAATCCATAATATCTTCGCCGTCCAGATAGATGGTGCCGCGCGGCACGTTGTAAAGCTTGAACAGCAGGCTGGCCAGGGTGGTTTTTCCGCTGCCGGTGTAGCCCAGAATGCCCAGCGTCTTGCCGGGCTCCAGGTGAAGGTTGATGTCCTTGAGCGCGGGAATGTCGCTATCGGGGTAGCAGAAGGTCAGGTGGCGAATGTCAACTTCGCCGCGGGTCACCTGATGGGATGCATCGCCCGGGCCGTCAATGACCATCGGCTTTTCGCTCAAAATGGCATTCAGACGCTGATAGGAGGCCATGCCGCGCTGGAATACGTTGATGATGCGGGAGATGGACATGATGGGCATCATGATCATGGTCAGATACCCGTTGAAGGCCACCACGTCGCCCAGGGAGATCTGCCCGGCCTTGGCCAGCGCCGTGCCGTAAAAAATGCTGATGGCAAAGCTGATGCCGAAAAAGACCTGCACCAGGGGGTTGAACAGGGCGGAAATGCGCACCATGCGGATGTTTGCCCGCTGCACCTTGCGGTTGAGCGCGCCAAAGCGCTCCACCTCGCTTTCCTCCTGCACATAGGTTTTGATCACGCGGATGCCGTTGATGTTTTCATTTACCCGGTCGCTGACCTCGGAAAAGGTTTCCTGAACCTTGCGGAAGCGAATGCGCACCTGCTTGCCCATGAGCACAATGAACAAAATGATGAACGGCACGGGGATCAGCGATACCAGCGTCAGCTTGAGGTTGATGCTGCCGGCCATGGAGGCGATGGACAGGGAGGCCACAGCCAGGCCGTTAAAGGTCATGGCCATGCCCGGGCCGAAGGTCATGCGCACGGCGTTGATGTCGTTAATGGCGTAGGCGATGAGGTCGCCGGTTTTCTTGTGCTGAAAAAAATAGGGGTTTAGCGTTTGCAAATGAGAAAACAGCTCTTCCCGCAAAAAGCATTCCATGTTGCGCGCGTTGCCGTTGATGAAATGCCGCCAGCAAAAGCGAGCCAGGAACGCGCCCACCGCCAGCCCCAATAGCAAAAAAATGCCGCTGCGCACGGCAACGTTGTCAATGGGTGACCCTTCCAGCAGGTCGAAAATTCGCCCCAGGGCTTTGGGAGTCTGGGTTTGCAGATAGCTGGAAATTGCCAGGAACAGCAGCCCGGGGATATACCTCCAGCCGTACTTTTTCAGGAATTTGATCAGAACCAAGAAGCCCTCCCGTCCGGCCGCGCGCCCGCGCGGCATCTCTCTTTTTTCTTTATGCAGGTTTTAGTATACCGCAATTGTAAAAAATGTTAAATACTTATATCTTTAGAATTCGAACATTTTTTATTTGCCGCCCCGGCACGCCGTTCCCCGGGGGTAAAGGCTTCGTTTTGCGCATAAGAATAAAAGGCGCAAAATCCAAAAAAGGAGAGGGGAATACTATGTTGATTACGGCGGAAATGCTGCTGGGGATCCTGCAAAAGCTGACGCTGGTGACGTCGGGCATCGAAAAGACTTCGTTTTTTCCGCAGCCGCTGTCCAGCGAAGAGGAAAAGGACTATGTGCAGCGCATGCTGGCGGGGGATAAGTGGGCTGCGGGGCAGCTGGTGGAGCGCAACCTAAGGCTGGTGGCGCACATCGCAAAAAAATATCGCGGCAACGGGCGCGACATGGACGATCTGGTGTCCATCGGCACCATTGGCCTGATGAAAGCGGTGAATACCTACGACCCGGCAAAGAATATCAAGCTGGCCACCTACGCCGCCCGCTGCATTCAAAACGAGGTGCTCATGAGCATTCGCTCCAGCCGCAAGCTGCGCCGGGAGGTGTATATGGATGAGCCTATCGGCACCGACCACGAGGGCAACGAGATTTCATTGGCTGATGTATTGGGCACCGAGCAGGACGAGGTGGTGGAGTCGGTGGATCTGCGCATCCGCACCGACCGGCTGGTCGACCTGGTGCGTCGGCTTCCGCCCCGGGAGCGGCGCATCATCAAAATGCGCTACGGGTTGGACGGCTGCCGCCGCATGACGCAAAAAGAAGTGGGCAGCGAGCTGGGGATCTCGCGCTCCTATGTTTCGCGGCGCGGATATGGCAAGCAGAAGAAAAAAGCCCCGGCGAGCCGGAGCTTAGCAAAGAACGGGAAACTGCGCATGAGGGCGGGCGCTTCGGCATAAATTACCGGGGCGCTCATTCTTGCTTATCGGTGTGCTTTTGTTTTGATCAGGTTTATCAAGAAAAACACCAGAAAAGCGGCAAGATAGCCAACAAGAAAATAGATAACAGCCTGTTTCCAGATGGGTGGCCATGTTTCGTTACAGAGATTGCCGAAAAACAATCGCGGAAGCAGGCAGCCTCCTATCGTCGTTCCCACAGCAATTCCTGCCGCACTTTTCAGCGAAGCAATCAGTATTTTTTTCATAGCAATTCCTTTGACCAAACTCCTCGCGCAGGGCAGCGGTGCGGAGAAATGCTGCTTTTTTACACAAGCCCGAACGCTTTTTCGATGGCTTGCAGCATCTCCTCCACGGTGCCGTCTTGGGTGCGCACATAATAAGGCAGGCCGTACCGGGCAACTTCACCGGGCAGGAGAAGGGTTTTCCGCGGCGTGTCCCCCAACGCGATCTGCCGCAGGCGCTGCGCCTTGGCCTCTTTTTGGGCGGGGGTCAAATCGGCGCGCCCGTAAATGTTTTCCAGCATGTTTGCGTGATCCGGCCGGTCGAAAAATTCTCGCTGCCCGATGGAGGGAGAAACAAACAGGCAAAACACATGCCCGGGAGGCGCGGCGGCGCAAAGCAGCGCCAAATCAATATCTCCCTCGCAAAGCACGCTTTCATGCTGCGCGGCCAGCTGCATCAGGTCGCACAGCATCATGGGCGTCATTTCGCGCACAATGTCCTTTTCCCACGCGCGCGCCTGGGCGGGGGTCAACGTGTCGGCGTCGGGCCGGGTCATGCAGGGCTGCCAGCGGCGCTGGGCGCGGGCAAAGTGCTCCCGGCGCATGGCGTCGCTGTCGTAAACGTACATTCCGTATTTCTCCCGCAGCGCGCGGGCGGCGGTGCTTTTTCCCGCGCAGGAATC
Source organism: Eubacteriales bacterium (assembly GCA_028693155.1). Lineage (GTDB taxonomy): Bacteria > Bacillota > Clostridia > Christensenellales > UMGS416 > STF2-111. The sequence goes on from JAQUVY010000005.1 coordinate 15,059, forward strand.
GCCTGTGAGGAAAAACACGTTTTGCAGGTGCTGGCGCAGGATGTTGTTGGGAATGTTCATGCCAACCGGCCTTTTTCCGCAAAGCGTTCATAGACGCGGCGCACGTTTTCCGGGCGGGCGCCCGGGCCAAACTCGCATTGGGCAATGACACCGCCGTCTGCCCAGAGGGCTTCGTATACGGCATCCACCGCCTGCTCCACGTCCTGCGGGCTACCGGCGGGCAGCAGGTGCTGGCGGTCCATCTCGCCCCAGAAGGTGATCTTTCCCCGGAAAGGCGCCAGATTTTTCACGCCCATGCAGAAAATTTGGCAATTGATGGCGTCCAGCCCGGCGTCAATGAGCTGCGGCAGGATCTTGAGTGTGTTGCCGTCCGAATGCATGAATGCCTTTTTGCCGTGCCGGTGGGCGATGTCGATATAATCGCGGTACAGCGGCAAAAAGAGCTTTTCCCACAGCGCCGGCGGGATGAGCAGATTGTTCTGCGCACCCCAGTCGTCCATGAAAAACAGCGCGTCGATGTCCGTTTGGGCATAGCGGGTGAGAAGCCTGCAATAAAAATCGTGCATCTGCGCCAGAAAATCCAGCATTTTCGGCGGCGGATCCATCAAATCCATATAAAGCAGGGGAGATGTGCGCAAAAATTGCAGCCGCTCAAAGGGACGGGGCGTGACCGGGGTCAGCATGAATTTTTCCCCGGTGCACTGGGCATTGATGCAGCCCGGCTCAAAGCGCAGCCACTCTTCGGGAATGTGTACGTCGCAGGCGTCACTCCAGTCGTCGGCGCGGATCAGCGGCTCTTTCACCTCGCCGATGACGCCGCCGTGGATGTTGACAAAGGTGCAGCCCCAGGCGTCGCGGTATTCACCGACGGCGTAGGGATCTCCCGAAACGGCCGCTTCGTCCTGGCGGGCGTCTTTGCCGTGGGTCACGGCGGAAACGTCAGCCTGCGCGTTCAGCTGCGGATCGGGAGAAGAAAAATCCCAGGTGAAGTCACGCTGCAAAGCAGCAATGGCTTCGGGGTAGCGTGCCTGTGCCCAGGGCAGCGTCCATAAATCGCGGGGAACGCGCGCGGGGTTGGCACGGTTCAGCGCCGCGCAGACCAATTCACGGGAAGTCATGGCAAGAACCTCCGTTATCATTATTTTTTTAAGTACGGCGAATCTCCGGGGGAAGCTGCGCCGCCGCCGCTTCGTCTAAAAATACGCGCAGGTCGGGATGATCTGCAAGCAGGGATGCGGGAACGGCGTCGGTGGGCGGCTGCGCCAGCGCGCGGTGCAAAATGGGCGCTTTGCGCGAGCCATCGGCCATGAGCACCAGCGTGCGGGCGGCCTTGAGCGTGCCCGCGCCGATGCTGACGCCCCACTGCACCGGCATAGGGGTGTCAAAATATTTGGCGGAAACGCTGCGCGTGGTGGCGTCCAGCTCTACGCGGATGCAGCCCAAGGACAGGCCGGTGCCGGGCTCGTTGAAGCCCACGTGGCCGTTCATCCCCAGCCCGAGCACGGTAAAGCCGATGCCGCCATGCGCCTCAATAAAGGCGCTGATGCGTGCGCACTCGGCTTCGGCGTCAGCATGGCCGTTCCATACGGCGCGCCGCTCCTCGGGAATGTGTGCCGGCTGGTAGAAATGCGCATCCATCACTTGCCGGCAGGAGCCGCGGGTCTCGCTGCCCAGCCCCATCCATTCGTCCAGCCCCACGTAAAACACGCTGGACAGATCGACCTCGCCCGCCGCCTGCATGTCCACCAGGCAGGCGTAGGCCGGCAGCGGGGTGTCTCCCGCGGCCAAACAAAGCAGGGAACCCGGGTTGCACCGAATAAATTCCGCGGCGCACCGGGCGACGCGGACGGCATTTTCCCCGGCAGTGGGGCTGATAAACAGCTGCATAAGAATCCCTTTCCGGCCTGTCAGGCCCACAAATCGGCGCACAAGGTCAGCTCCGCACCCAGCGCGCGGCGGGTGGGGGAGGCGGCGTTGCGCACATACAGCGAGGAGGAGGCGTTGCCCAGCGCCAGGCACGCGGCGGTATCCAGCCCGTAAAGCAGCCCCAGCAACACACCGGCGTTAAAATGGTCGCCGGCCCCGGTGAGGGTGAGGGGGCAGTCCGTGTAGCGGGTGGGCAGCGCAAAGCGCCCTGCGGCGTCGGCTGCCCAGGCAAAATGCGCGCTGTGCAGGATGACCAGATCGGCAACGCCCCAGCCAAGCAGCGCGGCGGGGCAATCTCCGGGCTCCTGCGGCGCGCTGCCCAGCGCCGCGCACAGGCGCTGGCTTTCTCCCTGGTTGGCCGAAAGCACCACCCGACCGTAGGGTCGGAAGCGCGCCAGAGCGAGCGCGTATTCCCGCACCTCGCCGTCGGTTCTGCCGCTCAGATCCGAGGGGTCAAAGAAAAAAAGTCGGGGAGCATTGGGCAGCCCGGGCAGCACGTCGCGCAAAACGCCGTTCAGCACATCCTGCATCCCGTCCAGCTCGCCGAAGTTAAAAATGCCGATGAGCGACGCCTGCGCATAGAGCCTGCGCAGCGTATCCAGCCCGGGATCGCGGCACAGCGACGCCCAGTTCAGCGCGCTCAGGCAGCCCGGTTCGCCCAGAAACAGTTTGCCCTGGCCAAACTCCAGCGCCAGGGTAAGCCCGGGGTCGCCGAAACTGAAAACTTCGCAGCCCTGCGCCAGCGGCGCAAAGGCCGGGTGTACCGCCGGCTGCCCCAGCGCACCCACGCAGGCCGCGTCGCAGCCAAAGCCGGCCAGCCCCAGCGCGGTGTTGGGCATGTTTCCTCCGGCGCGTGTCTGGGCGTTTTCCAGATTGACGGTAAAGCTGTGCTCCTGCCGGGAGAGTAAAACGTCGCCCAGCTCCTTCATCGTGTTCATCCGGCAGGGGCGGGTGATGCGGTCCACAAAGGCGTCAAACCCCAAAACGGCCTTGCCGATGGGCGCGCCGTCGCCCAGCAGACCGATCAGCGCGGGAAGACGCGCGGAAATGTTATACATGGCGGCTTACCAGTGCAGCGGGGGCAGTATCTCGGCCTGCCGCGCGCACATTTCGTTGATGAGGGCTACCGCGTTTTGATAATTGGATACGGTGGGATCCAGCAGCATGGCCTGCAGCAGTTTATTGCGCGACTGCTCCTCGTAGGCCTCGATGAGCAGCCGATGGATGGTGCCCTGGGTCTGTATCATGGAGGAGACGGCCAGCGGCAGCGCGGCGGTCTTTTGGGGGTGGATACCCGCGCCGTCCACCAGGGCGGGCAGCTCGATGACCATGCCTTGGGGCAGCGTGGGCGCGTAGCCCAGGTTGGGCATGTTCACCGCGCCGATGTGGGTGGGGATGTCAAAGGCGATGGCTTCGGCAATGGGGATGCCGTATTCGTTGGAGCCGGTCAGCTTGCCGTCGGCCAGCGTGAAGCGCTCGCGGAAGTCGGCCTGATCCGCCGCGGCACGGGCGCCTTCCTCGGGGAAAAGCGGGCGCGCCGTGGGGTTGGAGGAGAAGCTGTACACAAATTCTGGCACCTCGCCCCCCGCCCACGGGTCGCTGCGCACGGGGTCAAAGAAATACTGAATGCGGGTGCTGGCCAGCATTTCGTCGCTCCAGGCGATGTACTCGCCGATGTGATTGGTGCCGGGATAGGGATACAGCCCATAGGTGCGGAACATGAGGCGGCTTAAGCCCAGCTCATCCCAATGGGCGAGCCAGTCCATTTTTCCTTCCTTTTCACGCAGCAGCGGGTACAGATCCTCCCCGGTGCCGCGCCGCTCAATGCGGGTGAACCAGCCGAAATGATTCAGCCCCACCACATCGGTGTCCAGCTCTTCCTTGGGCATCTCCAGGATCTCCGCAAGCTGATCGCGCCCCATGCCTTCGCCGTGACACAGGCCCACCACCTTGATGGTGCTCAGCCGGGAGATGGCCTCCACCAGCTTGGCTTCGGGATTGGTGTAGTTAAGCAGCCACGCCTGGGGGCAGATTTTTTCCATGGTGTGGGCAATGTGCAGCATGGGCGGCAGATTGCGCAGCGTGTGAAACATCCCGCCGGGGCCGCCGTTTTCTCCGTATACCTGACGGAAGCCATAGCGGCGGGGAATGTGAAAGTCCATGGACCAGTAGCGATAACGATCCACCTCAATGGCGGTGATCACGAAATCCGCATCCTCCAGCGCGTCCTCCAGGCAGGTGGTAGCGCTCAGCGTCACGTCGCGCTTGGCAAAGGCGATGGCCTGGCGGGCAAAGGTTCCGCTGACCTTCAGCGCCACCGGGTCGATGTCCATCAAAGCGATGGAAACCGGAACGGTGTGGATGCGGTCGCGCAGCAAAATGTCGGACAGGGTGGCGGGGCAGAAGCACACACTGCCGGCGCCGATGATGGCAAATTTGATCTTCTTCAGAGCCATGTCGGGTTCTCCTTCATCGTTTTGTTTGGGTCACATGGAAAATTTCTTCAAAAAGGGAAGTCCCTGCTGGCGCAGGGTCTCCAAAAAGCGCTGCCGCAAAGTAAGGTTCAGGCCAAAAAGACCTGCGTGCGGGCACCGCGCCGTTTCCACCTGCAATTCCAGCGGCACCAGGGGTTGCGCGTCGGCCTGTATGCGCTGCGCAAGCGCGTCCCCCAGCAGATCGGTCAGCTCGCCGCCCAAGGTGATAAGGGGAATATCCCCTGCGATGGCCAGCCCGGCCACACAGGGAGAAAGCGCCTGGGAAATATAGCGCAGCAGCGCTTCGCGCTGCTCCTGCGTGGGCGCGCGCAGCGCCTTGGCGCCAAAGCGTTCCTCCAGGGCGCTGCGGCAGACGCTCTCCTGAAGCGTGCCGGTGGGCAGGCGCATATAGCCGATTTCTCCGGCCAGGTTTCGCCCGCCCCGGCGCAGCTTGCCGGATAAAATGATGCCGCAGCCCACACCTGCGCCCAGCGTGACAAAGGCCATGTCGCTGTCCGCCGCCAAATCTCGAAAGGCGAACTCACCCAGCGCTTGGGCGTTTACGTCGTTTTCCAGCCGCACCGGCGCTTCCAGCTGCGCCGAAAGCGTCTCGATCCAGGGATGAAGATCGGCAGGCTGGGACAACCCTAAAATATCCGTATCCAGCAGAAAATCTCGCTGAGGATCCAGCGCGGCGGGCAGCCCGATGCCCAGACCCGCCAGGCGGCGCGGCGAAACGTCTGCTTCGGCCAACATGCCCGCCACCAGATCGGGAAGCTGCTCCAGCAGCAATCCACGCAGATCGCGCCAGGGAGACACGCGGCGGCAGGCCAGCATTTGCCCGCGCAGATCCAGCAGACCGGCCTGCAGGCGCTCGCCCTCGTGCAGCACGGCGGCCTGCACGGCAAAGCCGGTGCGCAGGTGCAGCGCGGTGGGGCTGCGCCCCACCCGCTTCAGGCGCGTTTCCTCCTCGGTAACCAGACCGCAGGACGTAAAGTCTTCGATGATGCGGGTCACGGTGGCGGCGCTGATGCCGGTGAGATGACTCAGCTCGACCTGGGAAACGCCGTCCCGCTCCAGCAGATGCTTAAAAATGCGCACACGGTTGTCGTTGCGCAAATGAATGGCGCCCTGTCCCATGGCGATCACCTCCCGAAAATAATTACTTTCATCATGAAATGAATATAGCAAAGCGCAGTGCGCTTGTCAAGTGGGCTGCGGGGGAACAGCACTGCGCCACCCCGGAGGCGGGATGGCGCAGCGTGTGTTACTTCTTTGCCCAGCGGTCGCATGCCAGAAAGGCTTCCAGCATCCAGCGCTTCTTTTCCAGCGGCACGCCGATGGCTTCTCCGTCGCCATAATCGCTTAGGATGAAGCCGCCGTTGTCCGTTCCCCAGCGGTCGATCAGCAGCGCCGCCTCTTCCTCAATATCCGCCTTCCCCTTAAGGGGCAGCGTGTGCTGAATGTCACACAGCGAGACAAAGCACATGCGCCCCGCAAACTGCGCGCCCACTTCCTCAATGCCCAGCACTCTGGGCTGCTGCAGGTTCATGGCGTCCAACCCCAGGTCGATAAAGGGCTGGATAAACCGGTTGACCTTGCCGCAGGAATGCAGCTTGATAAGCCAGCCGGCCTTGTGGCAGGCGTCAAAAATGCGGCGGTATCGCGGCGCGAAAAACTCCTCAAACAGCGCCGGCGAAATGAAGGTGTTCAGCTCGGTTCCCCAGTCGTCGGTAAAGCCGATGCCGTCGATGGCTCCGGGAAAGCGCGAGGAAATATTTTCAATGATGCGCAGGTCGTACTCCACGATGCGGTCGGCCAGCATCTCGATTTTTTCGCGCTCCAGATAGAGATCCTCCAGCGTGTTTTGAAACCCGCGCAGCGCGTGCATCCGTTCAAAGAGCACCATGAAGATGGAGGTCTCGATAAACTTGTCGCCTCCGGCGGCGATGCGCTCCTCCATGCCTTCGTACAGCGAGGGATCGTCAGGATCGGGCCAGCGCAGGTGTGCCAGCTTGTCCCAGCTGTCCAGCGGGTGACCGGTGACCAGCCCCATGTTTTTGACGTCCGAGCGCTGCCAGACGCAGCCCCATTCGTCCAGCGTTTTTTTCTGGCTGACGTCGCCTGTGCCGATCTGGTTCCAGTTGGCGCTGTGATAATCGGTGAGACCCAGAAGGGGAATATCCAGCGGGAGGCGCTCGGGGCGCTGAAAGGTCATGGCTGCCCGCACGATCTGTTTGCTGGTCATAAAAAGGCTCTCCTTTTGTCTGCGGCAAAGCGCGTTTTTTTTAAGCGTAACCGCACCGGCAGCAGAAATCAATATCTTTGCAAAAAAATGTTGCCTGCGGTCCATCTTCTCCGGTCCCTGCGCGTATAAATAAGGAAAAAGCATGGGGGAGGATACCGATGGGAGAGCGTGGGGAGATCAGGGTGGTTTGGGAGGAGCAGCCACCGGCGCAATGGAAGGAGCTGTTTCGCCGGGGCTTTGCGGCCTACGCAAAGCGGGCGTGGGAGGCGCGCGGACATGAGCGGGAATAGCTGCCGACGCGCCGGACTTTACATCCGCCTGTCCCGGGAGGACGCGGGCGAGGGCGAATCCCAGAGCGTTACCAACCAACGCGCGCTGCTGGGGGATGCGGCGGCGCAGCTGGGTGTCGAGGCGGTGGATACTTATATAGACGACGGGTACAGCGGCACAAACTTTGACCGCCCCGCCTTTCAGCGTATGCTGAAGGATATTCGCGCCGGGAAGATCGACATGGTGATGACCAAGGATATGTCGCGCCTGGGCAGGGATTACATCGACACGGGGTATTATCTGGAAAAATTTTTTCCCCGCTGGGGCGTGCGCTATGTATCCCTCCTGGACGGCGTGGACACGGCGGTGGACTCGTCGGCCAACGACATCACCCCCTTCCGCGCCCTTTTGAACGATCTGTATGCCCGGGATATTTCCCGAAAAATCATCGCCGTCAAGCGGGATAAGCAGAAGCGCGGGTTGTTTATCGGTGGCAAGGCACCCTACGGATACCGCATGGACGCCCGGCAGAAAAACCACATCGTGCCCGACCCGGAGGCGGCGGAGGTGGTGCGGCAGGTCTTTGCCATGGCCGGGCAGGGGGAGTCGTGCACCGGCATCGCCCGGCACCTTACAAAGCGCGACGTGCCCTCCCCGGCGGTCTACGCCGGTCTGCGCAGGGATGGGGTGTGGAGCGGCGAGCGAATCGCCGATATGTTGAGAAACCGTGTTTATCTGGGCGAAATGGTGCAGGGAAAGAGCCGCCGGCTGAGCTACAAAACCAAGGTGTCCCGCCGCCTGCCGCCCCGAGAGTGGGCGGTGGTGCCGGGCACGCATGAGCCGCTGGTCGATCAGGCCTGCTTTGCCCAGGCGCAGCGCCGCCTGCAGGCACGGGCGCGCACCCGCCGCAGAACCTACGATCACCCGCTGAAGGGCTTGCTGCGCTGCGCGGTGTGCGGCCGCCCGCTGGGGCTGGTCAACCGCCCGGGAAAGGACGGCCGGGAGAAGCTTTATTTTATCTGCCGTGCCTGCCAGAAAACGGGCAAAGCGCCGCTGGGCGCGGCGCAGCGGATCGCCCGGGCGCTGGCGGAGAAGATGGAGCTGCTGGTGAAGGAGAATTTGAGCCGGGCCGAGGGCGAGGCGTTGGCGCAGGAGGTGGCGCGGGCGGAAAACGGATGCGGCGATGCCGACCGTACCCGCGCCGAGCTGCAGGCGCTCAATGGGCAGATTCAGCGCGCCTATTTGGCGCGGCTGGATGAAGAGCTGGAGCAGGCGGACTTTCTTCGCATTTATACGGCGATGAAAAAGCGCAGAGCCGAGCTGGAAAAACGTGCGCAGGCGGCGCGGGAGACGCCCTGCGCCTCAGACTGGGCGCAGGATACGGTGCGGGCGTTCTTTCGCGGCGGGTATGCGCAGGGGGACTTTCTGACCGACGTGCTGGAAAAGGCCGAGCTGGGAGCGGATAAAACGCTGCGCCTGACCTTACGCGCCCCTGCCGACTTGCCATACCCGCGCCGCGCAGTTTCGCGCATCGAGAAAAAAGCCATCAGCGAGCTGAACCGGGCATTTTCCCCCGAGACAGACGGGAACGAAAAGACTTGATGCTTGTTGAACGGGGAAAAATCTTTTATAATAAGTAGACCTGCAGCGCAAAGGGGAGGTACCCATGATTCGTACTTATGATGAACTGTGCCGCGCGGTGGCCGAGTACGGTTTCCTCTTTTTAAGCGATCCCGGCGGCGGCGTGCCTTCTCTGAGCGCGTTGACGGCGGGCAACGCCTGGCACACCGGGGACGCGCAAACCGATCCCTGGTGCTGGAAAAACCGCTATGCCGCCGGGCACGACGGCGCGTACGGCGCGCTGCTGCGGAAAAGCCAGGCCTTTATTTCCGGTGAGATGCTGCCGGCCTTTTTCGCGCTGCGGCGTTGGGAGGCTTCCCGCGAGGCGCTTTATGAGGCGGGGGAGCTGTCCACGGCGGAAAATCTGGTGTGGCAGGCGGTGGAGCGTTTTACGGTGCTGGATACGGTGCGCCTGCATGAAATTGCCCGCTCGCAGGACATCTCCCCCGGGCGATGTGACGGCGCGCTAAAAAATCTGCAGGAGCACTTTGTGATCTCCCTCACGGGCAGCACCCGGCGGCGCAACGCCAAGGGGGAGCCCTATGGCTGGAGCGTGGGCGTTTACGAAATGAGCCAAAGCTGGCTGCAGCCTTTTTTAAAGAAGGTGCCCGGCTGCCGGGAGGCGGCGGATCGGGTGCTGCGCGCGGGACGGCGTGCCGCGCCGACGCTCAGCGATGCGCGCCTGGCCGCGCTGCTCGATCTGCCTGCGCAATACTGTAACGACGGAAAGGAATCCAAATGAAAAAATATGTTCTGCGTTTTTCCTGGTATCTGGGGTGGAAATTGCTGGCGGTGCTGCTGATCTTTGCCGCCATGTTTGCCGCGTTTTTTATCGCCATGGACAGCGCAAACGTTTATGTGGTGGTGACCGACGGCCTCAAGGAGAGAGCCTCCGCCGTGCTGCACGACGAAGGGACCGGCGGGCTGACCAGCTATTTTGACACGGCCTATCTGGCCGGGGATACCCAGCTCAACGGCCAGACCTACCGCAAATACAACGTGACCGATTTTATCTATCACCTGAAAGTGGAGTCGCTGTGGTGCCAGCCCTGGGCGGGCGTGGCGCGGATCACCGTGGTGGAGTCCATCCCGGAGATCAACGGCACGCTGAAGGAAAAGAGCAACGACGAGCGCAGCGGGGAAAGCACGCAGGCCGTGCTGCCGGCGTGGACGCGCGGGCGCTATGTCCTGACCTGCCGCAAGGAGAACGACCGCTGGCTGGTCACCGAAATGGAGCTGACGGCGGTGCTGGAGCCCGAGCCCACGCCTTCGCCCGATCCTGCCGACGCGACAGCCACCCCGTCCGCAGCGCCTTCGCCCACCGCCTCGGCGCAAGCCGCCGGGGAATGAGCATGAAGATCAAAGAGGTGTCGGTGCAGGGCAGTGCTGCGCTGGCGCCGATGGCCGGGGTCACGGATATGCCCTATCGGCATCTGTGCCGGGCGATGGGAGCCGCGTATACGGTGACCGAAATGGTCAGCGCACGCGCCATGCTTTACAACCCGGATAAGGAAGCCGAGCTGCGGGCGCGCTCCCCGCTGGAGGTTCCCGCCGCCCTGCAAATTTTCGGGGACGACCCCGAAATGATGGCCGAAATGGCGGCTCGCTACGGCGGGGAATACGCGGTGATCGACCTGAACATGGGGTGCCCGGCACCCAAGATCGTAAAGGGAAATCAGGGCAGCGCGCTGCTGCGCGATCCGGCACTGGCCGGGCGCATCATCCGCCGGTGCGCCGACACGCTCAAACAGCCGGTCACAGTGAAAATGCGCCTGGGGTGGGACGCGGAGCATGTGTGCGCGGTGGATTTTGCCCGCATGGCGCAGGACTGCGGCGCGGCGGCGCTTTGCGTGCATGGACGCACGCGGGAGCAGCAGTATGCAGGCCGCGCCGACTGGGAAGAGATCGCCCGGGTCAAGCGGGCGGTGAGTATCCCGGTGTGGGGCAACGGCGATATTGCCGGCGGGGCCGAAGCGGTGCGCCGGATGGCGCAAAGCGGCGTGGACGGCGTGATGATCGGCCGGGCGGCGCTGGGAGATCCGTGGATATTCCGCCGGGTGGAAAGCGCCTTGCTGGGGCGGGAGGAGCATATGCCCGACACGGCTGAGAAAAAGCGCGTGATGCGGCAGCATTGCCTGCTGCAAAGTGCGTTTTATCCGCCGCGGCTGGCTGTGCTGCGCATGCGTAAGCATATGGCCTGGTATCTCAAGGGGTTTCCCATGGCGGCAAAGCTGCGCCAGCAGGTTTTTGCGCTGGAGGAGATGGAGCAGATTCTGGCGTTTATCGATGCGTTGACCGATTGAAAATACAAATCCCGGCTTTGCGTTTCCCGCGGCCGGGATTTGTTCGGCTATGAAAGTGTGTTATAATTAACCATCAAGGATTCTCAGTGATCTGTGCAGGACACGGCTGTGAAGGATATCAATAAATACGGGAGAAGAGCATGGCAAGCAGAAAACAAAACAAAACGGCGGCAGCCGCGCCGGCTAAAGGAAGAAGCGCAGCCAAAGGCGGTGCCAAGAGCACGGCCAAGCGCCGGGGAAAGACCCCCGCCAGCGAGATCGTCGGGCTGATTTTGGCGGTGCTGGGCATTTATCTGTTCATTTGTGTGGTCATGAAATCGGCGGGCATTGTAGGAGATGCGGTCAAGCAGGGCATGTACGGCTTGTTTGGCCTGACGGCTTACGTTGCGCCGCTGGGGTTGGTGGTGCTGGGTGGGTGTTTCATCATGAAGGGCACCAAGCGCAAAAAAAGCGCGGGGCTGTGGGCCTATGTGGCCATTGTGTGGAGCCTTTTTTGCCTGTTTGGCCTGTTTTTTGCCAACCGATATGACAACGCCACGTTCCGCTCGTTTGTCGCCGACGCCTACGCGTTGGGTCAGCGCTCTTTGGTGGGCGCAGGCGCGGCAAGCGCGCTGCTGCTGTTTCCGGCGACGAAGTATTTGGGCAATGTAGGCGCCTTTCTTGTGTTTACCACCATTATTCTTACGATCAGCATCGTCAAGTTTCGCCTTTCCCTGCGCAAAACCGGCGAGGAGATCAAGCAGGTGGGCGGGCGCGTGGCGCAGGCCACCGGGCAGCGGGTGGAGGAATACCGCCAGCGCTCGGTCGAGCAGCGCGAGATGCGCGTTGCCCAGCGGGAGCACCGTGCCAAAAGCCCTCTTTTTGTGGAATCCATGGCCAGATCCTCGGTGCACAGCGCGCCGGATGTGGATATTATCCAGCCGGACATGTTTGAGGACGCGCTGCGCAAGCCCGGCGATTCTGTTCCCGAGCCGGATCCGTTTTATGCTTCCAGAAAAGACGCCGCCGGGGGTTGGCAGGACGAGGAGCTGTCGGTGCTGAGCGACCAAAACGGCACCTTGTTCGCGCAGGAAGCGCATAGCGATCCCATGGCGGATACCATCCGCCTGCCGCACACCGCCGCACAGGAGCCGCCGCAGGAGGAGCACGAGCCGCCGCGGCGCAGCGATGGCCGTCGGGACGGCGATCCCATCCCGTGGGAGCTGGGCGGAAAGACCCGGGAAGAAGAAACGGATTTGCCTGCGGCGCAGAGCGAGGACACGCCGCAGGACGAGGCCGAAGGGCCGGCGCGCATTTGGGGCACGCCTCGCGCCGCCTCCGACGACGGGCTGGAGCCGAATTTCGGCCGCCTTGCCGGGAAAGACAGCCCGGTGACCGCCGCCGCGCCGCCCAGCGCTGCCCAGCAGGCAGAGCCTGCGCCTAAGCCGGAAAAGACGCCCGAGCCCGAGACGCCGGAGGATGCCGAAAAGCCCAAGGTTTATCAGCTACCGCCCATCACGCTGCTGGATGAAAACCCGGATCGCAACCGCCGCACCAGTCAGGATGAATACATGGAGGGGGCACACCGGCTGGAGGAGACGCTGCTGAGCTTTGGCGTGAAATGCCACGTCATCAACGTCAGCGCCGGCCCCGCCATCACGCGCTATGAGCTACAGCCCGCGCCGGGTGTGAAGATCAGCCGCATCGTCAACCTGTCCAACGACATTGCGCTGAGCATGGCGGCTTCGGGCGTGCGCATCGAAGCGCCTATCCCCGGCAAGGCGGCCATCGGGGTGGAGGTGCCCAACGCGCGGGTGGCCATGGTGCATCTGCGCGACGTGCTGGATTCGCCTGAGTTTGCCAAGGCCCAGTCGCCCCTGGCCTTTGCGCTGGGCAAGGACATCGCCGGCAAGTGCATCGTTTCGGATGTGGCCAAGATGCCCCATGTGCTTATCGCGGGGGCGACGGGCTCGGGCAAGAGCGTGTGCATCAACGCGCTGATCCTCAGCCTGCTTTATCGTTCCACACCCGAGCAGGTGCGCATGATCATGATCGACCCCAAGGTGGTGGAGCTGAGCTCCTATAACGGCATTCCCCATCTGCTCATCCCCGTGGTGACCGATGCGAAAAAAGCCGCCGGCGCGCTCAACTACGCCGTGCAGGAGATGACAAGGCGGTACGGCCTCTTCGCCGAAACCGGCGCGCGAGACATTCACCGCTATCACGAGATCGTGGCCGACGACCCGCAGGGCGAGCACCTGCCGCAGATCGTGGTCATCATCGACGAGCTGGCCGATCTGATGATGGTAGCGCCCAACGACGTGGAGGATTCCATCTGCCGCATTGCCCAGCTGGCGCGCGCCGCGGGCATTCATCTGGTCATCGCTACCCAGCGTCCGTCGGTGGACGTCATCACCGGCATCATTAAGGCCAATATCCCCTCCCGCGTGGCGTTCGCCGTCTCCTCTCAGGTGGATTCGCGCACCATACTGGACATGGCCGGCGCGGAGAAGCTGCTGGGGAGAGGCGACATGCTGTTCAACCCCAGCGGAGCCATCAAGCCTCTGCGCGTGCAGGGTGCCTACGTCAGCGATGCCGAGGTGGAGCGGGTGGTGGAGTTCATTAAAGGGCAGGCCGACGGGCAGTACGACGCCGACGTGCTCAAAACCATCGACAAATTTGAGATCACGCAAAAAGGCGGCACGGTGCGCGGCCGGGTGGAGGACGAGGGTGCCGACTTCGGCAACAAGCTGGATCCGCTGCTGAGCGACGCGGTGGATGTGGTGTGCGACCTGGGGCAGGCGTCCATCTCCATGCTGCAGCGCAAGCTGCGCCTGGGCTATGCCCGCGCGGCCCGCATGATCGACGAGCTGGAGGAGCTGGGCGTCATCGGCCCGTCTTCGGGCAGCAAGCCCCGTGAGGTCATTGTTACAAGAAACGAAGCAAAAGAACTGGTGGAAGCCAGCAAGGAAGGTCTGTTATGAAGGTTGCCATGAAATCTCTGGGCTGTCCCAAAAACGAGGTGGATGCCGAGGTGCTGCTCTACGAACTGGAAAAGGCCGGTTACGCCGTGACCGATCATGAGGAGCAGGCCGACATCATTATCGTCAACACCTGCGGGTTCATCGGCGATGCCGCGCAGGAGTCGGTCAATACCATTTTGGATATGGCCGAGTATAAAAAGGATCGGTGTCGGCTGCTCATCGTCTCGGGCTGCCTTTCCCAGCGCTACCAGCAGGATCTCTTTGAGCAGCTGCCCGAGGTGGATCTTATGCTGGGCGTAGCGCAGTACCCGCAGATCGTCAGCTATGTGGAGCAGACCCTACAAAGCAAAGGCAGGCTGCTGGACTGCGCATTGGCGGACGTGCCCTCGGTCACCTCCGGCCGGCGGCTGGAGCGGGGGCATTTTGCCTATTTGAAGATCGCCGAGGGCTGCGACAACTTCTGCACCTACTGCACCATTCCGCGCATCCGCGGGCATTATCACAGCCGCGCGCGGGAGGACATTGTGGCGGAGGCAAGGATGCTGGCCGACCGGGGCGTTGCCGAGGTGACGCTCATTGCCCAGGATACCACCCGCTACGGCACGGATCGCTACGGAAAGCCGGAGCTGGCCTCCCTCATGCGCGAGGTGGCGCATGTGCCGGGCATTCGCTGGGTCAGAGTGCTGTACTGCTATCCCGAGCTGGTTACCCCGGAGCTGCTGGAGACCATCGCCGGGGAAGAGAATATCTGCAACTATATCGACATTCCCCTTCAGCACATTGACGACAACATCTTGCGGCGCATGGGGCGGCGCTCCACCGAGGCGCAGATTCGCGAGCTCATCCCCCGCATCCGCGACGAATACGGCATTGCGGTGCGCACCACGTTTATCGTGGGGTTCCCGGGGGAGAGCCGGGAGGCTTCGCGCAAGCTGTTGGAATTTGTGAAGGAGGCGCGCTTCGCGCAGATGGGCGCCTTCCGCTACAGCCCGGAGGAGGACACGCCCGCCGCGGCCATGCCCGACCAGGTGAGCGAGCGCACCAAGCAGGCGCGCTACGACCGCCTGATGCTGGCGCAGCAGGCCATTTCGCTGGAAAACATGCGCGTCTATGCGGGCAAGACCTTGCCGGTGATCGTGGATAAAAAAACGGGGAAGAACACCTGGCAGGCGCGCACCGCGTTTCAGTCGCCGGATATTGACGGCTGTGTGATCCTAAAAGGAGAAGCGCTGCACCCCGGGCAATTTGTCGACGCGGCCATCACCGGCTGCGATCCTTATGATCTGCAAGGAGAGGTACTATGAGCCTGGCAAATAAGCTGACCGTATTCCGCATCATCCTCATCCCGGTGTTTTTGATCGTGCTGTATCTGCCCTTTCCGTATATGCGTGCGGTGGGTGCGGTCCTCTTTTTCATCGCCGCGATGACCGATATTCTGGATGGGTATGTGGCGCGCAAGCAGAAAACCGTCTCGGATTTCGGCAAGATCATGGATCCCATCGCAGACAAGCTGCTGGTGATCGCCGGGCTGCTCATGATGGTGCAGTGGGGCGAGGTGGGAGCTTGGGCGGCCATCGTTATCGTGAGCCGGGAGATCCTCATCAGCGGTCTGCGCCTGGTGGTGCTTTCCCGCGGGGGACAGGTCATCGCCGCCAGCTGGCTGGGGAAAACTAAAACAATTTTGCAGGACATTGCAGTTATTTGCTTATTGCTTCAAAAGAACTTCCTTTTTCTGGAGAATTGGTATATATGTAGTGCGTTGCTGCTGGCGGCACTGGTGTTTACCGTCTGGTCGGGCGTGGATTACGCCGTGGCCAGCGCCCGGGCAGTGAAGGAGGCGGACGCGAGATGATCGCCGAGATTTTGGCTGTAGGAACCGAGCTTTTGCTGGGGCAGATCGCAAACACCGATGCCCAGTATCTATCCAGAGGCTTGTCCGCGCTGGGAATCACCGTTTACCGCCACAGCGTGGTGGGGGATAACCCCGGCAGGCTGCGGGAAGCTTTTTTTCAGGCGCTGGAGCGCTCCGATCTGGTCATCGCCACCGGCGGGCTGGGGCCCACCATGGACGACCTCACCAAGGAGACCATCGCCGAGGCGCTGGGACTGCCCATGGAGCGCCACGAGCCGTCCTTTGCGGCAATGAAAGCGTTTTTTGACCGCCTTGGGCGAGAAATGACGCCAAACAACGAAAAACAGATCTGGTTTCCCCAAGGCTGCACCGTGCTGCGCAACGACCGCGGCACCGCGCCGGGTTGTGCCATTGAGCATGAGGGGAAGACCATTATTATTTTGCCCGGCCCACCCCGCGAGCTGCAGTGGGTCTATGACAATCAAGTGGTGCCCTACCTGGAAAAGCGCTGTGGCAGGAAATTCATTTCCCGCTTCCTGCGGTTTTACGGCATCGGCGAGTCCACGTTGGAGAGCGTGCTGGCTGACCTCATCGCCGCGCAGACCAACCCAACCATTGCGCCCTATGCGGGCAGCGGCGAGGTGCAGCTGCGCCTGACCGCCGCCGTATCCGACGCAGAAGACGCCGACGCGCTGCTGGACCCGGTTCAGCGGCAGATCGAAGCGCGGGTGGGGGAATATTTGTATACCGACCGCTGGGGCTCCATGGCCGAAACGGTGGTGCGCCTGCTGGCACAGACGGGCAAGACGGTGGCAGTGGCCGAGTCCTGCACGGGCGGCATGATCGCCTCAGCGCTGGTGGATCATCCCGGCGTATCCCAGAGCTTGCTGCTGGGTGTGGTGTCCTACGCCAACCAGGCAAAGGAAACCGTGCTGGGCGTGCGCGCGGAGACGCTGGAGCGCTATGGAGCGGTCAGCGAGCAGACGGCCTGCGAGATGGCCGAGGGCGTGCTGCGCATTTCGGGCGCGGATGTGGCCGTGTCCACCACGGGGATTGCCGGGCCGGATGGCGGCACCGAGGAAAAACCCGTCGGGTTGGTTTGGATCGGCCTGGCCGAAAAGGGCAAGCCCGTGCGCGCCGTGCGCCATCAGTTTACCAGAGACAGAAACTATGTCCGCAACAGTGCAACATTGGCGGCGCTGGATATGCTGCGCCGTTCCATTGCAAAATAAGCGCATCCTTTAGGAGGCAACCGAAATGACGCATACCGAACGAGTACAGGCCGTACTGGAAAGCAGAAATCCTGATCGCATGGCTACGCTGTGCGGCTGGCTGGCCTATCCCCGGCACCTGATCACCATCGCCGGGGCGACCGATGAAGAGTACAAGGCCGATCCCGGAAAGGTGTATCACGAAGCTTACCGGCGCATGGGCATCGACGCGCTGGTATGCGGTTATCCCGAGCGCGGCGCCAAAGAGCCCGATCCCGAGGCCTGGCGTATTGTGGATCATGAGACCTACACCCATGCCAAAACCGGCGTAGAGCTGGAGGATCTGGTCGAGAAGATCGACGCCATGCCCGAACCGGAGAAGTATGAGGACAATTTCGACCTGGACGGCGAGTATCAGAAGCTGGAAGCGAACATCAAAAAGTGGCGAGCCATGGATCCGGACATCGTGTATCTGCCGGCGCAGTGGGATCTGGGCAGCCACGTGACGTGGTACAGCGAGTTTGGCTATGAGAACTTTTTCCTGCTGGTGGGGCTTTATCCCGAGCGCGTCCGCAAGCTGCTGGAGATCGGCGGCGCCGTGGGTCACAGCCGTGCCAAGGTCATCGCGCGGGCGGTGCGCAACGGCATTTTCCCCAAGGCTGTTTTCATGGGCGAGGACATCTGCACCCAGCGCGGGTGCATGATCTCGGTGGATTTCATGGAAAAGTATTATGCACCCACCTTGAAATACGGTCTGGAACCCCTCAAAGAGGTGGATTGCCGACCGGTTTGGCATTCGGACGGCGACACCCGCAAGCTCATCCCCATGCTGCTGGAGTCGGGCGTACGCGGCTTCCAGGGCTTTCAGCCCGAGTGCGGCGTCACGCTGGATTACATCCTGAAATACAAACCCAAGGATGGCGGACGGCTGCTCTTTTTCGGGCCCATGGCCGTCACCACCGAGCTGCCCGTGCTGGACGAGCAGGGCATTCG
This sequence comes from Eubacteriales bacterium, assembly GCA_028693155.1. Classification (GTDB taxonomy): domain Bacteria; phylum Bacillota; class Clostridia; order Christensenellales; family UMGS416; genus STF2-111. The sequence goes on from JAQUVY010000005.1 coordinate 32,919, forward strand.
CCAGAAGGTGCGGGACGCCTTCAACACCGCCAAGGACAAGGCGGACATCCTGCTTTTCACCTCCAATACGGTCATCCCCGATACACCGGTGGAGAACGTGATCGCTATGTACGACGAAGCGACCAAATGCCGCTACTGAGCATAAAACACAAAGGCCGGAAGAAATTTCTTCCGGCCTTTGCTTTTTCGCTTGACTGAGAGCTGCTCTAACCCTCATAATTGACAGCGAGACCTCCGTGCTTTTTTGTGCGCGGAGCTATTTTTGAGAACGGGAGAAAAAAGATGGAAAAATCGAAGGTTTATTTTTCGGATTTTCGTACCATTGCCTTTGGGGACGGTCTGCCCGCCAAGCTGAAGAAGCTCATCCGCAAGGCCGGCATAGACGCCCTCGATATGGACGGGAAATTCGTAGCCATTAAGCTGCATTTCGGAGAGTTGGGCAATATCAGCTATCTGCGCCCCAACTATGCCCGCGCCGTGGCGGACGTGGTGAAGGAGCTGGGCGGAAAGCCCTTTTTGACCGACTGCAACACGCTTTATCCCGGCAGCCGCAAAAACGCGCTGGAGCATCTGGAGTGTGCTTGGGAGAACGGCTTTACCCCCTTGACGGTGGGCTGCCCCATTTTGATCGGCGACGGCCTGAAGGGCACAGATGACGTGGCGGTGCCGGTGGCAGGGGGCGAATACCTCAAAGAGGCTAAGATCGGCCGCGCCATCATGGACGCCGATGTGTTCATCAGCCTGACCCATTTTAAAGGCCACGAAATGACCGGCTTCGGCGGCACCATCAAGAACATCGGCATGGGCTGCGGTTCCCGCGCCGGCAAAAAAGATCAGCACAGCAACGGCAAGCCGGATATTGACGCCGAGCTGTGCCGCGGCTGCCGCCGCTGCCAGCGCGAATGCGCCAACGGCGGGCTGGAGTTTGACGAGGCCTCCAAAAAAATGACGGTAAACAAGGCGAACTGCTTGGGCTGCGGCCGCTGCCTGGGCGCCTGCAACTTCGACGCCATCGAGTTTTCCAACGACGCGGCGGTGGCCGAGCTGAACTGCCGCATGGCCGAATATACCAAGGCGGTGGTGGACGGCCGACCCAACTTCCACATTTCTTTGGTGGTGGATGTGTCGCCCAACTGTGACTGCCATGGCGAAAATGACGCGCCCATCCTGCCCAACCTGGGGATGTTCGCCTCCTTCGATCCTCTGGCGTTGGATCAGGCCTGTGCCGACGCCTGCATGGCCGCCGCGCCCCTGCCCGGCAGTCAGCTTGCCGACAACATGGCCAAGCCCGGTTTTGTGGATCATCACGATCACTTCACCAACTCCACGCCCGAGTCCGAATGGAAGACTTGCCTGGCGCACGCCGAAAAGATCGGCCTGGGCAGCCGCGCGTATGAACTGGTTGTCGTGAAGTAAAAAACGTAAAAGAAAAAGGCCGGCTGAGCCGGCCTTTTTTTCATTGGTTGCCAAACGCGCCTTTTTCAATGTAGTCCTGCATCTGCTGGACAAAATTGTCCAAACAGCTTTGCACGGAGGAGCCATCCTGATAGTAAGGCATCACGCATGAAAGGAAGATGTCTTCAACCGCGGGGTTCGGAAGGTATGCGGCGGTGATGTGGGACAGCGCATCGCCGATTTTCTCCGCCGTGGCTTCATCCAGCACAGAGGCGGGGTAGCGCCCGTTGTGAAACAAGATACGCCCGTCCGTAAGGGGCTGCGCGGCGGCGCGCTGTTGAAGCTCGGCCAGTCGATCCACGCGCACGGGAAGGGGTGTGCCCTCCTGGGTGGAGGCTTCCAGCGGGCGATCCATGGCTGCCTGCAGCAAAGCCAACGCGGCGTTTTTGTTGCCCGCTTGCGCGCTTACAAAACCGTAGTGCGTCAAAATGGCGCTGTATTGATCGGGTGTGTTGTACTGCGGCACGGGAACGAAGGAAAGCCCTTCTCCGTAATGCTCATTGTCCACAGAACGATAAAACTGCGTGGAGGCATAAGGGTTTCGCGTCAAAAAAGCCAATGCGGCGCGATCGGGGAATTCCTGCCAGATCAAAGTGGCGCTGTCGCCGTCCTTTTCATAGTTCTCAATGTAGGCCCGCAAAGCCTGCTGCCACACGCCGTAGTCCTCCAGCACTTGGGTCAGCGCGGCTGTATCCGCAGCACTCGTCATGGTGTCGGGATTCAGCAGCGTAAGATTGGCGGCGATCAGCAGGTCGGTTAAATCGTATTGGGTGGCGCCGCCCAGCGAAACTGCGCTCAGGTTGCCCTGGGTGTTCAGGTCGTTTTCTAATGCCGGAACCAGTGCACTTAACAGGGAGGAAAGGGATTGAGGCTCGGCGGATATGCCGCATTGCTCCCGCCGCTTGGGGGAGCCGAATTCGCACAGCGTGGAAAATCCCAAGGGAAGAAAATATTGGCGGCCTTCCACTTTGCCTGCGTCCAGCAGCGCGGAAACGTAGTTATCAGGCTGATAGGAGGCGGTTTGGGCCAGCTGATCCTGCAGGGGCAAAAGGTATCCTTTGCGAGCCAAGGTCACCACATCCACCTTGCAGTCGCTGGAAAGAAGCACAACATCGGCCTTGATGCCGCCGCTGTCGGCTTGCGACAGGAGAAGGTCGCACAGAGCCGGTTCGTCGGAATAGGGCGTCGCATGCAGCGTAAGGCCGGGGTTGCTTTGCTGAAATTGCTCAATGACGTTGGCGTATAAGTTGTCTCCGGTATATTGGGAGGCGTAATAATAGACGGTAAGCTCCCCGGTTAAGCCAGATGAGGTCGACCCGGAGGATGGGGTGCAGCCCATCATGGCTGCGAGGGTAAGAGCAACCATCAGCGCGCACAGCAGCCTGCGTAAATGTTTCATAACGAAACATCCTTATCAATTTGAACTTCACTAAAACAATAGTAAAACTAAATAAAATTAAAGTCAATAAGAAATTAAAAACTCTGCATAACAAAAATAAAGCGTCTTGCACGCGCCGGTCGGGTCGCCACGATGCCGGTCTGGGGAAACCAAAGAACGATGAGCGGTGCGGGCACGTGCCTGCCGCACAAAGCGTCGGCAGTGAAAAATTCGAATTAGCTGCGCCAAAATGCGAAATAATGTTTGCCTTTGAGAGGGGCTTTGGGTATAATGAGGATGTGATTTGAGGAGGGCTTTGCGCAATGGCAGATAAACAGACGAATGACAAACAGGCCAACGATAAGCAAAAGGCGCTGGACTTGGCGCTGAGCCAAATTGAGAAGAAATTCGGCAAGGGCGCCGTGATGAAGCTGGGGGAGAGCACTGCCCTTAAGGTGGACGTGATCCCGTCCGGGTGCCTGTCGCTGGATCTGGCGCTGGGCATCGGCGGCATTCCCCGGGGACGCATTCTGGAGGTCTACGGGCCGGAGTCCTCGGGCAAAACCACCGTGGCGCTGCATATGATCGCCGAGGCGCAGAAGCTGGGCGGCATGGCCGCGTTTGTGGATGCCGAACATGCCCTTGACCCCATTTATGCCAAGAATCTGGGCGTGGATGTGGATAATCTGCTGGTGTCTCAGCCCGATACAGGCGAGCAGGCGCTGGATATTGTGGACGCGCTGGTGCGTTCCTCGGCCATCGACATCGTCGTGGTGGACTCGGTGGCGGCGCTGGTGCCGCAGGCGGAGATCGACGGCGAGATGGGCGACAGCCACGTGGGCCTGCAGGCCAGGCTCATGGCGCAGGCGCTGCGCAAGCTGGCCGGCGTGGTCAGTAAATCCAGCACGGTGATTGTGTTCATCAACCAGCTGCGTGAGAAGATCGGCGTGATGTTCGGCAACCCCGAAACCACACCGGGCGGCCGGTCGCTGAAGTTTTACGCCTCGGTGCGGCTGGATGTGCGCCGCATCGATTCCATCAAAAAGGGAACCGAATTTCTGGGCAACCGTACGCGGATCAAGGTGGTCAAAAACAAGCTGGCGCCGCCCTTCCGCAGCGCCGAGTTTGACATCCTCTACGGCAAGGGGATTTCCCGCGAGGGTTCCATTTTGGACATCGCCGTGGACAACGATATCATCAACAAGTCGGGCACCTGGTTTTCCTATGAGGATAAGCGCATCGGGCAGGGAAAAGAAAATGCCCGGCAGTATCTCATCGACAACCCGGAGATCTGCAACGAGGTAGAGGCGAAGATACGAGCCAGCATTACCGAGCTGCCCATCGCTGCCGCGGACGACGACGAATCGGCCGATGACGAATAAGAACACGATAAAAATTTCGGGAGACTGCCTGGCAGTCTCCCGCTTTGTATGAAAGGAACGTTTATGCAGGATTATCTCATGCGCGAGGCACACCCAGAAGATGCGGCAGAGCTGTTGGCGCTGTACCGCGCGCAGGTGGGCACGCCCGGCTGCACCTGGGATGACGAATACCCGGGTGCGGAAAACATCCGTGAAGACTTGGACATGGGGGCGCTGTATTGCCTCCGGCAGCCGGATGGCCGCCTTGCGGGCGCCGTGTCTGTGGGCGCTTTTGATGAGCTGAAAGAGCTGGTTTGGGAGCTGCCCCTGCAAAATCCCTGCGAGTTGGCGCGCATTTGCATTCGCCCCGAGCTGCACGGCCGGGGCTTGGCCACGCAGTTGCTGAAGGATGCGCTGCGCGATGCGGCGCGGCGGGGCTTTGACGGCGTGCGGCTGCTGGTTGCCGTGTCAAACCCGGCGGCGCTGGCGCTCTATGCGCACAGCGGGTTTTCCAAGCGGGGAACCGTGCGGATGTACGGCAATGATTATTTTTGCATGGAGCGCGCCTTGCGCGCCGAAAAATAGCGGGAAAGGATGCCCTTTTCGTCCCGGTCGGGAAGGCGGGCGCGGCAAACGAGAAGCAGCTCCTCCATGGCGGCAAAGGAGGCGCACACCGCCGCCGGCACAAGCGCCGCTCCGCCGGGGAGCAGCTGGCAGGTCAGCGGAAGAAGAAAGAGAAGGAGACCTGTGGCCTTGTTGGCCCAGGTGTGCAGTGCGAAAAAGCTGCTGCTGCGCAGGGAGCCGATGACCAGCGCCGCCAACCGCACCGCAGCGATGCCGCCCGCCCAGATGGCCAGCCAGCGCTCGATGCGCAGCGTGGGAACAAGGGCAATTGCCAGCGCGAGAAACACAGCCAGGTCGGCGGCGCTGTCCAGCGCCGCGCCCCGCGCTCCGGCGCAGTGAAAGCGCCGGGCCAAAGGCCCATCCAACCCATCGCTTACGCCTGCCAGGCCGTAAAACAGCCAAAAAGCGGGGGAATAGGGCTGCGTGAGCATAAGCCCCAGCGCCCAACCGAAGCGGGATGCCGTCAGTGCGGTCACAAAATATTTCATCGTTTCTTCCTGTCAGGGCGAGGGGATCAATCCCTGCTGGTCGTCCTGCTGCAGCTCCTGCTGCGCCGCGATGGTAAACAGGCTGGAAGACACCACGGAAAGCAGGTTTCCCAGCAGGTTCATTTCGTCGATGTCCAGATCGGTGGACAGGTAGGTCGCGATCAGCGAGCCCAGCAGCGCCAGCTCCTGCCCGGAGATGTCCTTCAGGCCGATCGGTCTCACCCCCCATAACACAAAATGCTTCGCTTTCATTTTATGCCGCCCGGCTCTTCGGGGGGAGTGGAAGCGGATTTTTTTATGGCATGTCGCGTTCCAGCAGGTCGCAGGGCGTGAAAACGCCGCCGCGGATGCGGAAGGAGCAAAGCTGCTGCGCCCCCAGGGAGAAGGTGTGCGCGGCGTTCAATCCGGGCAGGGTGATGGTGACGTCGGCGGGCTGCCCTTGGGTCTCCCGGCAGCGCAGCACCAGTCCGTCGCCGTCTTCGGCCCCCTTCAGGGCGGTCACGGTCACGTTGGGGGCGCTCACCTCAATGCCGCGGAAGATCTGCGGCAGCTCTCCGGCATGGTAGGAGGACAGGATATGTTCGGGCGGACAGGCGAGGGCGTCGGCCGCTTGCCGCAGCGCGGTAAGCGCGGGTTCATCGCCCAGCAGCGCCAGCGTAAAGGCATGCTCCCCCTGATCGGTAAACTCGCAGTCCTCATCGCGCGCGCCAAAGTGGTCGGCGAAGATGGGGCTGCGCAGCGCGGTGATGCGCAGCTCGCCGTCCAGCGCGTCGTAGGCGCAGCGGCTGTCGGTGGCAATGCCCATTGCCGCCTCGCCGTCGCACAGCGCCACCCAGTTTTGCATGGGCTGCTCCTTCCCGTCCGCTTCGCGGGCCAGGAAGCCGTAGGGGATGGAAGCGACGTCATGCGCGCCGCGCAGCGTGGTGGGGAAAGAGAATTTAAGCATTTTGTGCTGCTCCTGCCAGTTGACAAAGCAGTCCATATACAACCCGGGCAGGTCGCGATAAAGATGAAAACGCTGGCGCACAGAAGAATTCCCGTAGGAGGTGGTGACCTCCAGCGTGCAGCGCACATCTCCTGCTTCGCACAGGCGCATCCGCGCGCCCGAGAACGCGCCCACCTGCCGCCTGAATTCGAAGATGCCGTGTGCCCAGGTATCGCTGTCGCTTTCGTCCATGACCAGCGCTTTGGCGGGCGCGGCCAGCAATTGGCGGCCGCGAACCTTGTCAAACACACCGCACAGCTGCCCCGTTGCGGCATCGAAGGATACGCGCAAAAACCGGTTTTCCAGCAGCGTCGGGTCGGCGCGCAGCTCCTGCGCCTGGGCGGGGCAGGGGCGCGCTTTTTTATACAGCCAGTAGGTGCGCCAACCAAAGGCGGGAAGCTCGGCGGTAAACAGCGTGCTCCACTTGTCCCAATCGCCGTTGGTGACGCCGCTGCGGATGCGCTGGCTGGGGACATGGCCGCCCGTTTCGTCGGCTACATACGCCGTGTCTACGCAGGCGTCTATGGGCGCGGTGAGCGGGTAAGAGTGGGGGTTGAACACGACCAAAGGCGTGCCATGATCCTCCTGCTCCCACAGCCGGAAATCGTTGTATTTTCCGTGGGGTGAAAACCCCGGGATGGAGGTGTCGATGCGCCACGCCAGCGCCTGCAGGGCGCGGTTGGTGCACTGGGCAGCATCGTCGGCCGCACCGCCCAGCTGCTGCAGCGCGTCAGGATACGCCGCGCGGATGCAGCAGCCGCCCAAAATATCGTGGAACTGGTTGAAGAGCAGTTTTTCCCAGGCCGGGTGCAGGTTTTCGGGAAGCCCTCCCAGCGTCATGGCGCGCAGCGCGGCATATTTTTCCGCCGCGATCAGCCGATTTTCCGCCAGGCGAGCGGCGACCTTCACCGCCATAAACGCCGTGTAGCAGCCGCTGGCGTGGTGCTGCAAATCGCCGGTGAGCACGGGCAGCGCGGTGTTCTCCAGCGCGTCAAAATAGGTGTCCGGGGAAGAATAGGCATATTCATCGCCTCGGTCGGCAATGAGCGCGTCCAGCGCTTCCAGATTGCGGCGGGTGGGGCCGCCGCCGTGGTTGCCCACGCCGTAAAAGCACATCACCGGATGCCCTTCTCCATCGGCCATGGCGGCGTGCGCCTGCGCCTTTTCCGCAGCCTGCTCAAAGCCCGCGGCTCCGTAAGCGTCGGGAATGCGGTAGGTCATAACCCGGCTGCCGTCGGGGGACTCCCAAAGGAAGGCATGGGAAGGAAACGGATATTCCTTTTCCGTTGTGTCGTTGGGGCGCATGTAGACATACCGATCCATGCCGCTTAGCCGCAGTAGCTGCGGCAGCATGGCGTTATGGCCGAAGGAATCCACGTTATAGCCCGTCCGGGCGATTTTGCCGAAGCGGCTTTGAAAGTAACGCTGGCTGTAAAGGGCGTGGCGGGCAAACGATTCCCCGCCCGGCGCGTTGCAGTCGGGCTGAATGACCCAGCCGCCCACCAGCACCCACCGCCCCTGCCGAATCCGCTCGCCGATCTCGGCGAACATGTCCGGGTCGCATTCCTCCGCCCACTGGTAGTAGCGGGCGCACGCGCAGGTGAAGATGTAATCGGGGTTTTCTGTCATGCGGTCCAGCACCGAGCGGAAGGTGGCCAGCACCTCCGAATAGCCCTCGGGCCACCGCCATAGCCACACCGGGTCAATGTGAGCATTGCCGATCAAGTGCACCTTTGCCATGCGTATGCCTCCTGCTAATTGCTTACCGCCATGATAGCATGGGCGCAGGGAGATGAAAAGAAAAAGAAGGCCGTCCGATGTGAAAATCGGGCGGCCTTTCTTCGCAGAGTGTTCAGGTCAGCTCCACCAGAGCCACTCCGTAAGCCGGGAGGAACAGCCGGTCGTCCTGCACGGGGTTGTTCAGCAGATCCTTTACGGGGCGGCACAGCCCCACCGACACCTCACCTGCGCTGTAGTTGAGCAAAAAGGCCAGGCGGTGCCCATCCTTTTCCCGCAGGGCGAAGCCTACTTCCGCGGGGATGATCAGCGCATCGTCCGCCGGGCAGTGCAGGGCAAAGGTGTTGAGCAGCTCATAGGCGGCATCCTCCGATAAGGCCGCGCCGTAATAGCACGCCCATCCCAGATCCAACTCGCGCAGCACGGCGGCGGGTGCGCCGGCATACCAGTCCGAGGCAAAGGTGGCCAGCACCCGGGCGTCCTGCGCCGGGGTCAGAAGGTCGTGGAACAAAGGCGCCTCCACCTCGCGGCCGTTGATGAGCACCCGACCGGCGGGATCAAAGGGTCCCAGTTGGGTAAAATCGTGAATGGTGCAGCCCGCCCAGGCCAGCGCGCCGGGCATGGGTGCCATGGGGCAATGCCCCTGAAGGTCTTTATAGCCGGTGCGCGCGCCGAAGATGACCTTGCCACCTCGGCGAACGTAAGCCTCCAGCGCGTCCGCGCGCTTTTGCGTCATGATGGGCGCGTGGGGGCAGATGAGCAGCTCGTAGCCCGCCAGCTCTTCGGGGCGGGTGTCATCGGTCAGGTTGAAGAAGTCATAAGGAACATGGGAGCGCTCCAGCGCCAGCAGCCAGGCGGTCTCGCTGTGCCGGGTCAGCGGCTGCACCCATTGATCCTCTTCGGTGTCAAAGTCGTTGTCGTAGTCCCGCAAGATGGCGCAGGAGGCGACGAAGGAAGAACCGGCTACGCGCTCCCCAATGGCGGAAAATTCGTCGCGCAGCGTGTCCAGCTCGGCGATGCGGCGGTTATCCAGCGAGTCGTAGTTGAGCAGGCCGTGCCAATAGATCTCCGTGCCGAAGGCTGCGGTGCGCCAGCGGAAAAACGAAACGGCGTCCGCGCCGGCGGCCACGCTTTGGTAGGCCCACAGGCGCATCTGCCCGGGCTTGGGGGCGGGCAGCACCATTTTGGAGGTCCAGCCTCCGGGGCCGCTTTGCTGCTCCATCACCATAAAATGGGGCGAGATGGACCGCACGCGCGCCAAGTTGGCCGCCCAGCGCCGGTCATACAGCCCATCGGCCTGCGCCCCGCGCTGATAGCCGAACATGGGGTAGGAGTCGTAGCTGATGAAATCCAGGCTTTCCTGAGTCATGCCGTGGTTATCCAGGTGGTTGAAAAGGCCGTTGGTGGTGATGAACTGGCTTTGGGGGATGTATCTGCGCAGCGCGTCGGCCTGCATTTTGCAAAAAGAGCGGGCGCTGTCGGAAATGAAGCGCTTTTCATCCAGCAGCGCGTGGGGATTGTTGGAGCCGCTTACGGTGGGGCGGGTGAGGCAAACCTGGGACCAGTCGGTGTAGGTCTGGTTCCAGAAAACCGTGCCCCAGGCGGCGTTCAGCGCGTCCAGCGTGGCATATTTCTCGCGCAGCCAGCGCCGGAAGGCGTCGTGATCGGCCGAGGAATAAAATACGTCGATCTCGCAGTTGAGTTCGTTGTCAATCTGCCAGCCGACGATGGCGGGATGGGCGCACAGCGCCTGCGCCATGCGCTCGATGAGACGCAGGCAAAACCGGCGGTAGACGGCGGAATTATAGTTATAGTGGCGGCGCATGCCGTGGCGGTACAGCGTGCCGTCGGGCGCGGCGTTGAGCACCTCGGGGTAGCGCTGGGTCAGCCAGGCCGGGGGCGTGGCCGTGGGCGTGCCGAAGATCACCCCGAGACCGTGCCGCCGGGCGCAGTCCAACACCCGCAGGAAAAATGAAAAATCGAATTCGCCGGGGCGGGGCTCCATCAAGTTCCAGGCGAACTCGCCGATGCGAATGACGGAGATGCCGTGCTGCGCCATGCGCTGCATATCGCTGTCCCACAGCGACTCATCCCAGTGCTCGGGGTAGTAACACACGCCCAACACCAGGCGGCCGTCGGTTTGAATGCTCTTTTCCATGATAGATCCTCCCTGCGAAGAAGTGTTATCCTGATTATATCCAATCGCGGAGCAAAGAGCGAGAAAAGTTTCAGCCAAAATTTTTTTCGCACCCGTCTTTCGGATATACAAGTTTTGCCCGGGGGAGTATACTTTAGTCCATATGAAAGACGCAATGAACAAGATCGGGCACTGGTTGGCCCGCAACCCTGTGCTGTGGATCGCCGGGCTTTTGGCCGCGGCGTCCTGCTTTTTGGTTCCGCCGTCGGCGGCTTATTGGGGCTATCTGGATGGGAGAACGCTGGCCATTTTGCTTTGCCTGATGGCAACGGTGGCGGGGCTGCGCGCGCAGGGCGTGCTGGATGCGGCGGCGAACCTGCTTCTGAAGCGCATCCGGGACAGCCGCATGCTCTGCCTGGGGCTGACGCTGCTGTGCTTTTTTGCGGCCATGTTTATGACCAATGACGTGGCGCTGCTCACCTTTGTGCCGCTGGCGTTGGCCGTGACCGGGGGCTTGAGCGCCGGGCAGGTCATCTGGATCGTGGTGATGCAGACGGTAGCCGCCAATTTGGGCAGCGCGGTCACGCCCTTTGGCAACCCGCAAAATCTTTATCTGTATGCGCACTATGGGATGAGTCTGGGTGCATTTTTTCAAGCGGTGCTGCCCTTAGGCGCGGCGGGACTTGCCGCCTCGGCGGGGCTGGCGCTGCTGCTGCCTGCGCGGCCGCTGCCTGCCAGGCAGGAAAGCGGCGGGAAGCGAAGCCTTTCCTGGCGCACCTGGCTGTATGCGGGGCTGTTTGCGCTGTGCGTGGCGGCGGTGCTGCGCCTGGTGCCGCTGTGGGTCATGCTGGCGGGCGTGCTGCTGCCCATCGCTTTTTTGGACACAAAGCTGCTGGCGCGGGTGGACTACGGCCTGCTGCTCACCTTTGTGTTTTTCTTCATATTCGTGGGCAACCTCTCTGCCTTGACGGCGGTGGGCGGCTTTCTGCAAAAGACCTTGGCGGGGCGCGAGGTGTGGGTGAGCGCGCTGGCAAGTCAGGCGGTGAGCAACGTGCCGGCCGCGCTCATGCTTTCCAGCTTTACCAAAAACGCGGGCGGGCTGCTGGTGGGCACCAACATCGGCGGCCTGGGCACGCTGATCGCGTCCATGGCCAGCCTGATTTCCTATCAGCAATACGCCCGGGAAGGGGAGGCGCGCCGGGGCAGATATCTGCTGGTGTTCAGCGCGGTCAACTTTGCCTTGCTAGGGGTGCTGCTGGCCTGCGCGGCGATTTTCGGCTGGGGAAAATGAAAAGCAAATCGAGCATTGTCGTTTTTCTTCAATCCCTTATGGGAGTTCAGTGTTATACTAAATAAATATGGCGCGTGCGGGTTCATGCGCGCAGCCCAATGAATGAATAAAAAAGGAGAGACAGGATGGATAAGTCGAGTTGCGTATGGAAGTCTCAGTATGAACAGCAGGCAAAGGCTTTTGCGTTTGCCGAGGCAAAGGACGATGCGGGAAAAACCCTGCCTTATCGCCTGTTTTCGCCCGAAACGCAGGAAAACACGCGCTATCCGCTGGTGTTGGTTCTGCACGGCGCCGGGGAGCGGGGCGACGACAACAACGAGCAGTTGGAGCAGGTGAGCGCCGTTACCTTTGCCGACCCTGACCTGCAGGCGCAGCACCCCTGCTTTGTGATGGCGCCGCAGGTGCCGCTGGGGAAGAGCTTTTTCTCGCCGGAGGTGGAAGCGCCGCTGTTTGCCGAGTTGAAAAAGCTGCTCAACGAGCTGCCCGTTGATACCGACCGGGTCTACATCACCGGCCTTTCCATGGGCGGCATGGGTACCTGGGCTTACATCGCCAAGTATCCCCGCCTTTTTGCGGCGGCCATGCCCATCGCCGGGGCGGGCGATCCTTTTACCGTGCCCCAGGCGGGAAACATCCCCATTTGGGCGTTTCACGGCGCCGGCGACCCGGTGGTGTCGGTGAGCGAGGGAAAGACCTATTTTTCGGGAACGGCCTCGGGCACGGGCTTTGGCACGCGCGCTCTGGTGCGCGCCATGCGCAACGCGGGGAACCGTAATGTGCGTTATACCGAGTATGCCGACGGCTATATGGCGCAGCACTACAAAAAAGGTGAGCATTGGAGCTGGGTGCCGGCCTATACCGATCCCCAGGCCAGGGAGTGGCTCTTTGCCCAGCGCAGAGACAGCCGCACGCGGGTTCGCCAGGTGCAGCCCGGCCTGTGGTGCATGGATGACTGCTGGAACGATTCGCTTTATCTGGTGCAGGGCAAGGAGCGCGCCGTGCTCATCGACACGGGCATGGGCGAGCGAAATATGCACGAGTTTGCCGCGCAGTATACCCCGCTTCCCGTGGCGTGCGCCATTACCCACGCTCACGGCGATCACATGATGCGGGCGGGCGATTTTGACGAGGTATATGTGTCGCAAAAGGAAGAGCTGCTGCCCGAGCGCATGCGTCCTTCCACCCAGCTGCGCCCCGAAACGATCCGCTACATCAAGGGCGGCGATACCATCGACCTGGGTGGTGTGACGCTGGAGGTCGTGGAAATGCCAGGGCATACGCCGGGATCGGTGGCCTTTGTCGATCACGCCCACAAGGCGATCTTTACGGGCGATGCCGTAAGCAGCGGCACCATCGTGCTCATGGCGATCCCCGGCGCGTGGGACGTCAAGCCCTTCCGCGCGGCTCTGGTCGAGTTCCTCCCCGTGCTGGAGAAGTATGAGGACTACGCCGTCTACGGCGGCCATGGCGTGCAGGAGGCCGGCGTTTGGGAAGAGGCGGATTTCCTGAGCGACAGCCGCGGCGTGGGCGTCTATAACCCCATCTGCAAAGAAATGGTGCAGGACATGATCGCGCTGTGCGACGGCCTGCTGGACGGCAGCGTTGTGCCGGTGCAGCACGACTGGAACGAGCGGTTGGGCAGATACAGCACAAAGGCGCAGCTTGGCCGCGCGGGCATGGTGCTGTTCCCCGAGCAGATCCGCTAGGAGGAAAGCATGAAGCGTTCGCAGATCAACCGCGCCATTCGGGAAATGGAAGCGCTCCTTGCGGCGCACCGTTTTGAGCTGCCGCCTTTTTGCGGCTGGACACCCAAGCAATGGCAGGATAAGGGACACGAATACGATGAGATCCGGGACAACATGCTGGGATGGGACGTGACCGACTTCGGCGCGGGAAAGTTTGATGAGTTTGGGTTCTCTCTGATTACCCTTCGCAACGGCAACCAAAAACGGCCGGGCGATTATCCCAAGCCCTATGCGGAGAAGCTGCTGATGCTAAAACCCGGGCAGTATTCGCCCATGCACTTCCATTGGAACAAAATGGAGGACATCATCAACCGCGGCGGGGCGGATGTGCTCATCACGCTGTACAATTCGGATGAGGACGGCGGCTTTGCCTGCACCCCGGTGACCGTGCACAGCGACGGCCGCACCTATCAAGCCCCGGCGGGAACCAAGGTGCGCCTGCGTCCGGGGCAGAGCATCACCATCACCCGCGGGCTGTACCATGACTTCTCGTTGGAGGCGGGCAGCGGAGCGGTGTTGCTGGGCGAGGTATCCATGTGCAACGACGATGAAAACGATAACCGCTTTTACGAGCCGCTTCCCGGCCGCTTCCCCACCTTTGAGGAGGATGAGCCGCCCTACCGGCTGCTTTGCATGGAATATCCCCCAGCAGCGGAATAGCGACAAAGGGAACGCAGCAATGCGTTCCCTTTTTTGGTGCGCTCGGATCGCCGGAGGTTAGGGCTCCGCCCGCATCCACTGGCACATGCCCGCGCCCTGCCGGTCGTTGGGGCGGGCGGCAAAGCCGAATGACTCGTAAAAACCCTCCCGATCTTTGGCGGCCATCAAATTGATCATAACGGCCTGCCCCGGCGCGAGCGAACCCCGGATATGCGCCATGACCTGCGTCATCATTTGCGTGCCGATATGCTGCCCCTGGTAATCGGGGTGTACGATCACATCGCAGATGAGCGCCGCGTAACCGCCGTCGCCCACCAGCCGCGCCATCCCCACGGGTAGTGTTCCGTCGCAGGCCACGGTGAGGAACAGCGTGTTGCGCAGGCCGGTGGCGGCCTGGGTCTCCTCAATGGCGTTCCACCCTACGGCCAGGCGCAGGCGGTTGTAATGGGCAACGGAGATGTGGTTTTGAAAGTGCAGTTCCATATCAAGCCCTCTTTTAATGATTTTGTGATAATTGTAGCACGCTTTGCGGGGGAAAACATTGTTTCCAACGAAAAAATGACTTATAATGAAAAGCAGAATATACACGGGAGGATCCATTATGCGCGACAGCATTCTCATTACCCGCCGGGAGAACGTGGAGCCCATCCATAAGGCCGAACGCCCTCCTTATGAATACCTGAAGTATGAAGTGACGCCGCGCAAGGACTTTGACCAGTGCTGTGTGGCGGTCTATGAAATTCCCCCGGGCAAGGCAGGCTATCCTTACCATTGCCACCTGGCCAACACGGAAGTGTTCTACGTGTTGGAGGGGGAGGGACGCTTGGAAACGCCGGAGGGAACCCGGGCGGTGAAGAAAGGTGATTTTATCGCCTGCCCGCCGGGAGAAAACGGCGCACATCGTCTCTTTAACGCTTCGCAGGCCGAGCCGCTGATCTATATCGATTTTGACACGGCAAATTCGCCGGATATTGTGCATTACCCCGATTCCAAAAAGGTCGGGATCATTGCCCGGGGAATGGAATCCAAGTTTTTTCAAATGCGGGACGAGGCGGATTATTATGACGGAGAATAAAACGCCGGATCAATCGGTGCTGCCCGGGCGCTACCGCCATTACAAGGGCAACGAATATGAGGTGCTGTGCATGGCACGCCACTCGGAGACGCTGGAGACCATGGTGGTTTATCGGGCGCTGTACGGGGCGGGGGAGATCTGGGTGCGCCCGGCGTCCATGTGGAGCGAGTCGGTGGAGAAGGACGGGAAGCAGATTCCCCGGTTTGCCAAAATATAGCTGCGGCTGAACGAAAAAGGAGACCATGCGGTCTCCTTTTGTTTATGGAAACGTTTTATTCCATTTTGGCCAGCGCGTCCTGCATCAGCTGGGCGTAGGCCTCTTTGCTGCGCATACCCACGATCACATCCGACACCACGTTGCCTTGGGCGTCCACAATGAAGGAGGTGGGCAGTGACTGCACCAGCACCATGAAATCCCGGTTCAGCTGGGCGTCCGGGTAGATGTTAAGGTAGGTTACGCCTGCGGAGTCTAGGATTTCCTGCGCTTCTTCCCGGGTGCAGGAGGTGCTGTCTACCATGCCAACCACACCCATGCCTTGTTCCTTCAGTTCTTCGGAGAGCGCCTGCAGACCGGGCATTTCCTGCACGCAATAGCCGCACCAGGTGGCCCATACGTTGACCAGGGTTAGCCTGTTTTGCGAAAACACTTCCTGCGTGACGCTGTTTCCCGCCATATCCTGGCTGGTGAAGGGGGGGAGAACGGTCAGTTCCTTGATAGAGGAAGGCCGAACGTAATCCGAGGAAGCCGTAGCGGCGGGAGCTTGAGAGTCGGCGGGGGTGGAGGCGGAGGGAGCGGCTTGGGGAGATGCCGCGCGGGCACAGCCGCTGAGCATGGCCAAAGCCAGCAGGACGGGGATCCATTTTTTCATTTCTTGGGGTGCTCCTTATGCGTTGATGTAGCGTTCGGCTGCATCCTGAAACCGGAGGTAATGGCCTGCGTGGGGCATACGTCTTTGCACTTGCCGCAGCGGATGCACTCGGCCGAATTGATCTGCCGCGTCACGTCCACCTGCATGGGGCATTGGCGTTCACACGCGCCGCAGGAGATGCACTTGTCCCTGTCCAGCTTCATTTGGTAAAAGCTGAAGCGGTTGAACAGCGCATAAACAGCGCCCAGCGGGCATATGTACTTGCAAAACGGCCGGTACAGCGCGATGGAGGCGACCACGCAGATCACCAGCACAGACAGCTTCCAAAAAAACAAGCCTCCGACCGATTGCCGCAGCCCCGCGTCCAGCGCAACAAGCGGAATGCCGCCCTCCAAGGTTCCTGCCGGGCATACCCATTTGCAAAAATACGGAGAAGCAATGCCGAACTCGTTGGTCAGCAGCAGGGGCAGCGCGATAACGGCCGCCAGCACCGCGTATTTGACCCAGCGCAGAAGTCGGTCTACCCGCCGGGGTACGCTGCGCTTGGGCAGCGGGATCTTGTGCAGCAGATCCTGCACAAACCCGAACGGGCACAAAAAGCCGCACACAAAACGGCCCAGAACAACACCGAACACCAATAGAGTACCCAATACATAAGCCGCAAAATCATATTTTTTGGAACCGAGCACCGCTTGCAGAGAACCGATGGGGCAGGAGCCGACGGCGCCCGGGCAGGAATAGCAGTTTAACCCCGGC
>JAQUVY010000080.1 GCA_028693155.1 Eubacteriales bacterium
CGGATAATGTGATATCCCTTTTTTCCCTGACATATAAAAGGCCTCCAATCGTACTTCTATCTTACGATTGGAGGCCTTTTTTGTTCAATGTCCATTTTTCTTGGTTCTAATCAGGAAACATTTCCCGGCGTGCCTTGCTTTTTATGGGGCGAAGGATTACTCCTTCATCTTGACCTGGCCATCCTCGTAGGCCGAGACTTTCCAGTCCATGTTGTACCCGGCGGCTTTAAACGCGGCCTGGAAGTTGGTTTCGATGCTTTCCCGGCAGGCGATCATCTCGTTGGCCACAGCCTGGGTCGCGCCCTTCTTGCTCTCCAGAATGCCCTCTGCCTTCTTCAGCAGCGTTTTGGTGCTGGCCAGTTGGGTTTCCAGCGCGGCAGCGGTTTCTGCGGGGATCAGCCGTGTGTCCCCTCTGGCGGCGTCCTTTTTCAAAATGGGTTCAATGCGCTCTACGTATTTCTCCGTTACGAAAGCAGCCCATTCCAGCTTGGCATAGTTGAGCTCATATTCCGGTCGCTGCGCCACGTTTACGCCGTAAACATCCTTGACGATCTCCACGCGCTTTTTCTGATCGGTGCAGACATAGCCGAAGCCGAAAATGTTGGCATAGCTGCCGCCCATGGTGCGCATGGTGATGTTGGCCGAATCCAGCTTCTTGCCGAACACCGCCATGGCGGCCAGCTGGTTCAGGTTCAGGTTGGTGTAGACCTTGCCCTGCATGGACAGCAGCAGCTCGGGCACATCAAAGATCTGGGTGGAGCGCTGCAGCTTTTCAAACACAGCCAGCAACATTTTCTTTTGCCGGTTCACACGGTTCAGATCGCCCGAATCCTCCATGTTTTTGCGGGCGCGGCAGTAGTCCAGCACTTGCTGACCGTCCAGGTGCTGATAGCCCACTTCCATGGTGCGTCCCTGTATGGTGATGGGCACGTCGACGTAAAAATCAATGCCGCCGATGGCATCGGTCAGCTCCTTGACCACAGGCATGGTGACGCCGATGTAATAATCCACCGGAATGCCGCCGATAACCCATTCCACGCTCTTGCAGACGTTCATGAAGCCGTCGTTGTTGATGCCGCCGCCCAGCGTCAGCGAGAAGTTCAGCTTGTATTTGCCCTCGGCGTTGGCGATCTTGGCATAGGTATCGCGGGGCACCGAGATCATGTCCACCTTTTTCTCGTCGAAGTTCATGGCCAGAAGCATCATGACGTCCGAGTTGAAGTTTTTGTTGACATACTCGGATTTGTTGTTGTCGCGCTCACTGGCGTAATCCACGCCCACCAGCAGCACGTTGACGATGTTTTTCATGGTGGAGGTGTCGGCCAGCTGCTCCATCTCGTCGATGGTGTGCCCGCTGTTGGGCTCCTCCCCATCCTCTGCGTCAGGCCCCAGCGTTTTGCGCGGGGTGGGCGTGGGGGCGGGGGTAGCGGTGGCCGTCAGGGTCGAGTTAAAAAGGGTCTCGGGGCGGTTGAAAATATTGTTCGCCCACAGCGCGGCAAAAACCACGCCTGCAACCACCAGCGCCGCCGCGCCCACGATGAGCCATTTTGCAATGGGCTTGAGGGGCTTTTTGGTGCGGGTGGATTTGGCTGTTTTGCCGGAAGAAGCGTCCTGCGCGTCACAATCAGGCAAGGCTGCGCTTTCGACAGGCGTCTGCTCGTCATCGGGGCGGGGCGTCGTTTCCCCGGTGTCGCCCTGCTGGCGGGAAAGCTCTTGCTTCTTGTTTTCGTCCTTGCTCATGGCTTACCATCCTTTATACTACAAATTACAGTAACTCTATTATAGCATTGCCAGCAAAAAATCTTGTTAAATTCTGATAAATTTTTACGGTGCGCCGCAACCGCGGCACGCTGGCCGCCTCAAGGCGCGTAGTGCTCCAGATCCTCAGGGGGATAGGCCGCGCTCCAGTGAAAGGGCTGAAGCTCTTTGAGCGGCACAAAAAACAGCTCGTCCGCCGTGACGCCCACCAGCACATCCTCGCCCCAGTAGCGCAGGCGCTCCTGGCAGATGCCGCAGGGGGACAGCACCTTGAAGGGGCTGTTCTCGTCGTCGCGCACCACGCATAGGCAGTGGGTGACCTTGGCATGATACTTGTGTGCCTCGCACATGGCGCCCACCTCGATGCACAGCTGAGCGGAGCCGTTGCTCGTTTCCAGCGCCACGCTGGTGTAGTAATCGTCCTCCTGTGTGCGGATGACGGCCGCGCCGCCCCAGCCGGTGGGATAGCGGCGGCGAATCAGCGCCACAGCTTTGTCAAACATGATCCCGGGGATGTTTTCCTTGAAATCCATGCCGCAAACCGCCTTTGTGAGAAATAAATATTCTATACAGAGCATACCACGCACCGCTTGGGGAGGCAAGAGCGCCAAAACGCCGGGAAAAAGCGAAAAACGGTAAGTTTCCCCTTGCCACCGGGCGACCCCGCGTGGTATAATAATTCACGCAAAACGCACCCCTGAACGGCGCGGCATCCTGCCGGGACAACCCGGTCTGCCGCGGAAACAAGCCGCAGGGGGAGGACAAAGGAGGAACTTATCTATGTCCGTACTTTCTATGAAACAGCTGTTGGAAGCCGGTGTCCATTTCGGCCACCAGACCCGCCGTTGGTGCCCCAAGATGAAGCCTTATATCTATATGGAGCGCAACGGGATCTACATTCTCGACCTGCAGCAGACCGTAAAGATGCTGGACAAGGCCTATGACTTCGTGCGCGAGGTTTCCGCCAACAACGGCACCGTGCTGTTCGTAGGCACCAAGAAGCAGGCGCAGGAGGCCATCGAGTTCGAGGCCAAGCGCTGCGGCATGTATTATGTAAACAACCGTTGGCTGGGCGGCATGCTCACCAACTATCGCACCATCAAGCAGCGCATTGCCCGCCTCAACCAGCTCTTCAAGATGGAAGAGAACGGCGATTTCGAAGTGCTGCCCAAGAAGGAAGTGGTGCAGCTGCTGGGTGAGCGCGAAAAGCTGGTGCACAACCTGGCCGGCATCGCCGAGATGCCCCGCATCCCCGATGCGATTTTCGTGGTGGATCCCCGCAAGGAGCACCTGGCTGTGACCGAAGCCCGCAAGCTGGGCATCCCCGTCATCGGCATTGTCGATACCAACTGCGATCCTGACGAAGTGGATTATGTGATTCCCGCCAACGATGACGCCATCCGCGCCGTCAAGCTGATCTCCGCCTGCATGGCCAACGCCGTGATCGAAGGCCGCCAGGGCGAGCAGCTCACCGCCGAGGAAGCCCCCGCTCAGGAAATCGCTGCAGAGGCGCCTGAGGCCGTGGAAGCTCCCGCCGCCGAATAATCCCCCGTACCCAACCAATTCAGGAGGAACAGTATGATTACGACAGAACTCATTAAAAATCTGCGTGAGCGCACCGGCGCCGGCATGATGGATTGCAAACGCGCCCTGCAGGAGACCGACGGCGACCTGGACAAGGCTTCGGATTACCTGCGCGAAAAGGGTTTGGCTGCGGCCGCCAAAAAGGCCAGCCGTGTGGCTGCCGAGGGTCTGGTCGGCATGGCGCTGGCCGATGACGGCACTGCCGCCGCCATGGCAGAGATCAACTCCGAGACGGACTTCGTCGCCAAAAACGTCGAGTTTGTCGATTTTGTCAACGGTGTGTCCGCCGCCGCTCTGGCCGGCGACTATGCCGATCTGGACGCCTTTGGCAAGGCGCCTCTGGGTGACAGCACCATCGCCGATTCGCTGGTCGCGCTGATCGGCCGCATCGGAGAGAACATGAAGGTGCGCCGCTTTGTGCGCCTGTCCAATCCCGGCTGCGTTTACTGCGGCTACCTCCACGGCAACGGCCGCATCGGCGTGATTGTGGAGCTGGAGACCGAGGCTTCTCAGGCCGAGGTGAACGACATGGGTCGCGCGGTCGCCATGCAGGTGGCCTCCATGAACCCCACGTTTGTCAGCGATGCCGACGTTTCCGCTGAATGGCTGGAAAACGAGCAGCACATCCTGCTGCAGCAGGCGCTCAATGAGAACGCCGAGCTGGAGAAACCCAAGCCCCAGCAGATCGTGGAGAAGATGGTCTCCGGCCGTATCAAGAAGGAGCTCAAGGAGATCTGCCTGCTGGATCAGGCCTTCGTCAAGGAAGCGGACAAGTCCGTGGGTCAGATGGTGAAGGAAGAGGCCGGCAAGCTGGGCAAGCCTGTTACCGTGCGCAGCTTTGTGCGTTACGAGATGGGCGAGGGCCTGCAGAAGCGCGAGGATAACTTCGTGGACGAAGTCATGAGCGCGGTTAAGAAGTAAACGAATTTGAGAAGGGGGGAGCGTGACGCTTCCCCCTTTTTTCATAGCAAAAATAAAGGAGGGCTTTTGAGGATGGATAAACCTGCATACAAACGCGTGCTGCTGAAGGTAAGCGGAGAAGCGCTGGCCGGCCAGGCCGGCTTTGGCATTTCGGTGGAGACCATGGATCGCATCACCGGCAAAATTTTGGAAATGAGCCATATGGGCGTGGAGGTAGCGGTCGTGGTGGGCGCCGGCAATTTCTGGCGCGGCCGCTACGGTCAGGATATGGATCGCACCACGGCAGACCATATGGGGATGCTGGCCACCAGCATGAACGCGCTGGCGCTGCAGGATTCACTGGAGCGGCAGGGCGGCGAGGTGCGCGTGCAGTCGGCCATTGAGATGCGCCAATTTGCCGAGCCCTACATCCGCCGCCGCGCCATGCGCCATCTGGAGCGGGGACGCATTGTGATCTTTGCCTGCGGCACGGGCAACCCGTTCTTTTCCACCGACACGGCGGCAGCGCTGCGTGCCGCCGAAATTGAGGCCGACGCCATCTTGCTGGCCAAGGCGGTGGACGCCGTCTATTCCGCCGATCCCAAGAAGGATCCCAACGCCCAGCGCCTCAGCCACCTCACCTATCTGGATGTGCTGAACAAAGGCCTGCAGGTCATGGACACCACGGCGGTTTCCCTGTGCATGGACAACAGCATCCCCATCGTGGTCTTCGGGCTGGAGCCGCCGGACAACATTCTGCGCGCGGCCTGCGGAGAGAACCTGGGCACAATTATTTCCGATGCAGAAACCCTGTCTTGAGTCACGGGCGTAAATCGTGTAAAATGTCCTTATTGAACCCAACCAATTTTGTAAGGAGGCATGTGTCATGACAGCCAATGAGATCATAAAAGCCATGGAAGACAAGATGAGCAAGGCCGTGCAGCACCTCAAGGGAGATCTGGCTACCGTTCGCGCCGGACGCGCCAACCCCCATCTGCTGGACAACATCCGTGTGGATTATTACGGAACCCCCACGCCCATCGGTCAGGTGGCCAACGTTTCGGCACCCGAGCCCCGCGTGCTGTTGATTTCCCCCTGGGATGTTTCATCCATTCGCAGCATTGAAAAGGCAATTCAGACCTCTGAGCTGGGCATTAACCCCCAGAACGACGGCAAGGTGATCCGCCTGCTGGTTCCCGAGCTGACCGAGGAGCGCCGCAAGGAGCTGAGCAAGTCCATCAGCAAAAAGGGAGAGGACGCCCGCGTGGCGGTGCGCAACGTGCGCCGCGATGCGCTGGACGAGATCAAAAAGCAGGAAAAGGATAAGCTGATCTCGGAGGACGAGCGCAAAAAGGCCGAGAACGATATCCAAAAGGCCACGGACAAGTTCATCAAGAACGTGGACGACATGGTGAAGGATAAGGAAAAGGAGATCCTCTCCATCTGACGGGTGGAAGGACGACAGCATGGATGAAATACAGCTGACCCCCTTGGCCAGGGAGCTGGGCCTGCGCCTGGTTCCCGCCCATGTGGGCGTTATTATGGACGGCAACGGCCGTTGGGCACAAAAGCGGGGCATGCCCCGCATGATGGGTCACCGCGCCGGCGTGGAGACGCTGCGCGATGTGATTCGCTTCAGCAGCGATGTGGGCATTCAGGTGTTGTCGCTGTATGCCTTTTCCACCGAAAACTGGAAGCGGCCCGCCGACGAGGTTGGGGGGCTTATGCGGCTTTTGGTGGAGTTTTTGTATAAGGAGATCGACGAGCTGGATGCCAACGGTGTGCGCATCCGCTTTATGGGCGACATAGACGCCCTGCCTGCGCCCCAGCATAAGGCTGTGGAATACGGGCTGGAAAAGACCAAGGATAATACGGGACTGATCGTCAACATCGCGTTGAATTACGGCGCGCGCGCCGAGATCGCCCGGGCGGCGCGGGAGCTGGCGGCGGCAGCCGTGCGCGGCGAGCTGGACGCGGCGGCCATCACCGAACAGAGTGTCACCGATGCGCTGTACACCGCCGGTCTGCCCGATGTGGATCTGGTGATCCGCACCAGCGGGGAAATGCGGCTGTCCAACTTCATGCTTTACCAGTGCTCTTACGCGGAGTTTTATTTTCCCGAGGTGCTCTGGCCGGACTTTTCCAAAGAGGAGTATGCCAAGGTGCTGCTGCAGTTTCAGCAGCGCGACCGCCGCTACGGCGGGGTAAAATAGGAACCGGCAAGCGCCGGCAGGGGAGAGAATTGCGTGGCTAAAAGACTAATGACGGGCATCCCGCTGTTTTGCCTGATGGCGGTGATGATTTTTGCGCGTGGGCCGTGGCTGATGGCGGTGCTGACCGTATTTGCGGTGCTTGGGCAAAGCGAGGTCTATACGGTGCTCATCAAGGCGTCTTTTCGGCCGGCGACCTGGCCGGGGCTGCTGTTCAGCCTGCTGTTTTGCCCCATTTATTACTTCAAGGGGCTCAACGGCCTGGTGGTGACCTTTGCCGTGCTGTGCAGCATTTTGATCGCCTTTTCGGTGATGATGCCGCGCAAACGCTTTTTGGATACGCTGGTTTCCATCTATTCTCTGGTGTACCCCTGCTGGTTCTTCATCTTTATTTTGCTGCTGTCGGACATTTCCCCGGCTGATCCCAAAATGTCGGTGGTCGGGCTGGGCGCGGCGCTGCTTTCCCCCGTGGTGTCGGATATTTTCGCGCTGCTGTGCGGCCGATTGTTCGGCAAAACCAAGCTTTCGCCCAACGTCAGCCCGAAAAAGACGGTGGAAGGTGCGGTGGGCGGCCTGGTGGCCTCCACCGTGGTGCTGGCCGGCTTTGGCTATCTGGTGGTGCGCTTTTATTACCAAGGCATCCCGTTTTGGCATTTCCCGCTTCTGGGGCTGCTGTGCGGGTTCATGGGGCAGTGCGGCGATCTGATCGCCTCGGCGCTGAAGCGCTTTGCCGATACGAAGGATTTCGGCAATATATTCCCGGGGCACGGCGGCGTGATGGATCGGATGGACAGCATTTTGTTTGCCTCAATGGCGGCATACTGTTATATGTCCATGTTTATCATTTAACAGGATAAGGAGAACAGGGTTGAAAAAATTATTGCTGTTGGGTTCGTCGGGCTCCATCGGCACCCAGACGTTGGATGTGGTGCGGGCGATGCCCGGCGAATTTCAAATTATGGGTCTTTCGGTCAACCGCAACGTGGAGCTGCTGGCCAAGCAGGCGGCGGAGTTTTCTCCCCGCTACGCCGCCGTGGCCGACGAAAGCGCGGCCGAGGCCGCGCGCAGGCTTCTTCCGCCGGGCGTGACTCTTTTTGCGGGTGCGCAGGGGTTGCTGGAGATGTGCCGAGCCTGCTATGGAGAGGCGGATATGGCCGTTCACGCCATCGTGGGCATCGCCGGGCTGCCCGCCGTGGTGGCCTGTATCCAGGGCGGCATGGACATTGCGCTGGCAAACAAGGAAACGCTGGTTGCCGGCGGCGCGCTGGTGGAGCGGCTCAAGGCGCAGCACGGCGTGGCGCTTTACCCGGTAGACAGCGAGCACTCGGCCATTTTTCAGTGCATGCAGGGGCTGCCTGACCGCGCGGCGGTGAAGCGCATTTTGCTGACTGCCTCGGGCGGGCCGTTTTTTGGCTACAGCCGCGAGCAGCTGGAAGGCGTAACGGTGGAGCAGGCGCTGAAGCATCCCAACTGGTCCATGGGCAGCAAGATCACCATAGACTCGGCCACCATGATGAACAAGGGTCTGGAGGTGATCGAGGCCAAGTGGCTTTTCTCTGCTCAGCCCGAGGACATCCGCGTGCTGGTGCATCGCCAGAGCATCGTACACTCTCTCATTGAGCTGCAGGATCATTCGGTGCTGGCGCAGCTGGGCTGCCCGGATATGCGCATCCCCATCCAATACGCGCTGGTTTATCCGCGCAGGGTTCCCGGGCCCGCGCCCGAGCTGGATCTGTGCGCAGCCGGCGCGCTGACCTTCGCCCAGCCCGATTGGGAGAATTTCCCCTGCCTGGGGCTGGCGTATGCGGCGCTGGCCAAGGGAAACCGCGCCTGCGTGGCCATTAACGCCGCCAACGAGGCGGCAGTGGCGCGTTTTTTGCGCCGGGAGATCAAGTTTATGGATATTCCGCGTATCATAGAGCGTGCGCTTGGAAATGCTCCCCAGGGAGACTGCCAGACCCTGGAGGAGATTCTGGAGATGGACGCCGCCGTGCGCGGCGCAGTGTTAGGGAGGTAGATCGTTGTATATCCTGTTTGCCATTGTGGCGATTGGTTTGTTGATCCTGGTTCACGAGGCGGGGCATTTTTTGGCGGCCAAGCTGCTCAAGGTGCCGGCCTATGAATTTTCCATTGGCTTTGGGCCGCGCATTTTCCATCGGAAGAAGGGCGAAACGGCTTTTTCTCTGCGCGCCTTCCCTCTGGGGGGCTATGTGAGCTTTGCCGACCCGGACGACGAGAGCACGGTGAAGGTGTTTTATCAGCAACCCATCTGGAAGCGGCTGATCGTCATCCTCGCCGGATCGTTCATGAACGTGCTGTTTGCGTTTGTGGTGGGCTTTGGCCTGCTTGCGTGCGCGGGCGGCGCGCAGGCCACCAGCGAGATCGCCGTGGTGCAGCCCGATTCTCCGGCGCAGGAGGCCGGCCTGCAAGTGGGGGATACCATTTTGACAGCCAACGGCGTGGCCGTTCCGAAGGATGATATTTCCGTGCTGACGGCGCAGATGCAGGCGGCGCAGGGCAGCGAGGTGGTGCTGACGGTGAACCGGGACGGGCAGCAGCTCACCGTGCTCGTGACGCCCCGCTACGACGAAGAGCAGCAGGCCTATCTGGTGGGTATCAACCTGAGCACAAAAAACGTACCGCTGCCCCTGGGGCAGGCCGTTAAATATGCCGCGCTGAACGTAACGCAGAGCATCTCCGCCATGGTGCAGTTTCTGCAGGGACTGTTTACCCGCGGCGAGGGAGCCGATCAGGTGGGCTCGGTGGTGGGTGCCGTGTCGCAGATGGCGCAGTACGGCAATCAGTACGGCTTTGCCACCTTCCTTTCCACGGTGATCTTCCTGTCCATCAACCTGGCGGTCATCAATATGCTCCCCCTGCCCGCGCTGGACGGCCTCAAGGCCGTGCTGCTGGGCGTGGAGGCCATCCGCAAAAAGCCGCTTCCCCCGGAAAAGGAGGGCGTGGTGCAGGTGATCGGTTTGATCGTGTTTGCGCTGCTGTTTGTGGTGCTTTGCTACCGGGACATTGCCCGGCTGATAACGGGAGGCTGAAAAATGTACACAAGAGAGCATACTTCGGTGGTTCACATCGGCAAGGTGGCCGTGGGCGGGGGAAACCCCGTGGCGGTGCAGTCCATGACCAACACCGATACCCGGGATGTGGACGCGACGGTGGAGCAGATCCTTCGCCTGGAGGCGCGGGGCTGCGAGATCGTGCGCGCATCGGTTTACGATGAGGAATGCGCCCACGCTTTTGCCCGCATCAAGGAGCGCATTCATATTCCGCTGGTGGCGGATATTCACTTTTCCGATAAGCTGGCCATTGCCGCCGTGGAAAACGGCGCCGATAAGCTGCGCCTCAACCCCGGAAACATCGGCGGTGAGGATAAGGTGCGCAAGGTGGCCGATGCCGCCCGTGCCCACGGCGTCCCCATTCGGGTAGGCGTGAACGCCGGCTCGTTGGAGGCGGCCATGCAGGCGGCGCATGGGCACACGGCGCAGGCCATGGTCAACAGCGCGATGGGTGAGATCGCTATTTTGGAGAAGCAGGGCTTTGACAACATTGTGGTGTCCTTGAAGGCGTCGAATGTACCCCTGTGCCTGGAGGCCTATCGGCTCATGGCGCAGCACTGCGCTTATCCGCTGCATATCGGCATCACCGAGGCGGGCGGGGGCGACAACGCGCTCATCAAATCGGCAGTGGGCGCGGGGGCGCTGCTGCTGGACGGCCTGGGGGATACGCTGCGCGTTTCCCTAACCGGCGCGCCCGAGCCCGAGGTAGACGCGGCGTGGAGCATTTTGCGCGCCAGCGGCGTGCGCCGCCGGGGCGTGGAGATCATTTCCTGCCCGACCTGCGGGCGTACCCGCATCAACGTGGCCGCTCTGGCTGCTCAGGTGGAGCAGGCCACCTGCCACATCACCAAGCCGCTGAAGGTGGCGGTGATGGGCTGCGTGGTCAACGGCCCGGGCGAGGCGAAGGAGGCCGACGTGGGCATTGCCGGGGGCGATGGCCGCGGCGTGCTCATCAAGGGCGGAGAAGTGGTGCGCACCATGGCCGAAGAGGAGCTTTTGCCCGCGCTGCTTGCCGAGATCGACACGCTGCTGTAACCAGAAGAAAAGGAAAGGACCGCTGTTCCGGGCAGAACGGCGGTCCTTCTTTTGCGGGTCAATCGTCGCCAAGGCGGTAGGCGCGGGGGGAGCGACCCGTTTGCCGGCGAAACACCTTGGCAAAGTAGTTGGGGTCGGCAAAGCCCGTGTTCTCGGCAATTTGCGCCACCGAAAGGCTGCTTTGGCGCAGTAGCGTCTGCGCCCGCCGGATGCGCTGCCGCGTCAGCAGCTCCATGG
>JAQUVY010000081.1 GCA_028693155.1 Eubacteriales bacterium
CAGCTGAAACGCGTTCAAACTAAGCGCAATAACCAGTGCCGCTCCAGCGGCACTGGCGGCTGAAATGCGTGGAAGCCCAGCGCAGAGTTGTTGCCTTGGCAACAATCACGGGAGCGGCGTTAAAAGTTGCCGCGCAGCGGCAATCACGGGAGCGGCGTTAAAAGTTGCCGCGCAGCGGCAACCACGGGAGCGGGGTTGAACAGAGGATGGGGGGAAACCCCTGCAAGGGGCGATTGCCCCTTGACCCTTTCATCGGGGAGAAGTAGCGCAGACGGCCAAAGCATCGTTCCCGAGGGCAGGCAGCCTGCGGCAAAGCCTTTTGCGTTTAGCGTCAGCAGTTACTCTTAGCCGCCCTCGCGCCTTGCCGAAGGCAAGGCGCTTTCTGCTGGCTCGCGGCGCTGTCATAGGGCTAACGCCCTATTGTCGCTTGCTCGCTTCTCTGGGTCAGCAGTTGCTCTTGGCTGCCCTCGCGCCTTGCCTTTGGCAAGGCGCTTCCGGGGTGTCCCCAGACGGGAGGGGTGCTGGGGATTGTTAAGGGGAACAAGGGGGCGCATCAAACCAGTGCCGCTCTAGCGGCACTGGCAGCTGAAATGCGTGGAAGCCCAGCGCAGTGTTGTTGCCTTGGCAACAATCACGGGAGCGGTGATACAAAAACGCCCCCTGGGCCCCCTGCCCCCGCCGGAGGCGAGTTCTCCTTAGGATAGTTGATACCGAAAAGAGACCCACGCAAGGGACATCGCCCCTTGCATCCCTTCTTCGGGGAAAGGCTGTTTGACACTCAAGCCATCGTTCCCGAGGGCAGGCAGCCTGCGGCAAACCCGTCGCTTCATCACAAGCCCCACAGCCAAAAAACCACTAACTCTTTATGTACCCTTGAAGGGGTTCAAGGGGCGGCCGCCCCTTGGGTGCAGGGCAAACCAGTGCCGCGCAGCGGCAACCACGGGAGCGGTGAAGAGAGAAGGAGCCCCCCCTGCAAGGAGAGTCCTATCGTCCTGACCAACAAAAAACAGCGGGCAGACTTGCAAAAAGACAAGCCTGCCCGCTGTTCGCGTCAGCGGGACATTTGGCCGCGGGTGAAACGCTTAGTAGCTGATCTCGTGACCGGTTTCTGCCGAGTCATACAGCCCCTGCATGACCTGCGCGGTAATGAGCACCTGATCCACATTGGAGCGGATCTTCTTATGCTCGTTGACCGCATCGATGAAGCAGTCGATCTCATGCGCAAACATGTTGACGCACTGACCCTTGTACTGCGTGGCGGTCAGGCAGCCGCGGTCGGTGGAGTAGAGGATGAAATCTCCGCCGTAGGTCAGCTTGACGCCGCCCTTGCTGCCCATGAATTCGATGAACGTGGCATCCTCGCCGATGTTTTGCGCCCAGGCGCCGTTCAGGGTGATGACCGGGCCGGTGGTGCGCACCATGCCGGTGACATATTCCTCAACGTTGTAAACGCCTGCGTAGTCCGGCGGGCCGGCCCACATGGATTCATAGGTGTAACCCGGCATATCCTTGCCCAGCACGCTGTGGGTGGCGCCGGTCACGGTCTTGAGCCGCACCTCGCCGATGCAATAAAAAATCAGGTCAAGATAGTGAACGCCCCAGTCGATCAGCACGCCGCCGCCCGCGGTTTCCTTGCGGGTGGACTGGCCGCCCAGGCCGGGAATGGAACGATGCGCGCGGAAGGAGCAGTAGATCTGATACAGCTCGCCCAGCTCGCCCGACTGAATGATGTCGCGCACCCGGTTGACATTGCTGTTGAAGCGGTTCACCACGCCGATATTCAAAATGCGGTCGTTGGCATCGGCGGCGGCTTTCATGTCGCACACCAGATCGTAGGTGACGGCAGCCGGCTTTTCGCAAAGCACATCCTTGCCGGCCTTCAAAAAGTCGATGGCCATGGGGGCATGCATGTAGTTGTGTACGCAGATGGACACGGCCTGCACCTCAGGATCGTTCAGCACGTCGTGATAATCATACACGGCTTTTTTCGCGCCGTATTTTTCCTTGGCGGCGTCGGCGCGTTCGGGAATAATATCGCACACGCTGACCAGCTCGGCCTTGGGGTTGGCGGTGTAGCTGGGCAGATGCTGGGCGTTGGCAATGGTGCCGCAGCCGATTACGGCGATCTTCAGCTTTTCCATAATAAAACCCTCCTTGTGCAAAAAAAATGTTTCGGAATGAATTCTGAAATCAGTATACACTGGTGCAGGGCGGCGCACAAGAGTATAGTTGCAATATGAAACAAAAAAACAGCGCGCAAAAAAGCCCGATCCCCTCCGAGAAGGGGACCGGGCTGGTTGGTCAGAATAAGAGATTTAGATTAATGATTCTGGTGCCGACGGAAGCAGTCGCGGCAATACACCGGACGGCCGGAAGTGGGCTCGAAAGGCACCTGGGTGGGGGCTCCGCACTCAGCGCAGACTGCGTCAAACATCTGACGGGCAGGGCGATCGCTGTTGCGCTCAGCCTTACGGGCGGAACGGCAAGCCTTGCAGCGGGTGGGCTCGTTGGCGAAACCCTTTTCAGCGTAGAACTCCTGCTCACCGGCGGTGAACACGAACTCCTGGCCACAATCTTTGCAAATGAGAGTCTTGTCTTGGTACATGGAATACTTTACCTCGCTTTGATTTTTGGTTTGCTTATAAGCACGATGGTGGGGCACAAACATGCGCATGCTCGCGAACGGTTCCTTACTCAATCCGCTCAGGCCAAGGAACCATCCTGCTGTGAAAAAAGCGAGGACTCATTACTTGGAATTAGGCGGCGGCTTTCCGCCGGTTCGGCACATGAGCTCGGCCTGAAGATCAGACCGCTTTCCTGTCCGGCTGCACATTTCGGGCTTGAAGCAATTCCCATTATAACGGAATACCGGGATAATGCAATAGGGTTTTGTGAAATTAATTACAAAGAAAGGTACAATTTTTATAGAAATTTTCCAAGAAAGCAAAATATTGCCCGCTGCGGGGGCGGTTTCGTAAAAAATTCACAGAAAAAATATTTGGCGCTGCGTGTTAGCGCGCTGGATTTTTGTGGTATATCTATAAGCAAAACGGGCCATGCTGAAAAAGGTTCGCGGCAAAAATATGATATTGCGAGGAGATATGAAAATGGAAAAGTATGAATGCACTCTGTGTGGGTATGTATATGATCCCGAAGCGGGAGATCCGGACAACGGCGTCGCCCCCGGCACGGCCTTTGCCGACCTGCCTGAGGATTGGGTGTGCCCGCTGTGCGGCGCAGGCAAAGACGCCTTTGAGGTTGCATAACGCCTATGCCTGCTGTTCAGCTTAACGATCATGTATATTGGGTGGGCGCGGTTGATGCCGACGTAAGAGAGTTCCACGGCTATCAGGTTCCTTACGGCACCACCTACAATGCCTATCTGGTTCTGGGCGAGAAGATCGCCCTCATCGACAGCGTAAAGGCCCCCTTTACCAAGGTCATGATGGAGAACATCGCCCAGGTGATCGACCCGGCGAAGATCGACTACATCGTGTCCAACCATGTGGAGCCGGATCATTCAGGCGCGCTGGCGGCGGCGGTTGCCGCCGCGCCCAACGCCCCGGTCATCACCACGGCCAACGGCAAAAAGGGCCTGAGCGTCTACTACAGCCCCGACTGGAACTATCAGGTGGTCAAGACCGGCGATACGCTTTCCCTGGGCAACTATACCTTGCAGTTTGTGGCCACGCCCATGGTGCACTGGCCGGACAACATGGTGACCTACCTGCAGGAGGACGGCATCCTGTTTTCCAACGACGCCTTTGGCCAGCATCAGGCCACGGTCAGCCGCTTTGCCGACGAGGTGGGCGCGAAAACCAGCCTGGAGCGTGCCCGAGATTATTACGCCAACATCGTGATGCCCTTTGGCACCCAGGTGAACGCCGCGCTCAAGGCGCTGGGCGGGCTGACGCTGAACACCATCGCCCCCAGCCACGGCGTCATCTGGCGCACGCCCGATGTTATTTCCGCGTTGCTGGCAAAGTACGCCGACTGGGCCAACAACCGCGTGCGTGACGACCTGGCCGTCATCGTCTTTGACACCATGTGGGGTTCCACCGAGATGCTGGCGCATCGCCTGAAAGACGAGTTTGAAGCGCAGGGCGTGGAGGTGCGCCTCATCGACCTGCGGGAAAACCACATCTCCCGGGCGATGGACGCCCTTTTGGAGGCAAAGTACATTTGTGTGGGCTCGCCCACGCTGAACCGCTCGGTCATGCCGTCGGTGGCAGCGTTCCTGTGCTACCTGAAGGGTCTGGCGCCCAAGGGTCGCATCGGGCAGGCTTTCGGCTCCCACGGCTGGTCGGGAGAAGCGACCGGATACATTGAACAGATGCTCACGGAGGCAAAGTTTGAGCTGCGTGAGAAGCTGGTGTGCGTGTATCGCCCCTAAATCATTTGCACATAGGAAGATCCCCTTGCCGTCGGCGAGGGGATCTTTTTTTGCCCGCAAGGCACGGCGAAAGGGCGCTTGTTTTGCAAAGGCGTGGCAGTTTTTGCCTTTGCGGCAGGATTTTTCCTTCGCAAATGAGAAACAAATACTCCCAAAGCGGGTCAAAATGCAAAATATTTGTGAAAACGGCGGCAGAACCCGGGGAGCGGCTTGCCCTGGGCAGGATAAATATTGTATAATTCTTATACTCTTAATATGGTAGCATAGCGTTATTGTGCGCCGGGGTGCACCAAGCAAGGAGAAGATCATGCCCGCCAAACGAAGCGCCACGCCGCAAAAAATGAAAATGAAGATCAAACCGCGCTTTTTTATCGTCCTGGCCGTTGCGCTGGGATTGGTAGCCTGGGGCATGGTGGCGTTGGTGCGCCTGTTTTTGCCCCCCACGGTGGAGTGGGGACGCCTGGATACGGATCAGGAGATCTCCGCGGTGGTGCTCAGGGACGAGACGGTGGTGCCGGCGCAGGCGCAGGCCCGGGTGATGTGCATCGCTGCCGAGGGCGAGATGGTGACCAACGGGGGCACCGTCGCCATGCTGTACACCTCGGGATATAACGACAAAAATATGCAGAACCTGATTACGCTGCAGCAGAAGATCAAGGATTATCAGGAGAACAACATTCTGGCCAACGTGATCAATGCCGATTTGGAAACGCTCAACACGCAGATCAGCGCCAAGCTGGAGGAGATCCGCCAGTGCACCGCCCAGCTGCGCACCGGCTCCCTGCTGACCTATGAGCGGGAGCTGAAGGATCTGATGACCCGCCGTCAGGCGCTGATGAAGCAGATCATCACGCCCGACGATTATCTGCAAAAGCTGTACGATCAGGAAACCGGCCTGCAAAGCAAGATAGACGAGACGCGCTCGGCGGCCGCCGCCACCGCGGACGGCTATATCAGCTATATCTTTGACAATCTGGAAAGCCAGCTGACCGTGGCAAATATCGACCAAATGACCCCGAAGATCGTCACCACCCTGGAAAAGCAGGTGCTCAAAGGCGATATTCTGGACTTTAGCTCGGGCCTGCGCGCCGCGGGCGAGCCGCTGTGCCGCATCGTCAACCCCACCCACTGGTATGCGCTGGTGGTGATGGGCAAAAACGAAAGCACCATGACCGAGGGCGCGACCTGCGAGGTGACCTTTGACGGCATCAGCGAGACCGTGGAAGCCAAGGTGGTGCGCTATGTGCCCGAGGGCGGCCAGGTGCTGGCTGTGCTGGAAATGACCAAGGGTGCGCAAAGCGTGACCTCCATGCGCCGCATCACCGGGCATGTGGGGCGCAGCGCCGAGGGCTTTAAGGTGCCGGTCAAGGCGGTGCAGACCACCGAAGGCGGCGGCTATGCCGTGCAGGTGAAGACCGCGCAGGGCGTGACCGCGGTAGAGGTGGAGGTCATGGCCAGCGATAACCGCCAGGCCATCGTGACCGAAAGCAAGGGCAGCGGCGGCGTGCTGACGGTGGGACAGCGGGTGATCCTACCATGAGCGAGGAAGCGATTTCGATGAGCAGCATCGAGGAAAATTTGACGCAGGTGCGGGAAAGATTGCACGCGGCGGCGGCGTCCGCCGGCCGATCGCCCGGCGACATCACGCTGGTGGCGGTGTCCAAATATGTGGAGGCGCAGCGCGTGGCGCAGGCCGCTGCCATGGGGCAGCTGGATTTCGGAGAGAACCACGCCCAGGAGTTCCGGGACAAGCAGCCGCAGTTTCCCCAGTGCCGCTGGCACTTTATTGGACAACTGCAGACAAATAAGGTAAAATATCTGGTTGGCAAGGCCTGCCTCATTCAATCGGTGGATCGGGAAACGGTTTTGCGCCAGATCGAGCGCACCGCCGCGGGGCTGGGCGTGATCCAGGACATCTTAATCGAAGTAAACATTGCGCAGGAGCCCGCCAAAGGCGGCGTGGCGCCCGGGGAGCTGGACGCACTGCTGGATATGACGGCGCAGACGCCGCATGTTCGCCTGCGGGGGCTGATGAGCGTACCGCCGGCGGGTCAGGAGCCTGACCGCTGGTTTGCCAACACAAGAGAACTCTGGGAAAAGGCTGCGCGGCAGGGCTTTTCAATGGAGATATTGTCAATGGGGATGTCGCATGACTTTGAGACCGCTGTCGGCTATGGCGCGACCATGGTGCGCGTGGGCAGCAGCATCTTTGGCGGGCGTCCCCGCCCATAGGAGGAATTTTTCAGATGGCAAATAAATTCGTCAACGGCTTTTTGTCGGCGATTGGCATGGAGGTCAATCGCGGCGACACAGAGGAGGGCTATGAGGCCGGGCAGGACGCCGTGCCGCCCGCAGGCGAGCCTCAGGCGCAGCCTCGCGCCGGCGCGCGGGCTTCTGCTGCCGCGCCGACCTATTCCCAGCCTTCGATGACGGCGTCCCGAGCCGTGCCGGCCACCGGCGCGCGCACCTACACGCCGCCTGCCGGCGGCGCGGGTTATTATGGCGCGGACAGCCGCCCCATGCAGCCCCGCCCCATCGACACGTCGGCGGGAGATGTGGGGATGCGTTCCCTGCACAACCCCTCGGCGGGAAAGGTGGTCGGTATGCCTAGTTCTGCTTCCGCCGGCGCGGGCATCCGCGTGGTGGTGTATCAGCCCCAGTCCTACGACGACACCCAGCGCATCATCGACGAGCTGAAAGCCCACCGTGCCATCATCATCAACCTGGAAAACCTGAAAATTGACGTGGCGCAGCGCGTGCTGGACTTTATTTCTGGCGCGGTGTACGCGCTGGACGGCAGCGTGCGCAAAATTTCCCGGGGCATTTTTCTGGTGGCACCCTCCAATGTGGATATTTCGGGAAACTTTATCAACAACCTGCCCTCCAACTTTCAGGGAAACACCGGCCATTTCCGGCCGGTCCGCTGAGGATAAGTCATGCAGATACTGACAAGGATCGTGTATTATGCGTTTCAGGTGACCGTGTGGGCGCTGGACGCCTACGCCACCCTGATTTTGATCACCGCGCTGTGCAGTTGGTTTTTAAAGCCGTATAACCGCTTTATGCAGCTGCTCACCCGCATCGTCGACCCGGTGGAGCGTCCGTTTCGCAACCTGCTGGATCGCCTTTTTACCTCCGGCATTCGGCTGGATTTTTCTCCCGTGCTGGCGATGATCGCCCTGCAGCTGCTCAGTCGGCTGCTGGTGTGGGTCTATAACCTGCTGTTCTAACCCATGGCCAGCGCAGGAGAAGAGGCTCGCTGGTTGGATCAGCTCCGCCGCGCCCGCGGTCGGGGCATTGTTGTATATACCCGCTTTCTTGACCCAGCACAGGCGGCGGCGCTGGCCGCGCTGGCTCGCCGGGAAGGCGTGCCGGTGCAGCTGTGCGGCGGGTACGAGGGCGCGGAGCGCTGCGTGGCCGCGCTGCTGGGCGGGGATATGTCGGCACAGCCGCCCATTGCCCCGCTGTGGATCAGCTGGGACGCGCGGTTTGCCGCGCCGGCGCACCGGGACATTTTGGGCGCGCTGATGAACCTGGGCGTGGAGCGGGACAGCTTCGGCGATATTTTGGTTCAGGAGGGAAAGGCGCTGGTTTGGGTGCTGGAGGAGCTGGCGGCCTATGTGCAGGAAAACCTGCTTCGGGCGGGTCGCGCCTCGGTGCAGGTGAGCCGGGCGCAGGAGGGTCAAAGTGCCGAGCCCGACCGGGAGACCCGGGAGATCGTATCCACGGTGTCCTCGCTGCGGCTGGACGCTCTGGTGGGCATCGCCTACGCCATTTCCCGGGAAAAGGCCGCGCAGGCCATCCGGGCGGGGCTGGTCAAGCTGAACCATGTGCCCGAGCAGCGCTGCGACGCGCTGGCGCAGGAGGGAGCGGTGCTCTCTTTGGCGGGGAAGGGGCGCGCGGTGTTAACCGAGATTGGCGGCGTTTCGCGCAAGGGGCGCCGTTTTATCCGTATCCAACGTTATCTTTGACAGGGGGAGAGGGAGCTATGGGCATTACATCTAAGGATATTCAGGGGAAGCAGTTCCGTGTTACGGCGTTTCGCAATTACCGGGGGCAGGAGATCGACGACTTTCTGGATGAAATGAGCCGGGAGGTGGAGGCGCTCAACGCCAAGATCCACGAGCAGGAGCAGACCATTTCCGGCCTGCAGGAGCGCCTGGAGGCCTATCATAAAATTGAGCAGACCATGCAGGAAACCCTGGAGGCGGCCAAGCGCACCGCCCAGGACATGATGACCGCTGCGCAGACCAACGCGCAGGAGATCACCGCCACCGCCCGCAGCAATGCCGACCACACCCTCAGCAACGCCCGCGACCGCGCTGCCGCTATTTTAAGCGATGCCCAAGCGCGCGCCGCTTCGGTGCAGGCCGAGTGCGACAAATACTGCGCCGACGGCCGCAGCGAGCTGGAGAGCACCCGCAACGAGATGCGCTATGTGCGCCGCCGGGTGGCAGACATGCTCAAGGATGTGCAGCGCCAGCTGGAGGAAGAGCTGCAGGACGACAAGCTGGAATCGCTGGAGAAGATCCAGCAGGAGAACGCCGCGCTGCCCCATGGCATTTTGGAGCACGCCGCCGACCTGCAGGGATATGTGGCGCCGGCTTTTGAGCTGGACGGAAGCTTTGCCCCGCCCAAGGAGGAGCCGCAGCCGGAGGAACAGGGCTTTCCCGGGCTGGACATGCTCAAGACCCAGCGCATTTCGCTGGATTTGGACGATTAGTGCATGGATATGAATAGTTAAACTAAATATTGTATACGAAAACGGCGCTTGGCGCCGTTTTGTTTGCACTTTGGCGATGGTATAATGAGCCAAAAGCGTTTCCGCGCGCGTGCGCGGGGCGAAGGGGAGGCCTGTTATGAACTGGGAAGAGGCGGCCGAAAAGGCCCTTATCATTCAAAAGAATATTGCCCGCGCGGTGGTGGGGCGCGAAGATACGGTGGAGAAGCTGCTGGTGGCGCTGCTGTGCGGCGGCCATGTGTTGCTGGAGGATGTGCCCGGCACGGGCAAGACGCTGCTGGCGCGCTCGGTCGCCCGCTCGGTGGACATGGTGTTTCGGCGCATTCAGTTTACGCCCGACCTGCTGCCTTCGGATGTGACGGGCATGAGCATTTACAACCAAAAGACGGGCGAGTTTGAGTATAAGCGCGGGCCGGTGTTTGCCAATATTTTGCTGGCCGACGAGATCAACCGCGCCACCCCCCGCAGCCAGGCGGCGCTGCTGGAATGTATGGAGGAGAAGCAGGTGACGGTGGACGGTGTGACCTACCCGCTGCCCGATCCTTTCCTGGTCATCGCCACCCAAAACCCGGTGGAGACCCAGGGCACGTTCCCGCTGCCCGAGGCGCAGCTGGACCGCTTCCTGCTCAAGCTGTCCATGGGGTACCCCACCACCCAGGAGGGCGTGGGCATTGTGGAGCGCTTTTTGCAGGACGACGCGGCCGCAGCGCTTTTGCCCGTTGCCTCGGCGCAGGAGCTGCTGGAGATGCGCGCCTGCTCCCGCGCGGTCAAAATGGTGCCCGAGCTGATGAATTATCTGGTGCGCCTGACCGAGGCCACCCGCACCGCGCCGGACGTGGTGCTGGGTGCCAGCCCGCGCGCCAGCTTGGCGCTGGCGCGCGCCGCCCAGGCGCACGCGCTGCTGCGGGGGCGCGACCATGTGCTGCCCGACGACATCAAGGCCATGGCGCAGGGCGTGCTGGCGCACCGCATCATCTGCCGCAGCCAGTTTGGCGGGGGCGGCAAGGCGGCGCAGGCCGTGGTGGAGCAAGCCCTTTCTCAGGTGGAGGTTCCGGCTGAGACGCTGGAGGACTAACGCGTGAACATCGTATGGATCATGGCGGTGGCGGTGGTGCTGGCTGCGGCGCAGGTGCTCGTCTATCGCCTTTGGGGAATGAAAAACATCACCTATCGCCGCTATTTCACAAAAACCGCTGTTTATCAGGGCGAGAAGCTGCAAATGGTGGAGGTGCTGGGCAACATGAAGCTGCTGCCCATGCCCTGGATCCGGCTGGAAACGCGCATGTCGCCCAACCTGCGCTTTGGCCGGCAGGCCGATTTGGACATCAACGAGGATCTGTATCACCACAGCGTGTTTGCCATGGGACCCTACCAGCGCATCACCCGCACCCATGAGGTGACCTGCCTGAAGCGCGGCGCATACCGCATGGAATCGGTATCGTTGTCCTGCGGGGATGTGTTTGGCTTTGCAAACACCAGCCAAACCCGCCCGCTGGGGCTGGAGGTGCTGGTGTATCCGCCCATCGGTGATTTTGAAATGCTGCGCGTTCCCTCCCGCCGCTGGCAGGGGGACACGGTGGTGCGCCGCTATATTCAGCCCGATCCGTTTTTGGTGAACGGCATTCGGGAATACCGGCCGGG
>JAQUVY010000006.1 GCA_028693155.1 Eubacteriales bacterium
TCTTAATTACTACAACAACCGCCGTAGCAAGGCAAAGCTAAAGGGCTTGCCACCTGCAATTCACAGACAACAAGCCCTCTCGGTTGCTTAATAAAAATATTTGTCTAACTTTTTGGGG
The DNA here is from genome assembly GCA_028693155.1 of Eubacteriales bacterium. GTDB lineage: Bacteria > Bacillota > Clostridia > Christensenellales > UMGS416 > STF2-111. The sequence goes on from JAQUVY010000006.1 coordinate 119, forward strand.
TCACTTCACATACGCGAGGGTCTCTTTCTTTTTCATACTTCTCACCTCCGTTGCTGGCAAAAGTATGAACGGAGGCGCAAAAAGCTATACCTTTTTTCAGCTTTCTTCGGTGATTTGCGGCTGCGCCGCGGGTGCCTCCTGCGGGCAAATCACCGTCACAGCAAAGGTCACCGCGACTCCCAGCACCATGGCAATCACGCCAGCCGTGGGAGAATCCACAAAGGTGAACACGCCCCAGCGCGGCAGCAAATTCAGCAGCACCGCAGCGCCAAAGCCCGTCAGCATTCCCGCCCAGGCGGCGGCCTTGCCGGTGCGCCGGTTCCACAGCCCCAGCAGGAACGGCCCCAGGAACGCGCCTGACAGCGTGCCCCAGGAGATGGACATCAGCGTCACGATCGTCTCAATCTTAAACACCGCCAGCAGCACCGACACGGCAACAAACGCGCCGCACAGCACACGCATCAGCAACTTTACCTTCTTCTCCGGCATCGCGGGGCAAAAGACTCCCTTGATCAGATCCATCGACAAAGCCGAGCTGGCCGTCAGCACCACCGAGGACAGCGTGGACATGCTGGCCGACAGCACCAGGATCACCACCACCCCCAGCAGGATCTCTCCGCCCACGCTGCCCAACAGCGCCGTGTTGAGCATGGTCGGCACGATGGAATCCACATTTGCCGGCATTTCCTGCATATACAGCCGACCAAACACGCCCAGAAAATAAGCGCCGCCGCCCACCACCAGCGCAAACAGCGTGGAAATGACCGTGGCTTTATTGATGGACTTCTCATCCCTTATGGCATAAAATTTGTGAATCATCTGCGGCAGACCCCAGCTGCCCAAAGAGGTGAGCAGAACCAGGGAAATCAGCTTCCACACATCGGTGGTGCGAAACAGGGAGGTCAGGTCCGGGTCGACGGCAAAGAGCTTGTCCATGCCCGCCGCGAAGCCGCCCACCGCAGGGTTGGAGACCACCTTGACGATCACCAGCGCCACACCCACGATCATAATGATGCCCTGGAAAAAATCGGAAAGCGCGGTGGCGAAATAGCCGCCCATGACCAGATAAATCGCCGTAAGCACGGCCATGCCCAAAATGCAATAAATAAACGGGATGCCAAAAGCCGCTTCAAAAAGGTAACTCAAGCCCTGATAGACCGAAGCCGAATACGGAACCATGAAAACGAAAATGAGCAGCGCCGAAAAGATCTTCAGGTTTCGGCTGCCGAAGCGCGCCTCAAAGAACTCCGGCATGGTGCTGACCCCCAGCTCGTGGGTCATACGGCGGGTTTTCTTGGCCAGCACCAACCACGCCAGCAAGCTGCCGATCAACGCGTTTCCGATGCCGATCCATACGGCAGACAGGCCAAAGTTCCATCCGAAACGCCCGGCATAGCCAATAAAAATGACAGCCGAAAAATACGTTGTGCCATAGGCAAACGCACTCATCCACGGGCCCACGTTGCGCCCGCCGAGAAAGAAGTCTTTTAGGCTGCTGGTTCGTTTGGAGGAGTAGATCGCGATGGCGATCAAAATTGCGGCGTACACGCCAAAGAGCAAAAATTGCATAGGGGTATCCTGCCTTTCTTCCATGCTGCTGAAAATACCCGGTAAAAATCCGGCTACCATACTACGTTTTCGATTATACCTTGCCCGAAGAAGTGATGCAACCCCGGATTCGGCGGCATCTTTTCTTTTTTGCAAATTATTGCTATACTTAAAAAAAGCAAGGAGGCTCTCCCATGTCCAATGCCGCTGCTTATCCCGTTTCCAAGCTTACCCGCCCGGGTGTTTCCATTGCCGCGTTGGTCTGCGGTCTGGTGGGGTTTTTGCTCAATCCGCTCTAGCTGGTTTTCGTCGCGGCGGTCGTGCTGGGCATCGTGGAGCTTTGCCAGCGGGCACCGGGCAAGGGCATGGCCACGGCCGGCCTTTTGCCGGGCATCGCTTCGGGCACCGTGCAATTGATCGTTGATCTTGTCCTGAGCGTATTTACGATGGGTCTGTGCTTTTTCATTTAACCCATACACAGAACAACCCCGCCTAAGTGCGAAGTGCACTTCGACGGGGTTACCTTTTATTGCGTTATATTTTATCGGTTAAAAAATCACTTTATCCGCGATCTCCTTGCCGGCGGCGGCAAGGAAGTCGTCCACGGACATGGAGACCGTATCCTCCGCGCCGCGCTTGCGCACCGCCAAAGTGCCTTCCTCCACCTCTTTATCGCCCAGCACCAGCAAATAAGGCACCTTCTCCAGACGGGCCTCGCGAATCTTGAAGCCGATCTTCTCGTTGCGGGCATCTACCTCCGCACGCACGCCCGCCGCATCCAACCGCTTGGCAACGTCAGCCGCATATTCCTGCGCGCGGTCGGTGATGGTGAGCAGCTTGACCTGCACCGGTGCCAGCCACAGCGGGAACGCGCCGGCAAAATGCTCGGTGAGAATGCCGATGAAGCGCTCGATAGAACCGAAAACCACGCGGTGGATCATGATGGGACGATGCTTTTCGCCGTCTGCGCCCACGTACTCCAGCTCGAAACGCTCAGGCAGCTGGCTGTCCAGCTGCACGGTGCCGCACTGCCAGGTACGACCCAGGCAGTCCTCCAGATGGAAGTCCAGCTTGGGGCCGTAAAACGCGCCGTCGCCCTCGTTGATGGTGAAGCTCTTGCCCATCTCGGTGATGGCTTCCTTCAGCGTGTTTTGATTTTCCTCCCACTCCTCTTCGCTGCCGATGTGATCCTTGGGCATGGTGGACAGCTCAATGTCATATTTTAAACCAAAGAGGGAATATACCTCGTCAAAAAGGCGAACCACACCCTTGATCTCGTCCTTCATCTGATCGCGCGTCATAAAGATATGCGCATCGTCCTGGGTGAAGCAGCGCACGCGGAACAGCCCATGCAGGGTACCCGAGGCCTCATGGCGATGCACCAGACCCAGCTCGCCGCAGCGCAAGGGCAGGTCGCGGTAGGAATGCGGCTCTGCCTTGTACACCAGCATTCCGCCGGGGCAGTTCATGGGCTTGACCGCGAACTCCGTCTCGTCGATGACGGTGGTGTACATATTTTCTTTGTAGTGATCCCAGTGGCCGCTTCTCTCCCACAGTTGGCGGTTCAGGATGATGGGCGTGGAGATCTCCGTATAGCCATAGCGCTTATGCACCTGACGCCAATAATCGATGAGGGTGTTTTTCAGGGTCATGCCCTTGGGCAAAAAGAACGGGAAGCCGGGGCCCTCGTCCATCAGCAAAAACAGACCCAGCTCCTTGCCGAGCTTGCGGTGGTCGCGCCGCTTGGCCTCTTCAATGCGGGTAATATAGGCGTCCAGATCGGCCTTCTTGTCAAACGCGGTGGCGTAAATGCGCTGAAGCATCTTGTTCTTCTCATTGCCGCGCCAGTACGCGCCCGCCAGCGACATGAGCTTATAGGCCTTGATGCCGCCGGTGCTTTTCAAGTGCGGCCCGGCGCACAGGTCGGTATAATCCCCTTGTTTATAGAAGGAGATCACGGCGTCCTCAGGCAAGTCGCGGATGAGCTCCACCTTGTAGGGCTCTCCCTTTTCCTGCATAAAGGCGATGGCCTCTTCGCGGGGCAGTTCAAAGCGCTCCAGGGGCAGATCTTCCTTGATGATCTTCTTCATCTCCGCCTCGATGGCCTCCATGTCGGCGGGGGTAAATGCGCGCTCGGTGTCAAAATCGTAGTAAAAGCCGTTCTCAATGGCCGGGCCAATGGCCAGCTTCGCCTCGGGGAACAGGCGCTTTACCGCCTGCGCCATCACGTGGGACGCCGTATGGCGATAAACCGCGCGCCCTGCCTCATCGGCAAAGGTCAGCGCGTTCAAAACGCAGTCCTTCTCTAATACGGTTGAGCTCTCATGCATCTGTCCGTCGATCTCCACGGCCAGCGTGTGGCGCGCCAGCCCCTGGCTGATCTGAGCGATTACGTCAATGGCACGGCTTCCGGCCGCAAATTCCCTTTTTGATCCATCCTTCAGGGTTGCAAACATGATCCCTTTCTCCTTTTCCTTGAAATAAAAAAACCGCCCCTTCTGCTGCATATCACAGCAAAAGGGGCGGTCAAAGTTCCGCGGTTCCACCCTTCATTTCGGCTCTTATGCGCTGTAGAGGGCGCACCCATGCCGCTGTGGAGGTGGTCTTGGGCATCTCCGCGGCCAGATGCTTGCAGCTTGGTGCATCTGTCTCTGTTAGCCGGGTAAAATGCTTACTCTTCTCCGTCCTTGCGGGAATTATTGTCTGTCATGATACCCCACGCGCGGGGGATTGTCAAGGGGCTTTTTATCTTGCTTCGCGGTCATAGGGCACCGACAGGGATGCCGGCGCGCCGTCGCTGCGCTTTCCTCCGACCTTGCCCGTGCCAAAGATCATCACTGCCAGCGTAAGCAGGTAAGGCAGCATATTGAAGAGCTGTGTGGGAATGCTGATCCCCACCGCCTGCAGGCGCAGACCTAAAATGGCAACCAACCCGAACAAATACGACCCCAGCAGCGCCTTCCACGGATTCCAGCGGGCGAAAATGACCAGCGCCACGGCGATCCAGCCCTGACCGGCCGAAATGTTCTCCATCCAGGTGTTGTTGTAAGCCAGCGTGAGAAACACGCCCGCCAGCCCCGCCATCATGCCGCCGAAAATGGTGCAGCCATATTGCACGGCAAACACGTTGACACCGGCTGCGTCCGTCGCTGCCGGGTTTTCCCCCGCGCTGCGGATCTTCATGCCCAGGGAGGTTTTGGAAAGCACAAACCACAGCACCGGAACCATCAATATGGCCACATAGACCAAGGGTGTCTGGTTAAACAAGGCTTCCCCCACCACGGGGATGGAACGCAGGCCCGGAATGGGCGCGTTATGAAAGAGCGTATCGGTGACCACGCCCACCACGTCTTTTCCCAAAAAGGCCGAAAGGCCCGTTCCGAAAATGGTCAGCGCCAGTCCGCTCACCACCTGGTTGGCTTTGAGCGTGATGCACAAAAAGGCATGGATGGCGGCCATCAGCCCGCCGGCCAACACGCCCACCAGAATTGCCAGCAGCAAGCTGTTGCTTTTTACCGCGGTAATGTAACCCGCTACGGCGCCTACCAGCATCATGCCTTCCACGCCCAGGTTCAGGATGCCGCCCTTTTCGGTGACGATCTCGCCCAAAGAAGCCAGCAAATACGGCGTTCCGGCGGCCACCATGGCGGTCATAAGACCAGTAATCATACTAAGATCCATGCTTCTTGCCCCCCTTGAACAGCTTGCTTACCCCTTGCTTCACGCTGATCCCCATGGCTTCCAGGTCGATCACCTTGCCGCCGATGTAGATCTTATAGCGCGTGAGAATATCAAACCCCAGCACGGAAAACAGCAGAATGCCCTGAATCATGGTAGCGATGGCGCCGGGGATGCCCTCGGTCTGCGCATAGCCGCCGCCGTTGGTCAGCCCGGCCATAAACAGCGACATGACCACAATGCCAAAGGGATTCAGCTTGGACAGCCAGGCGATGATCACGGCGGTAAAACCCATTCCGTTGGTCAGGTTGGCGTCCAGCCGATGGGCGCGGCCGGTCAGCTCCACCATGCCACCCAAGCCGCAAATGGCGCCGGAGATCAGGAGCACCAGCACCATGTTGCGCTTTACGTTGATGCCCGCATACTGCGCCGCCTTGGCGCTTTCTCCCGTTACGCGGATCTCATAACCCCAGCGGTTGCGAGACATGACAAACCAATAGATCACGACCAGCGCCAGCGCCAGCAAAATGCCCAGATGGATGCCGGAGGAGCCAAACGTGGCCAGCCAGCCCTGCTTGGGCAGCAGCGGTGCCACGGGAAAGCCCTTTCCGTTGGGATCGCGCCAGGGCCCCAGCACCAGCGCCTGCACCAGCTTGAGCGCCACATAGTTGAGCATGAGCGTGGTTATGGTTTCGTTCGCCCCCAAATAGGCCTTGGGAATGCCCGCAATGGCACCCCACACCATGCCTGCCACGATGGAGACCGTGGCCATCAACAGGATCATGGGCACACCCGACATATTGGGAAAATAGATCGGGATGGCCGCCGCCGCCATGGCACCCACCGCCATTTGCCCCTCAGCGCCGATGTTCCACAGCTTCACCTTAAACGCCAGCCCCACGCCGATGGAAAGAATGATCAGCGGGATGGCCGATTTAAACGTGTCGGCAATGCCGTAATCCGAAAAGAAGGGCTGGATAAACAAACAGTACAGAATGCTCCCGGTCTTTGCCGGCGTTTTGCCCACTGCCAGCAGCAGCAGCGCCGTAATCAGCACCGCAAAGGCGATGGCCAGCACGCGCATCACAAACACGCCGGCCGAAGTGCCTGCGGAGCGTTTTTCAAACGTGAGAAACCGCTTCAATCTTCGCTACCTCCTCGGGAGTCGTCCCCATCATCATCATGCCGATGCGGCCGATCCGCGCCTCGGCTTTGTCCATAATCCCCATTACGCGCCCACGGTACAGCACCATAATGCGGTCGCTGTATTTAAGCAGTGCGTCCAGATCCTCTGAAAGCATCAGCACGCCTGCGCCCCGATCCCGCTCGCTGACCAAAAGGTTGTAGATCATCTCCATGGCGCCGATGTCCAACCCGCGCACGGGATAAGCCGCCACAATGGCCTTGGGTTCCAGCGACAGCTCCCTCGCCAGCACGACCTTTTGCAGGTTGCCCCCCGACATCAGCCGCACCGGCGCTTTTTTGTTGCCCACGGCGATGTCATACTCGGCAATGGCCTCGTCAACCTTGGCGTTGACCTTGGAATAATCAATATTCATGCCTTTGCCGGCCTCTTTGCTCCAATAAGTGCGCAAGAGGAGGTTATCCGCCATGTTCATGTTGCCCACCAGGCCTGTGCCCAGGCGATCCTCCGGAACAAAAGCCAGCCCCTCATCAATGCGCCGACGCACACTTTCCCGGGTCATGTCCCGGCCGTTGAAGGTGAGCGTTCCCTGCTCCGCGGGGCGCAGCCCGCAAATGGCCTCGGTCAGTTCGCGCTGCCCGTTGCCCGCCACGCCTGCCACACCCAGGATCTCTCCGGCGCGCAGGGAAAAGCTGATTTCATCCACCGCCACGGTGCCCTTTACGCCCAGAACCCTCAGATCCTTCACGCAAAGCACGTCTTCGCCCGGGGTTCCCCGGGGAACATTGGCGTCGATCTTGATATTTTCGTTCATCATCATGGAGGTCAGGTTCTGATAATTGATCTCCTCCCCCTGCGCAGCGCCTGAAAGTTTTCCTCGGCGCATCACCGTGACGCGATCCGCCACGTCGCAAACCTCCGCCAGCTTATGGGTAATGATGATAATGGTGCATCCGTTGCGGGCCATCTCTCGCAGGGTATCGAAAAGCCGGGTGCTCTCCTGCGGGGTCAGCACGGCGGTGGGTTCGTCCAAAACCAGGATACGCGCGTTGCGATAAAGCATCTTCAGGATCTCCACCCGCTGCTGCTCACCCACGGACAACTGCCAAACATACGCGTTCATGTCCAGCTCCAGCGCGTTGGCCGTCGCAACGGCGGCAATATCCTGAGCCATTTTCTTCTTGTTCACCAAAAAGCCGGTTTTTTCATGACCCAAAGCAACATTTTCCGCAACGGTAAAATTATCCACCAGCTTAAAATGTTGATGGATCATGCCGATCCCGGCAGAAATCGCATCGGCCGGGCGGTGAAAGTCCTGCTTTTTTCCTTCAATCAGGATGTCGCCGCTGTCCGGGCGGTATAAACCGGCCAAAATGTTCATCAATGTGGATTTTCCTGCGCCGTTTTCCCCCAGCAGCGCATGGATCTCGCCGCGATATGCGGTAAAGTCCACATTTTCGTTGGCCATGACTCCCGGGAACCCTTTGGTGATTCCCCGCAATTCAACTGTCGCTTCGGGCATGGTATACGCTTCCCTCCGTGTTTTTTGAAAACAGGACGGCGGCGCTCCGCAAGGAAGTGTCGCCGGCAGATTCCGAATTTCTTTTTTATCATAGCGGATGGAACACGGCGCGGCAAGAGCCTTTCGCCATTTTTCCATCCTGCTGAACAGCTTTTCTCGCAATCGCCCGCAAGAGCGATTGTGAGAAAAAATGTACAGTGAAAAAATAAAATACCGGCTGCCGCGCTACGCGGCACGACAGCCGGAAGATCTACAGATTGGAACGCTTACTTGGCCTCAACGCTGCCAACAACGCCTTCCACGAACCACATCATGTTTTCCATCTCGTCATCGGTCATCTTCTGGCCTTCGGCGATCTTGACGTTGCCGTCCTGATCCTTGATGGGGCCGGTGAAGACATCCCAATCACCGCTCTTGATCAGCGCTTCCTTCTCGGAAATCAGCGTCTTGGTCTCATCGGTGACCGAGGGGCCGAACTGGTCCAGCAGCACCAGGCCATTGTCCAGGCCGTACCAAACGCGCTCATTGGAGAACTTGCCCTCCATGGCGTCCTTGATCACGGTGCGATAGTAATCGGTGAAGTTCCAGATGGGGCTGGTCAGGTAACCCTTGGGGGCCTTGGCGATCATGGAGCTGTGATAGCCGGTGGAGTACGCTCCGGCGGCCTCAGCGGCGATGACGCCCGCGGCGGAATCCTGATGCTGGGCGACCACGTCGCAGCCGGCAGCCAGCAAGGATTCGGTTCCCTGCTTCTCAATGGCAGCGTCTACCCAGGTGTTGGTCCACACCACGTTGACGGTGGCTTCGGGGTTGACCGAGCGCACACCCAGCGTGAAGGCGTCGATACCACGAACGGTCTCGGGGATGGGCATGGCGGCGGTATAGCCGATCTTGTTGGTCTTGGTGGCCTTGCCCGCGGCAATGCCGGCCAGGTAACGAGCCTGATACATACGGCCCATGTAGGTGCCCAGGTTGGCGGCCGTCTTATAACCAGAGAAATGCATGAAGTTTACATCGGGGTACTTCTCAGCCATTTCCACGGTGTAATCCATGAAGCCATAGCTGGTGGTGAAGATGAGCTTGCAGCCCTTCTTGACCAGGTTCTCGATCTGGGTGGCGCACTCAGCACCCTCAGGTACGCTCTCAACATAGTAGGTGGTGATGCCCAGCTCTTTTTCCACAGCCTGACGAGCCAGGTCGTGCATATAGGTGAAGCCCTCATCGCCCACGGGTCCGACATAGATAAAGCCGACCTTAAAGTTCTTGGGGCTGTCGCTCTGGCAGCCCGACATGGTCAGGCCGAAGCTCGCCAGCAGCGCCACGCACAGCAGCACGGACAGAATCTTTTTCATGATATTCCTCCTCCAAATATTGGTCACATTTATTCGTCGGCGAAAGTAATGCTTTCACCGTCGATGCTGGAAATACGGGCGAGGGATTCCACCCTCACGCCCTGAGCGCGCAGCCTCTCTCCGCCGGGCTCATAGGCCTTCTCAATGACAATGCCCACGCCGCTCACCTGCGCACCGGCTTGTGCCACGATGTGCATCAGGCCCTGCGCCGCCGCGCCCAGCGCCAAAAAATCATCCACAATGAGCACATGATCTTCCGGGCAGATATACTTTTTGGATACGGTAACGGCGTAATCCGTGTTTTTCGTGTAGGAATGCACCTGCGCCTGATAATAATCATCGCCGGCGCTGTTGGTTCCCCGGTTTTTCTTGGCAAACACCAGCGGCACGCCAAAGCGCAGCGCCGTCAGCACGCCAAAGGCAATGCCCGAGGCTTCCACCGTAAGCACCTTGGTCACCGGCACCCCGTCAAAGCGGCGCACGAACTCCGCAGCGATTTTGTCGGCCAGCTTGGCATCGATCATATGGTTGAGGAAATCCCCCACCTTGATGACACCGCCGGGCAGCACCTGCCCCTGCTCCACAATGCGCTGTTTCAGTTCTTCCACAAATCGTTCTCCTTTATCGCCGGAATATGCTGATATCATAATGCAAGCGCCCATAAAAATCAATAGGAATTCCGAACGTTTTTACCGATTTACGCCGCAACGTTTAGCAAAGTGTCACTATAAAATACGCGCAGCCACTTGTTTCCAGATTCTCTCCTGGGTATGGGCGATGGGCTGGGCTGCGTCTATCATGACCAGGCGTTCGGGCTCACGATGCGCCAGCAGTGCGTATGCCCGGGCTACCTTCTCCTGCAGGGAAACACCGGCCATCTCCAGCCGATCGGGCTGTTCTCCCCGGCTGCGGCTGCGCTGCACCGACGCCTCGGCGTCCAGCGCAAGATAGACCGTAAGATCCGGAACAAGGCCGTCTACCGCCGGGGCGTTGATGGCACGGACCAAGTCCTCCCCCATGCCTCGGCCATAGGCCTGATACGCCAGGCTGGAGTCCAGAAAGCGATCGCACAGCACAACCTCGCCCCGGGCAAGTGCAGGGCGGATCACCTGGCGCACATGCTGCGCGCGGGCGGCGGCATAAAGATAGGCTTCGGTGACCGCGTCCATTTCGGCATTATCCCGATCCAGCAAAATGGCGCGGATCTTTTCGGAAATGGGGCAGCCGCCCGGTTCACGCGAAAGCAGTACGGTGCGCCCTTCTTGGCGCAGACGCTGCGCCAGCAAATTCATCTGCGTGGTTTTACCCGATCCGTCGGTTCCCTCAAAGGTAATAAACAGCCCCTTCATGCTCATTTCTCCCCTAAAATAAATGCAGTCAGCTCCTGCGCGTTGTCCGCCACAAAAACCAGATTATCTCCCGAAAAGGCTTCCCGCGGGTTTCCGCCCCAGGTGACGCCCGCCGCATCCAAAGCATTGGCAGCGCCGCCCAAAATATCATGCTGCGTGTCCCCCACCATCAGCGCCGGCACATACCCCCGGCACAGCGCCAGTGCTTCGCCCACGATGGCGTCTTTTCCCGCCTTGCGCGTGTCCTTGCCCTGGGTGGATAGACTGTCCACCCAGGGCGCCAGATTGTAACGCTCCAAAAACAGCCGGGCAAACCGCTCTGGTTTGGAGGTGGCGACGCGGCGGGAAATGCCGGCCGCGTGCAGCGCACGCAGCATTTCGGGTATCCCGGGGAAAACATGGCTGATATACACGCCTCGCGCCGCGTAATCCTGCCGGTAAAGGCGCACACCTTCTTCGGCCGCCTCCAGCGGCAGCCCTAAAATCGTCTCGAACGAATACAGCAGCGGCGGCCCGAAAAAAGCGTGCAGCGTGGCGCTGTCCGGGTCGGGCAGGCCGAGCTTGCGGGTCGCATATAAAATGGATTCATGGATCCCCGGCTCAGAATCCACAAGGGTTCCGTCCAGATCAAACAGGACGCTGCCGTACTTTTTCATGCTTTCCTCCCTTACTTTACCACGCAGATTTTATCTTCCGCCATGCCAAACACATGCCCGCCCATCCATTGCGCCATGTTCAGCGCATCCACCGCAGCAGGTGCAATGCGCTCCCCGCCCACGCAAACCGGCCATCCCGGCGGGTAGGCTCCCAGCGGGCGGGCCGCAATGCGCCCAGCCGCCTGCTCTACCCCCACCCATTGGCAGGGTGCCAGCAGCGCCTGGTGCGGCGTCATGACCTTCTCCGGTTTGTCCGCCCCCAGCGTGGGCAGCCGGCGCGGCTGTCCCTTGGGCAGGGCGACCAGCGCGCTCAGTAGCGCCTCGTAATCTGCTGTCTCATCCAGCGGAGATGTGATGCACACCACGCGGCGGGCATCGGCCATTTCCGCATAAATATCCGCCTCTTCCAGCAAATTTGAGACCTGCCACCCGGTAAGCCCCGTGTCGGATACATCCAGCACCAGACGCAGAGGATCCTTGCGGGCAAAGCCCGCCGCCTTCGCCCAGTCTTCCCCCAGGCAGCGCACCGACGTTTCCCGCAGGCATTTTTGCGCGAAATCGAAGCACCGCTGTGCCTGACGTTCCAGCTCGCAGGGATGGGTCTGCATATAATCCCTGGCATCATCCAGCCCCGCCATCAGCAAATAGGACGGGCTGGTGGTGGTGATCAGGGGCACGATGCGCTCCATATCCGCGGCCATTTCGGAGCGGTTGACCAGCAGATAAGCGCTTTGGGTGGGCGCGGGCAAGGTTTTGTGCGCCCCCACCGTCCAGGCATCCGCCCCCGCCGCCCCGGCGTCAAGCGGAAGCCTTTGCGGGTCAAAAACAAAATGCGCCCCGTGCGCGGCATCGCACAGCACCGCCGCGCCGGGGTTTTCCCGCCGCACCGCCTCAAGATCGCAGCACCGCCCGTAATAATCCGGATAAACGGTCAAAATGGCATCTTCCCCGCCAAAGTCCTGAAAAGACGGGCAGCGGGGCAGCAGTTCCTCGGCGTCATATTCCGGCCAGACCCAAAGCGGATCCACGTCGTACAGTGCGCAGGCATTGACCGCGCTGATGTGCATTTCCCGGGGCAGCACCAGGCGCTTGCCCGCCAAGCGGCTCCACAGCACCATCGCATGGACGCCCGCGCTGGAGCCGCCCACCAAAATGCGCGCCGCCTGAGCCTTCCAGGCGGCGGCAGCCAACTCCTGCGCCTCCTGCAGCGCCGCCTGCGGCGTCAGCAGATTGTCCGTAGGGGTCAGCTCGGTCACGTCCTGCGCCGCGCCCGGCCACTGCGCCCTGCCCTTATGCCCCGGCATATGGAAACGAACCGGCGAGCGCCCGGAATAGGCCTGCAGCATGGCGCGGATGGGGCCGCTCACAGCGCTCCGCCCTCCCGATGCTGCTTTTCTACCGACTGACGAAACTGCTCCAGAAAATGCTCGCTGGGGGAAAACGCAATGATGACGCGGCCGGTATCTCCCGGCATGGCAACATAGCAAGCCTTCTGGTGGGGTGCCACATAGCGCTTCAACGCCCGCCGCTCCTCCCGGCTCAGGGGGCCGACCGCCTTCCGGGTGCCATAGGCCACAATGTTAAACGTGCGAATAATCCGCCTGTCTACCCGCCGGCTCAGGCGCATTTTCTCGATGATCAGCTCGTCATCGATCAGCGTATAATGGTATTCCGTGCTGTAAAAGAAAAAAGCCCATACGCCCAGCGCCAAAAGGCCGACGTAAATGACGTATTCCGGATGGGCAATGCCCCACCTGACCCGCACGACGCCCGCCAGCGCGGACAGCGCAACCACCACCGACGCCAGCAGCAGCGCCGCCACCACATAACGAAACGGGGCGGCAAATTTTGCCTTTGATATTTCCTTAATCATGGTTCCTCCCGCAGGGAAGCTTTCCCTATGTGTGATGTATTATAAGGCATAACCGCAGCGGATGCAAAGGGGGGCAGGCACAGGTGTAAAATTCTTGTTCCACCCGTCATTCCCGGCGTGGGCGAATTGACTTTTATGTGGTTTTTCATATAATAGATAGATACGCCGCGCCGCGCGGCGATTTTGATACGAATGACGCCGGCAACACCGGCTTTGAGGAAAAAATGCAGGATCATAACTCTCCATCTCGCCGCCAGCAGGCTGCGGAACGTCAGGCTGACCGCGCATCCCGCCGGGGGATTCGTTTCTTTCCGGACATTTTGGTCATTCTGTTGGCCATAGCCGTTTTGGTGATCACGCTGCGCCCCGGCCACGTCAGCACCTCGGCAAAAGGGGATGAAACGGTGGATCTGGGCACTTCGTCCGTATCGGGCGATGGCTTGATGCTCAGTGAGGTGATGGCGCTGAACAAGGGCGCTTACGCCTCGGCCGACGGCAATTATTATGACTGGATCGAGCTGTATAACCCCACCTCCGACGCCATCAATCTGGAAGGCTACGCGCTGAGCGACAACATGGAAAAGCTCTCCAAGTATGTGCTCCCCTCCCATGTGATCGAAGCGGGCGGCTACGCCATCATTTTTGCCTCGGGCTTAAGCGGCGACGCCATACCCGCCGGGGAACTTCACGCCGGCTTTAAGCTCAGCTCCATGGGTGAAACGGTTTATTTAAGCGACGCCCAGGGACACATTATGGATCAAACCACCTACGACGCGCTGGGCATTGACCAAACCTACGCCCGCACCGCCAAGGACGAATGGGAAAAGCTTGACTACTTTACCCCGCTTTGTCCCAACACCAAGGAGGGCTACTCCAAGTTTTTGAGCACCCGCGTGGCGCCCGAGTCCCCCGTGAAGGTCAACGAAATCATGAGCAGCAACTCCATCACCACGGCCGATGAAGATGGAGATTATGTGGATTGGATGGAGCTGCACAACACCTCCGATCAGCCGGTGAGCCTGTATAACTACGGGCTGTCCGACGACTCCGCCCGCACAAAGCGCTGGGTATTCCCGGATGTGACCCTGCAGCCCGGGGAATATTTGGTCATTTATCTTTCGGGCAAAAACAAGGTGGATCCGGCCGGGAAGCTGCATGCCAACTTCCGCATGAGCTCCTATCAGGGCACGTTGTATTTTTCCGATCCCAAGGGTGCGATCATTGAAGAAGTGCACATTGACGAGTTGGAGACCGACGCCTCCTATGGCCGCATAGAGGGCACGGATCAATGGCAGGTGTACAGCCACCCCACCCCGGGCTTCGCCAATACCGAGGCGGGATTCAACGCGCTGCAGCCCGCCATGTATGCCGACATGACCTCCCCCGTCATCATCAGCGAAGTGATGAACAACAACAAAAGCTTTCTCAAGGAGAGTTCCAGCGCCGAGGCCTACAGCTGGGTGGAGCTCTATAACCGCTCGGACGCCAGCGTGTCTCTGGCGGGCTGGAGCCTGAGCGACAACACCGGCAACTACGGGAAATGGCATTTTCCGGACGACGCTTCCATTGCGCCCGGCCAATACATGACCGTTTTCACCTCGGGGCTCGATAAAACCGATTCGGCCGAGGGGTCAAAAAAAAAATATCATACGAACTTTAGCATCAGCGCCATGGGCGAAGCTCTGATCCTGGCAAACGCCGACGGCGCTTTGGCCGACCGGTGCATGGTGCCGTGGACCGAGCAGGATATGTCCTACGGCCGGGCGCCGGACACGGTGATCTTTAAGTACATCACCTCCCCCACGCCAGGCGAAAAAAATAACGACGGCTATCTGGGGTTTGCGCCGCAGCCCGTGTTCAGCCAAGTGGCGGGGTTATATGACGGCGCGCAAAATGTAGAGCTGCAGTCGGGCGGCGTGGACGGGTGCACCATTTATTATACGTTGGACTGCTCCGACCCCACCAACGCCTCCTCCCAATATACAGGCAGCGCCATCAGCTTTGACAAGACCACGGTGGTGCGCGCCCGCGCCTACGCCGAGGGCTATCTGCCAAGCAGAGTGGCCACGGCTACCTACCTGGTGGATGAGGTACATACCCTGCCCGTCATCAGTCTGGTGACCGATCCGAAAAATCTGTTTGACGAAACCACCGGCATTCTGGTAAAAGGGCCCAACGCCGAAGAAAAATACCCTTATAAGGGTGCCAACTTCTGGCAAAAATGGGAAGTGGAATCCCAGCTGCAGATGTTCGACGAGGGCGGCGCTCTGGTTCTGAATCAGCCTTCCGGTCTGCGCCTGTTCGGCGCCTATTCCCGGACGAA
Source organism: Eubacteriales bacterium (assembly GCA_028693155.1). Taxonomy (GTDB): domain Bacteria; phylum Bacillota; class Clostridia; order Christensenellales; family UMGS416; genus STF2-111. The sequence goes on from JAQUVY010000006.1 coordinate 15,564, forward strand.
CGATATGAAAAACTATGCACTGTTCGCCCGCGGGCGTTACGGCAGCACCTCCTTTGATTACCCGCTATTTTCCGAGCTGCCCTACACCAGCTACAAATCCTTTGTGCTGCGCAACGGGGCTTCGGAATGGAACGTTTCCAAGATCCGCGATGTGGTGCTGGCCTCTTTGGTGCGCGACACCACCGATTTGGATACGCAAGCCTCCCAACCCTGCGTTGTTTTTCAAAACGGCGAGTTTTGGGGCGTGTACTTTATTCAGGAAAAGCTGAACGAAGCCTATTTCGAGCAGCATCACAACGTGCGCGCGGAGTCGCTGAACCTGCTGGTGGGCAACGGCAACAGCCGCTCCACCACCCAGGCGGGCTCCAACCAAGACTATCAGGAGCTGATTTCCTGGGTAAAAGAGCACGACCTGAGCGTGCAGGAGAACTATGATTACGTAGCCGGCAAGGTGGACATCCAAAACTATATGGATTACGTCATCTGCGAGATGTATGTATATAACACCGATACGGGCAACATCAAGTACTGGATGAGCAACGACAAAGACGGCAAATGGCGATGGATCTTTTATGATGTGGACTGGGCGTTCTGGCCCACGCGAGAAAACCGCGACGGCATCTCCCGATACCTCAACGAAAAGGGACACGGCGTCAACAGCATGTTTGACAACAGCCTGATCCGCGGGCTGCTCAATAACGCCGCCTTCCGCCAGCAGTTTATCGAGCGCTTCGCCTATCACGTCAACGTGACCTTTGAGCCTGAGCGCGTGGTACAGCGCATCACAACCTACGCCTCGGCCATCGACGGCGAAATGGCGCGGGAAAAGGAAAAATGGAAGTACGGCAACTACGACGCCTGGGTTGCGGCGGTAGACCGCGTGAAGAACTACGCCCGCAAGCGACCCGAATATGTAAAGGCACAGCTGAAAAGCTATTTCAACATCAGCGATGAGGAAATGGCGCGGCTATTCCCCCAATAGGAGTACAATATGGCAAAATACAAGGGGCGCAGTTTGCGCTATGAGCTCAAGTACATGATCAACGAAGCCGAGTATCTGTGGGTACGCGACCGTTTGGCCGCGCTGATGCCCACGGACAATCACGCCGACCCCACCACCCGGGAATACCACCTGCGCAGTCTTTATTTTGACGACATCAACAACAGCGCCATGTGGGAAAAACAGGACGGCGTGGAGTTTCGCGATAAATACCGCATTCGAACCTATAAAATGGGCAAGGGCGACATCGTGCTGGAGAAAAAATCCAAGCTGGGCATGATGACGGCAAAGGATTCCGCACCCATGACCCGGAATCAGTACGAGGATCTGGTGTTCGGCGACTATAATTTTCTCATGCCCTCCAAGGAACCGCTGTTTGAGGAGTTTTACGGCAAAATCCGCACGCAGCTGCTCAAGCCCGTGGTCATCGTGGACTACGACCGTGAGCCCTACATCTACCCCATCGGCAATGTGCGCATCACCTTTGACCGCAATCTGCACTCCGGGCAGTTTTCCACCGATATTCTTTCGGGCGAAGTGACCAGCGTGCCGGTGTTTGACGCGGGCGCGCTCATCATGGAGGTCAAGTATGACGACATTCTGCCGCCGCAGGTGCGGGCTTTGCTGGGAGGCATGACCGCCCAGCGCATGGCAATCTCAAAATATACGCTTTGCAGAAGATATCATTGACAAACAATGATTTTGGATCACCAACAGGAGGAAAGGAACCACTATGAACAACGGTGCATTAAGCGCAACTGACGTCATCAAAAACTCGGTGCTGGAGGCCTTTACCAGCAGCGGCTCCATGAGCGTGGGGCAGCTGCTGCTGGGGCTGGCGCTGTCGCTGGCCTGCGGCCTGTACATCTTTTTTATCTACAAGCGCACGTTCAACGGCGTGCTGTACAGCCGCAACTTCAATATTTCCCTGCTCATGCTCACGCTGGTCACGGCGCTGATCATCCGCACCATTTCGTCCAGCATCTCGTTGTCGCTGGGCATGGTGGGCGCGCTGTCCATCGTCCGCTTCCGCACGGCGGTCAAGGATCCGCTGGACACCACGTTCATGTTCTGGGCTGTGGCGGCAGGCATCACCATCGGCGCCGGGTTCTATGTGATCGGGTTGGTGGGATCGGTCATTATCGGCCTGTTCCTCTACTTCTTCAACATGATCAAATGGCGCTCCAGCTACCCCTACCTGCTCATCGTGCGCCATGATTTCTCCTGCGCCAACGAAGTGAGCTATGCCATGCGCAAGCTGCCCCGCGGCAGCCGCCTGAAGTCCAAGACTGTCACCCGCAACGGCGTGGAGATCACCATGGAGGTGCGCCTGCCCGGCGAAAACACCCACATTGTCAACGACTTCCTGGCCATCGGCGGCGTGTTCGACGCCACGCTCATCTCCTATCAGGGCGATTACGGTGCATAAAAAATGAGCGACAAAGAGAACGAGCGTTTTGTGCGTACTTATAAGCAGGGCGGCGGGTTTTGCGCGGCGATGGAGATCTGGGTGGATCGCCAGACCGGCGTCAACTATCTTTACCGGGAATCAGGTTACAGCGGCGGTCTTTCTCCCCTGCTGGACACTGAGGGGAAACCGGTCGTAACGCCCCTGTCAGATCACTGGGATCAACAATGGTAGAAAAAAGAGGCGGTGTCACAGGACACCGCCTCTTTTTCTGTTATGTGCCGTTTTATGCTCAGTACACGAGCTGATGACGGAAATAAAAGAAGCTGTCGCTATGGCTGTGAATGGACAGCACCCGGCTGTGGGGGTGCGCGGTGGAGGAAAAGCCTCTTCCATTTTGTCCCAGGGTCAGCGCTTTTCCGCCGATATACAAGCAGGAATAATCCAGAAACAGTTCATCCATCATGCCCAAAGATAACAGATGGTGCATATATCCCGGGGTTTCCACCAGCATGGTATCCACGCCCATCCGCTTCAAAATGGCCATGCTTTGCGCGGAATCTGGGGTGTCTTTTCCTGTGACGATCACGGGAATTGCCTGGGAATCGGCCGCCGTCTCCCTCGCCTGAACTTCCCAGTCGCCGTCTGCGTTGATCAACCGGCAGGGCGACGTCATGTGCTGGCGCACATACTCCGCCCCCGCATGGGAGGTGCAGATCATAACGGGCACTTCCGGGGTGTGAAACAGGACATGGTCATACGGTACATCCGTGCCGTCCAGCGTCATCACCACGTTCCACGGAACGGCAGACTTGCCCATGGCAAGCCGCGCGTCCTCCAGATCTTGGTCAAAGATGTGCCCCGTAAAGTCACTTTCCGCATTGATGGTCCCCGTGCCCACGGCGATGGCATCCGCCGCGCCGCGCAGCAAATTTAGGATCCACCAGTCGCTCATGGCGCCATCGGGATCCAGGCGGTTCTGGCGAGCAATCAGCGGCCCCTGCGGCGCGTCCTGAAAGGCGATCCGCCCGTCGATGGAAGTCACAAAAGAGGCGTACAGATACGGCCGGTCGGCCCGCAGGCTTTCAAAGGTCAGCTCGCCGTATACCTTTTTGATCTTGTCGCAGCTGATGGGATGATATTCAAAGGCAGACAAGCGGTCGCTTTGATAGATCTGCCGCAGGCCCACCTGCTCCACGGTCAAGGGCATTTTGGGTAATGATGTCGCCATGGTGCTCTCCTCCCTCAAATCAGGCTGCCGCCGCAGGCCCCAATGCATTCTCCGGTAACATAGCCGCTTTCGTCGCTGGCCAGGTACAGGGCCGCGGCCGCCATGTCATCCACCGTTCCCAGCTTCTGCAGGGGGTATATGGAGGCCATTTCGCGGACAAACGCTTCCTTCTCCTGGGGAGAGGACAAGCGCGCCTCCACCATGGGGGTCATCACCAGCCCGGGATTGATGCAGTTCGCCCGGATGGCCGGTGCCTGCTCCGCGGCAATGCATTTGGTGAGCATGATAACCGCCGCCTTGCTTGGGCAATAGCTGATGCGCTCGGGAATGGGACGTACGCCCAAGTCGGAACCGAGGTTCACGATCGCCGCGCCGGGATGCATCTTCAGCGCGGGCAGCGCTGCCTTGCACATATGAAATACGCCGCCCACGTTAATGCGGAACTGACGCTCAAACTCTTCGGTGGTGGTGTGCTCCATATCGCCGATCCCCGTTACGCCGGCGCAGTTGACCAGGATATTGACCTTTCCAAACCGCTTAACCGCGGCCTCCACCACCGCCTGCGCGCTCTCATAGCACGTCAGGTCGGCCTGCAAATAATCCGCCTGCGGGTGTTCCAGGCGCATTTTCGCCTCGATGCCGCAGCCGAATACCTGCGCACCCTCCTGCAAAAACCGCCGGGCGATGCCCTCGCCTATGCCCGAGCTTGCCCCGGTAATGATCGCCGTTTTTCCTTCTAAACGCATATTCAATCCTCCTTATCCAAAGCCACGCCCACGCGAGACACGCATACGCGCTGATTTTCTTTATAGTCTGCCGTCATGGTCACGCTGCCCGCGCCCATCGCCTGTTCAAACAGCTGTGCCCGCTCAATAAGCTTTTGCACCGGCACGCCCTCCCAATCCTGCATGCTGCGCCAGTAAGTGACGGTGGTCACTTCCCCGGGAACATCCTGGCTGAGCCAGACTTCCTTTGCAACAAAGCCCGGTTGACGCCGCAAAAAATCCGTCCAGATGGCGGCATCCTGCTCCACAAAGCGCTGGGTCAAAGCCGGATCCACGCGGAATACCCGCTGCTCCACCGGTCGGCTCTGCGCCTGGCACGGGCCGCAGCGCAGAATGCTCTGCAGAGGCGGCTCTTCGGCAAAGGTATGGGGCACATCGCCCAGCGCCAGCTCAAAGCGCTGCTGAATGGCTTCCAGATCCTTCCCGGGAATGCTCTTCCACTCCTCCCAGCTGTTCCAATAAATAATGGAAACGAGCAGCGCCGGGTCCTCCCGTCCCTGCAGGATCTCCTTGCCCAAAAAGCCGGGATACGCGCTCAGTGCTTTTGTCCAAACCTCATAATCCGCCTCGATGTAGTGCTGCGCCTGCTGGGGATCGGCAAGACGGACATACAGTCGTTCCACCACCGCGGCACGGGCGGTTTCCTCAAAACTCATCATGTCCAGCTCTCCTGTGCATTGATTTTTTCCGCCAAAGCGGCAATTTCCTGTTGTACATCCGGACGCTGATCCAGACCCGCGGCGTCCGAATTGCTCAGGGTAACCACGCCCAGACAGCGCGCGTTCAGATCCGTAAGCAGGCCCTTCATGGGAATCTCCGCGGCGGTAAACTGGTTTTCAAAGGAAGGGGCGCCGCCCACCAGCATGATGCCGCCGATCTTTTCTCTGCCGCCATCGTCCTTGCGCACGTTCCGGGCCCAGTAAATCTGGCAGCGATCCATCACCAGCTTCATGGGCGCGGGAACCGTATAAAAATAGACCGGTGCGGCGAGAATGATGCACTGCGCCTCATCGATCTTCTGATAAATTTCCTGCATGCCGTCCCGCACTGCACAGCCCCGGGTTTTCCAGCAATAGCGGCAGTCCAGGCAGGGTGAAATATTCTTCAGCCTGTAGCAATCAATCACTTCAGCCGGCGTGTCCAGCCGACGGTTCAGCTCCTCCACCATTTGCCGGGTACGCCCGTTTTTACGCGCGGCGCCCAGAAAAATCAAGGTCTTCATTGTTGCATCCTCCCTAAAAAAAGTTGACGCAACAGTGCTCACTTTCGTTTGCCCTAAGTGCAGCGTTTAAAATGATTGTACATTTTTCATGAGCGCTTGTCACGGGAGAATTTTGCGGCGCAGCGTTTTTCCTTGTTTGCATTTTTCTGAGATTTATCATAAAATAACCAAAAAGGAGGGTGAGCCGTGCCGCAATTTACCGAAAAAGCCATTGTCGATTCTTTTATCCACCTGCTCAACGAAAAGCCTCTGGAAAAGATCACGGTCAAAGACATTGTGGAGGACTGCGGCATCAACCGCAACACCTTCTATTATCATTTTGAAGATATTCCCGCTCTGGTAAAAACCATTTTAGCGGCGGATACACAGCGCGTTTTGGAGGAACACAGCATATCGGAAAACTGGGAAGACGGATTCATCGCCGCCACCCGCTTCGCGCGGGAAAACAAGCGGGCTGTTTTTCACATTTACCACTCGGTCAGCCGGGAAGTTTTCGATACTTACCTCAAGGACATTGCCCGTTCGGTCATCACGCGCGTCATTGACCAGCTTGCGCAAAACAGCTCGGCAGCTCCCCAGGACAAAGCGCTGATCGCGAGCTTCTACACCTCCGCGCTGGTCGGCATGGTCATTGACTGGCTGGACGCAGATATGCGCTACGACGCCGAAGCGGTGATTCGCCGCGCGGGGCTTTTGCTGGAAGGGCATCTTGCCGACGCGCTGCGGCACAGCGAGCTGGCGCCTTTGTGGACGGACACGCCCACCCGTTAGACGTTTTTCCCACTTTGCCCAAAAATTGGCCGAACCTGCGGCGGTGCACAAAATATGTGCACCGCCTTTTTGTTATCCGTTTTTCTTTCTCCTTATTTCTTTACAATAAAAGAAAAAAAGGAATGGGCAAACCTGATGAAAACCGTAAGAACTGCAAAAATCGGATACATTGTAATCTCGGCATTGTTTTGCCTGGCAGGTGCGCTGCTCATCGCCTTTCCCGGCACCTCGGTAACCGCCCTGTGCTCGGCCATGGGCGTGCTGCTTCTTATCTACGGTGTCGTAAAGGTGGTGGGTTTTTTCTCCAAAGACTTGTACAGGCTGGCTTTTCAGTTTGATCTGGCGTTGGGGCTGCTGTCGGCGGCAGTGGGATTGATTCTGCTGCTTCATCCCGTCGCGATCCTGTCCATGGTGCACTTCATCGTCGGCATTTTGATTTTGGCCGATGGACTGTTCAAGATACAGATCGCGCTGGACGCTCGCCGTTTCGGGCTGACCCAATGGTGGCTTATCTTTGCCGGAGCGATCCTGGCAGGCGTGTTTGGACTGCTGCTCATCATAAAGCCCTTCCAGGGCGCCGAAGTCATCATGGTCAGGACCGGCATTTCCCTGCTGGCCGAGGGCCTGCTGAATTTGTTTGTCGCGGTGTATGCCGTGAAAATTTTAAAACAGGGACAGAACGAAGTCGTCGTGACCGAGTTCTGCGAAAAGGAGGATAAACCGCAATGAAGTTTGGGAAAGCGGTGGTCAAATGCCGCATACCAATCCTGATTTTGTGCCTGCTGCTGATCGTACCCTCGGTCTTGGGCATGGTCAAAACCCGGATTAACTATGACATGCTCACCTACCTGCCCGAGGATCTGGACACGGTAGCCGGGCAGAACATCCTGATGGATGACTTTGGAAAGGGCGCATTTTCCTTTCTGATCGTGGAAGATACATCCGATAAGGACATCGCCGCGATGAAAAGCGCCGTTGAACAGGTTGAGCACGTGGACAGCGTGATCTGGTACAATTCCGTGGCCAACCTCTCCATCCCGGAAGAGATTCTGCCGCAGAAGTATTACGATGCCTTTTACGCAGGCAATGCCCAGCTGCTGGCCGTCTTCTTTGACACCTCCACCTCGGCGGATGAAACCATGGACGCCATCCGCGGGGTGCGCGCCGCCGCCGGCAAGCAGTGCTTTGTGGCTGGCATGTCCGCTCTGGTCACCGACCTGAAGGATCTGTGCGAGAAAGAAGAGCCCATCTACGTGGGGCTGGCCGTCGTGCTGGCCTGCGCCGCCATGATGCTGTTTATGGACAGCTGGCTGATCCCCTTCGTTTTTCTGGCCAGCATCGGCGTTTCCATCCTCACGAATATGGGAACAAACTACTTTTTGGGTGAAATATCCTACCTGACCAAAGCGCTGGCCGCCGTGCTGCAGCTGGCCGTCACCATGGATTACTCCATCTTCCTGTGGCACAGCTACAACCGCCAGAAGGAGCTTTGCCCCGACAACAATACCGCCATGGCCAACGCCATTCATGAAACGCTGACCTCGGTCATCGGCAGCTCTGTTACGACCATTGCGGGCTTCATCGCGCTGTGCTTCATGAGCTTTACGCTGGGCCGCGATCTGGGCATTGTCATGGCAAAAGGCGTGCTGCTGGGCGTTTTGGGGTGCATTACCCTGCTGCCCACTCTGATCTTGCTGCTGGACAAGCCGCTGGAAAAAACGCGTCATCGCTCGCTGCTGCCCCCGATGAATAAGCTTTCGGCGTTCGTGACCAATCGATACTGGATCTTCCTGGTGGTATTTGCGCTGGTCCTAACGCCGGCTTACATCGGTTATCGCAACACCAACAACAGCGTTTACTACGATTTGGGCGACAGCCTGCCCAAGGATATGGAATATGTCATCGCCAACAGCAAGCTGCAGGATGAGTTTGACATAGGCTCCACGCACATGCTGCTGGTGGACTCCTCCCTGTCCGCCAAGCAGGTGAAGGCCATGACCGACGAGCTGGAGACCGTTCCCGGCGTAAAATACGCGCTGGGGCTGGACAGCGTGGTGGGTTCTCTGGTTCCTGAGGATATTTTGCCTGACTCGGTGCGCAGCGTGCTGGAAAGCGACCGCTGGAAGCTGATGCTCATCAATTCCGAGTATAAAGTCGCCAGCGACCAGGTCAATGATCAAATCGACTCGCTCAACGCGGTGGTAAAAAAATACGATTCCAGCGCCATGCTCATCGGCGAGGCGCCCTGCACCAAGGACATGATCGAGGTGACCGACACGGACTTCCGCGTTGTCAACACCATTTCCATCGCCGCGATCTTTGTCATCATCCTGCTGGTGGAAAAGAGCCTTTCCCTGCCCGTTATACTGGTATCGGTCATCGAGCTGGCCATTTTCATCAACCTGGGTCTGCCCGCGTACACCGGCACGTCTCTCCCCTTTATCGCGCCGATCTGCATCAGCACCATCCAGCTGGGCGCTACGGTGGACTACGCCATCCTGATGACCACGACCTATAAGGGCAACCGACGCGCCGGGCAGGACAAAAAAAGCGCCGTTTCCAACGCGCTTTCCGCATCCATCCCCTCTATCGTGGTCAGCGCCATGGGCTTGTTCGCCGCCACGTTCGGTGTGGCTGTTTACTCCAACATTGATATCATCAGTTCTCTGTGCAGCCTGATGGCGCGCGGCGCCATCGTGAGCATGTTCTGCGTCATCTTTATCCTGCCGGCGCTGTTTATGCTGCTGGATCGCGTGATCTGCGCGACCAGCCTGGGCTTCCGGCCGGGCAAAGGACGTACATCTAAAAATAATTCGGAGGTCTCATTATGAAACATTGCAAGCATACCAACATCGCAAAGGTACTGACCGTGACGTTGGCCGCGCTGGTCGTATGCAGCGGTGTGGGCGTGGCCGCCTACGCAACCGGCCTGAAAAGCGGCACAGGCAACGCGAACACCGCGTCTTCCGGCACCGCGGCCGATCAGAACTATAAAGACGAAACCGTCTATGTGATCGCCGCAGCCGACGGCACCCCGCAAAAAGTGATCGTCAGCGATTGGCTGCGCAACAATACGGGCAGCGCTTCCCTCTCGGACTACAGCGAGCTGGGCGACGTCACCAACGTAAACGGCGACGAGACCTACGTCATGAACGGCGAGCATATGCGCGTGTGGGACGCGCAGGGCGGCGACATCTGCTACCAGGGCGAAACCGACAAGGAACTGCCCGTCAGCCTGTCCGTGCAATACAAGCTGGACGGCGATCCTATTTCTCCTGAAGTGCTGGCCGGCAAAAGCGGCCGCATCACCATGCGCTTCAACTACACCAACAACCAATCCGAGGTTGTGGAAATTGACGGCGAAAAGCAGACGGTGGTCGTCCCCTTCGCCATGATAACCGGAATGATTCTGGACAACGACCGCTTCTCCAACATCACCGTGACCAACGGCAGAGTCATCAACGACGGCAACCGCACCATTGTGGCCGGATTCGCCATTCCCGGGCTGCAAAAGGACCTGGGGCTGGACGAGGACACGCTTTCGCTGCCTGAGTACGTGGAAATTTCCGCCGATGTAAAGGATTTTGCCCTGACCACCACGCTGACGCTGGCCAGCAACGGCGTGTTTGACGCAATGGACGCAGAAAAAACAGATAATTTGGATGAACTGTTCTCCTCCGTCGGTCAGCTTACCGACGCCATGGATCAGCTGATGGACGGCTCTTCGGCCCTTTACGGCGGCATGAGCACGCTTTTGGAAAAATCCGGTGACCTCATCAGCGGGATTGACCAGCTGGTCAGCGGGGCGAAAAAGCTGGCGGCCGGCGCAGGCGACGCAGACAACGGCGCTGCGCTGCTGCACACCAAGCTCTCCGAGTTGTCCGCCGGGCTGACCCAGTTGACTTCGAAAAACAGCGATCTGAACAACGGTGCCCAGCAGGTATTTGCCAGCTTGCTGAGCGCGGCCGACAGCCAAATTGCCGCCAGCGGCCTTACCCTTCCCAAACTGACCATGGAAAACTACGCCACCGTGCTAAACGGCGCCATCGCTTCGCTGGATGAATCCTCCGTGCGCCAACAGGCCACCAACACGGCGCGCAGCCAGGTTGAGGCGGGCGTACGCGCCCAGGAAGCCACCATTCGCGCCGGCGTGGAAGCCGCAGTGCGTCAAAGCGTTTTGGAGAATGTGCTGGCCGCCCAGCCAACGCCGATGACGGTGGCGCAGTACACCGCCGCGGTAAACGCGGGCACCATTGACCCCGCCGTGCAGACCCAGGTGGAAACCGCCGTTGATACGCAAATGAGCGGCAAGACCTCCACCATCGACACGCAGACCGAAGCCAAAATACAATCCCTGATCTCCCAGCAGATGCAGGACCCCACCATACAAGGCAGAATCGAAGCCGCCGTTGCCGCCGCGAAAAAAGGTTCGGGCAGCCTGGCACAGCTCAAAGCGCAGCTGGACAATTATGATGTCTTCTATCAGGGCGTGCTTGCCTACACCTCCAATGCTTCCAAGGCATCCGATGGTGCTTCCCAGCTGCTGGCCGGCTCTAAAACGCTCAGCGACGGCGCGGCGCAGGTATCCGACGGTGCAAGCCAGCTTTATGCCGGGCTGCTGAAGCTGCAAAGCAGCAGCAGCGCGCTGACCAACGGCGTAACTGAACTGACCGACGGTGCCATGCAGCTCTCCGACGGGATAAAAGAGCTCAACGAAAAAGGTGTGCAGAAGCTGGTAGACGCCGCCGGCGGCGATCTGAAGGGCTTAACCACCCGCCTGCGCGCCACGCTGGATGTCACCAAGGACTATCGCTCCTTCACCGGTGTTTCGGACGACATGAACGGAGACGTTAAGTTTGTCTACCGCACCGAGTCAGTGGGAAATAACTGATCTTTTCACCAAAAAAGGCTTCCCGGCCATGGCCGGGAAGCCTTTTTTATTTTATGCGATCAATGCTGCGCAGGTTGATCCTGCTCAAAGGGATTGGGCGCTACCTTGACGTGCAGCGCCATGAGGTCGTTGTCATGGTTGTGGCGAACCTCGCACTTCTCGTCGAAGATCATCGTGGCCTCGTCGCCGGGCTTGCACGCCGGCCACTGGGGCAGCAGCGCGTGGTTGGGGCTGCCGGTGCGGGCAAAGTTGACCCAAGCGCCGAACACCTGCTCCTCCAGCTGGTCAGACACGCCAACCTTGTTGCACACCGGAACTTTTTCCGCATTGTGGAACACATACGGGATCTCGGAGCAATGCCAGGCGGGCTTTCCGTTGTCATACGGGAACTCGTAGGCGAACAGATACGAATAGGTGGGCGACTGGGGATGCTCGGCCTTGGCCGCAATGAACTTTTTGCTGGGCGCGCGGAAGAGTGAATCCACATCCAACAGATCGGCCAGATCCTTATTCGGATAGGTCTTCACAAACAACGCGATCAGCTCCTGGGCATTGGCCGCGCCGAATTTCTCGGCGATCAGCGCCTGGATCTGCTCCTGCGTCATGTTGTGTTTATCCACGCTGCGGGCAAAGTTGAACTCGCCAAACGCAGTACCTACCATCACAGGAATGGTCTTGGCGTGCTCGGTAAAGCCCACTTCCAGCGGATCACCCACGTAGAAGTCGTTGGGGATGGGATTGCCGCCGATATACTCGCCCTGCTCCGCCAGAGGACGCGCCACCTTCATGTATGCTTCCACCATTTGGGCATAGGGCACTGTCTCCAGCTTTTCCGCATCGCCTTGGGCAAAACCCAGCTCCTTGAGCATGGCGTTAACGATCTTCGTGCCGTCGGTGCTGGGCGAATCGGTAAAGCCGTCAATTACGCCGCTTTGCACCACGCCCTTGTGGAACAGGCCGTCGGCGGAGGGGGTCTGCATGAGGCACCACACCTTCATGCCGCCGCCCGACTGACCAAAAATCGTAACATTTTCCGGATCGCCGCCGAAGCTTGCGATGTTGTCGTGAATCCACTGTAGCGCGGCTACCATATCGGCGTTGCCGGCGTTGCCCGAGTTGGCGTATTTCTCGCCGAAGGATTCCAGATTCATATAGCCCAGGATGTTCAGGCGGTGGTTGAGCGAAACAACGACCACGTCGCCGTATTTGCTCATGTTCTCGCCTTCATAGGCCGCCTGCTCAATGGAGGAGCCCGCGGCAAAACCGCCGCCGTGCAGCCACACCATGACCGGCTTTTTCGCCCCGGCGTCCAAGGACTGGGTCCAGACGTTCAGATACTGGCAGTTCTCGTCCATCGGCCAGTAGCGGTGCGGCACCAGGATCTCGCCGTTGGGGGTGTCCTGCTGCATGAGCGGGCAAACGAACCCATAGGACAGCGCATCCTTGATGCCCTCCCAGGGTTCCACCTCGGTAGGAGCCTGAAAGCGCTTCGCATCGGCATATTTAATGCCGTGAAAGGTATAAGTACCGTTGAGCAAATATCCGCGCAGCTTGCCGGCCTTGGTTTGCACCACAGGTTCATCGCGCGTGCACAAAAAACTTTTTGCCATTGGATCTTTTCCCCCTTATTGCAAATGGAAACGCGCCGCCTTCGCACGGGCGCAAAAGGTACTACGCATTTCTTTAATTAATTTTATCAAGATACATCACGATTTGCAAGGCGCAAAAAAAAGTTTGACGCCCATTGACAAAAGCAGTAAACTTCAACTGTTGAATCTTCATCATTTGGAGTTTTGTTTATGGATTTCCATCAGGTCAATCTTTTATGCCGTTATGCGCGGGAATACGGGCACAGCCGCATCCGCGACGCGGGCGTTTCCGATACGGAGCATCAGATCTGCGCGTTTCTCTATGCGCATGAGGAGCTTTCTCAGGACGACGTGGCCGGTGCTCTGCTGCTGGACAAAACCACGGTGGCCAAGGCTCTTCATTCGCTGGAAAGCCGGAGGCTCATCACGCGCCGCCCCAACCCGGAAAACCGGCGCAAAAACCTGCTGTACCTCACCGAGGCGGGCAAAACCGCCATCGCCGACGTGGTGCACGTCTATGACGAATGGCTGGCGCGGATCAGCGCGTGCCTGACGCCGCGCGAGCAGCAGCTTTTCGACGAATACGTTCAGCGCTTGCTGACCGCATCCAAAAATATGATTCAGGAGGATATTCAGCCATGAGTTCGTTTAAAAATCTGCGTATCGTGGACAACTTCTATCAGACCTCCGCCTTTTTCCCCATGCCGACGGTGCTCATCTCCACCCTGGCCGATGACGGCAGCACCACCATTGGCTCCTACTCGCTGTGCTTCCCCTACTATATCGCGGGCAAGGACTATTACGCCATGCTGCTGGAATGCCGCAACAGCTCCAACACCGCGCAAAATCTGCTCAAGCGGGGCGTATGCGCGCTGAACTTCATTGAAGACGCGCCCGCCGACTTTAAGGAAGCGGTTCGCCTGGGTTTTCCCGGCGAAACCAGCAAGGAAAAAATGAACGCCTGCCCGCTGGTGCTGGAAGACGGACAGGCCGAGGGCACCCGCCCCAAGGTGGTGCAAAAGGCGTATCAGGTGTTTGAATGCAGCTGGGACGACACGCTGGAAAACGCTTTTGAGGATCGCGTCCGCGCCGGCCAGCTGGAGGGCATCGATCCGCCCTATCGCAGCTTTAACGGCATCACCAGCAAATTCGGCTGTCACTTTATCCTGCGCATCGACCGTATTCTGATGAAGGAAAAATATCACGACGCCATCATCAACGGCGTAAGGGCCTCAGCTTTTCCCCGCGTGCCGGTGGACTACGGCTATCGCGACAGCACCAACTTTTGGTACACGCGCTTCCGCCGCCCCATTGCGGCAAAGATCCCCGTGGGCAAGGAGGCGGACATTCAATCCGTCCTGTATGCCGCCAACCGCATGGACGACAAGATCAAGTTTACCGAAGGCGCCTGCAAAATGATGACCCGTGTGCCGCGGGTGTTCTTGAAAGTGGCGCTGCAGGGCTGCGTGGACTGGGCGCGGGAAAACGGCGTGACGCTCATCAATGAGGAGCACATGAAGATCATCAACGACAAGCGCGCCAAAGAAAAGAACAAATAACACAGCGGCCGCAACAAACAAAACCCGCCCGGGAGCACCACAGGGTACTCTTGGGCGGGTTTTTATCGCTTGCCAAAGCTTAGGCTCGTCGTCTATCTGAACCGCAGTTTCTCATATACCTCTGCAACATCCTCAGCCGCACCGGGAAATAGAGGCCGCTCCCCCCTTGCGCCCAACCCGTCCTGTTCCCGTCTGGGAATGAGGTGCACAGGGAAATGGGGCAAGGATTGCCCTGCCGCTTCGCCGCTTGCGCTCATCAAATCAACACCCTGGTATCCGCAATCGTTGACAAGATGGTTTGACACCTTCTTTACCGTAAGAAAAACCCGGTTTAAAAGCGTCTCATCGCAATCCAATATGCTTGTGACATGCGCCTTCGGGATAACCAAAATATGGCCGTCAACATCCATTGCCGTGTCCAGAATCGCCAAGGTCTGGTCATCTTCCTATACCCGAAGGCCCCGAATGTCTCCCCGCGCAATTTTGCAAAATACGCAGTCTTCCATTGGATCTCCTGCTTTTTATTGACCGGTCAGAGCGTTGCAGTCGGCCGAAAAGATTTTTCAATGAGGCGCGCGGCTGCCTCCCGGCGAAAGCCGCGCCGCGCACATACAAAATTTACCGTCAGTCCCCCACCTGCGCCCACTCCTGCGCCGTCATATTCTCCGGCAGCATGGGCGGGATCTCCGTGGTGCTGCGCAGGCGATATTCGATGCCCTCCCGGCAGCTGTCCTCAAAGGCCTCCATGGCATCCAGCACATGATAAAGCTGGCGGCCATGGGCACGGGGCGTACGCCCGTTGCGAATGGCGCAGGCCAGGTCGGCCACGCCCATGCCGCGGGTGTTGTCGGAAAAGCCCTCCAGCGGAATCTCCTCAAAGCTCTCCATCCCCGGGCAAAACACGCGCACCGGGCCGTGGAACGTGTCCGGGTCGGGCACACACAGCGTACCCTGCGTGCCATAGATCTCAATATGCGGCAGGTTGGCCTTCCACACGTCAAAGGACATCATCATGTTGGCGATGGCTCCGGATTTAAAATTGATGAGCCCGGCCACATGGGTGGACACCTCCACATCAATGACCTGACCGTATTTTGTCTTGTTGGTGATGGTGCGCTGGTCAAACCCGCGCCCCACCGAGCCCATCACCGAATCAATGGGTCCCAGCAGATGCGTTAGAGCCGTGAGATAATACGGCCCCATGTCCATCATGGGACCGGCTCCGGGCTTGTAATAATACTCTGGGTCGGGATGCCAGCTTTCGTGACCATGGCAGGTCATGAAAGCCACCGCGGACAACGGTTTGCCGATACGGCCCGACTCCAACACCCGCCGGGCGGTCTGCAGACCCGCGCCCAAAAAGGTATCCGGCGCGCCGGCAATGAGCAAATTCTTTTTCTCGGCCAGCCGCAGAAGCTTGGCACCTTCTTCTCGGGCCATGGCCAAAGGTTTCTCGGTGTAAAGGTGCTTGCCGCTCTCCAGAATTTTGCGATTCAGGCGGGCGTGCTCTGAGGGCTGGGTCAGGTTTACCACAATGGAAACCGCCTCATCGGCCAGCACATCGTCCTCGGTGGGATAGATCACCGGAATACCATAGGTATCCTGCGCGTATTTTGCGCGTTGGGGAATGAGATCGCATACCCCCTTGAGCGTCACCAGATTGTTGAGAACGCGCGTCAGGCTGGGAAAATAAATCCTCGTAATATCCCCGCAGCCAATGACGGCGATGACCGTTTTTTCCATTTTATTCCCCTCTCTCGGCGCTCTCCTGCGTCGCTGTGCTTTTATACGCCCGGCACCAGGCCAGCATCTCCCGTGCGTGCTCCAGACCCGTCTGCGTGACTTCGCCGCCCACCAGGCGGCCGATCTCGGCAGCGCGCGCGTCCCCCTCTACCGGGGTGACCGACGTTGTTGTGCGCACGCCGTCGGTATTTTTTTCGATGTAAAAATGGTGATCTCCCATGGCGGCGATGACCGCCGTGTGGGTGACGCAGATCACCTGATGGCGCGCGGCGATCTCGCACAGCTTCTGCGCGACCACCCGCGCCATTTTCCCCGATATTCCCGTGTCGATCTCGTCGAAGATCAACGTGGGAATGGCATCGGCTCCGGCGGTAATATTCTTCAGCGCCAGCATGATGCGGCTCATTTCACCGCCGGAAGCGGTGCGCGCCAAGGGCTTCAGATCCTCTCCCGGGTTGGGGCTGATGAGAAAGCGCACGTCATCCCGCCCGTGGGCAGTCATGGCGTCCTCCGGCAGCAGGGCAAAGGCCACCGCGAACCGCGCGTGCGGCATCCCCAGCTCTTTCAGCTGCTCCAAAATGCGCTTTTCAAAGCGCTCGGCACTTTTTTTGCGCAGGGCGGTCAGCCGCTGGGCACAGGCAAGCGCGGTCTTCCGGGTTTTGTCAAGCTTTGCGGTCAGTTCCTCCAGTCGGGCGTCGGCGTTTTCAATGTCGTACAGCTCGCCGGCCATTTTCGCCCGCGCAGCCAGCACCTCTTCCACGCTTTTGCCGTATTTGCGCTCCAGCCTGCGGATCAGCTCACTGCGCGACACCAGCTCGTCCAGCTCGCCCTCGTCATATTCCAACGTTTCCGCCAACGCGCGCAGCTCCCCGGTTAAGTCCTCCATCTGATAATAGACCTGATCGGTCTTCTCCTGCAAAGCGGCATATTCCGGCGACAGACCGGCGATCCGTCCCAGGGCTTGGCTGGCTTCTCCGGTCAGATCCAACGCACTGGCGCCATCCTTGCGGCCTTGATACAGCTCCCCCAGCGCGGCGCTCACCGCCTGGGCGATCTCCTCGGCATGGCGCAGAAACTCAATCCGGCTGTTGGTCTCTTCTTCCTCGCCGACCTTCAGGCGCGCCGTATCGATCTCTTCTATTTGATAGCGCAAAATATCCGCCCGGCGCAGGCGTTCATCCGCGCTGCCATAGAGGCTGTCCATCTCTTTTTTCGCCTGGGAGAAAGCACGGTATGCCTCCCGCATCTCACCGGCAGGCGAAACCAACGCCGCCCCGGCAAAGCCGTCCAGCATACCGCGGTGCAGCGTTTCATCCAGCAGGGACTGGTGCTCGTGCTGCCCCAAAATATCAATCAGCCGGGCGGTGATGCCGCGCAGCTGCCCCAGCGGCACAATATAGCCGTTGACCCGGCATACGTTGCGCCCCGCAGCGGTCAGCCGACGGGTCAAAACCAGTTCATCGCCGTCGTAGATCTCCAGCTCTTCCAGAGCGGCGCGCACCTCGGGCAGGCCGGCGATCTGAAACACCGCCTCCACCACCGCCTCGCTGCACCCGGTCTTGATGATATCCCGATCGGCTCGCACGCCCAACGCCAAATTCATCGCGTCGATAATGATGGATTTTCCCGCGCCGGTTTCTCCGGTCAAAATGTTGAGGCCGGAGTCAAAGTCGATCTCGGCGCGCTCAATCAAGGCAATGTTTTGGATACACAGCTTGCTCAGCATACCGAAGCTCCTTTTCTATTTGATGATGGCGCGCAGGCGCTGCGCCAGCTCGGCCGCGTTTTCCCCTTCACGCACCACCAGCAGCAGGGTGTTATCCCCCGCCAGCGACCCGAGGATCTCGGAAAAGCCCATGGCATCCACCGCTTCCCCGGCGGCATTTGCCGAGCCGGAGAGGGTACGGATGAGCACAAGGTTGCCCGAGCTGTCGATGGACACCACAGTCTCAATAAAAATACGCATGAGGCGGTTGCTCACATGGCCGCCGTCGGTGGAGGGGGCGTACTTGGCGCGTCCCTCACTGCCCGCCACCTTGATCAGCCGCAGCTCCTTGATGTCGCGGGATACGGTAGCCTGGGTCACGTCCTCCCCGCTTTCACACAGGCGACGTGCCAGCTCCTCCTGGGTGCCGATCTCCTCTTTGGCGATAATCTCCAAAATCTTCATCTGCCGTCGGTTCTTCATGGGTCCCCCCTCTTATTTACTATAAAGTCCACTCAGAGAACTTTTCCTTTAAAATGCCGTAAAAATCCCGCCGGCCAAAGCGCACAAAGCGGGCGTCCTTTTCGAAGCGCGTGATGGACACGGACTGCCCCGGGTTCAGCGGGCATACCTCGCTCCCGTCGCAGAAAAGCGCCGCCTCCCCTCGCTGGTCGCCCAAGCGCATGGTTACCCGCGCCGTCCCCGCCAAAACCATGGGGCGCGCGCGCAGCATATGCGCACAAATAGGCGTCAAAGCCATGCACTCCATCTCGGGAGCGATGACCGGCCCCCCCGCAGACAGGGAGTATCCGGTAGAGCCGGTGGGCGTGGCCACCAGCATTCCATCGGCGGCATAAGTGCCTGCCGACGCGCCGTCCACCTCCACTGCCAGGGTAAGCATGCGATGGCTGGGTGCACGGGAAAGCAGATAAAAGTCGTTGAGCGCAAAACCAACGCAGGTTCCATCCATCTCGGCGCGCAGCAAAAAGCGCTTCTCCACCGCGTATTCTCCGCGTGCCGCCTGGCGCAGGCGTGTGTCCAGTTCTCCGCGCTCCACCTCGGCTAAAAAGCCCTTTCGGCCCATATTGATGCCCAGCATGGGCACCCCGGCGGGAACCGCCAGCTGCGCCGCGCGCAAAATGGTGCCGTCGCCGCCCAGCACCACCATCAGATCCGCACCGACGCACAGCGCCTTATCCTCGGCGCACACCACACCCTCAGGCCAGGAGGCGGCCTGCTCCTGCGGCACGCGCACCGCACAGCCTTCCTCGCTGAGTACCGCCGCCGCCGCCGCTGCCGTCAGAAACCCGGGATCGTTATGGGGATTGGCAAAAATAACCGCAATCAAACTTCTGCTCCGTCCTGTTTCTTATACACGCCATGAATAAATTCATTATACCCGGTGGAGTGCATAAACACAACAAACAACTGCGTAAAAATCACCCAGCGCGTCTTCTTCTTACAGTGGGAAAATTTGACTGATGCTCCGCGCACGCGGGTATAATGAAAACCGTATCATAATATTTGGAGGTACGTGGCCATGGATACCCTGCAGGTCAACGCTTTGGCAAAAAACTACGGCCGGGGCTGCGCGGTGGATCATATTTCGTTTGCCGTGCAAGAAAACGAAATTTTTTCACTCATCGGTCCCAACGGCGCAGGCAAAACCACAACGATCCGCATGATCGCTACCCTGATCACGCCTACCGAGGGCGACGCCGTGGTGGACGGCCACAGCATCCGCACGGATCCCGTTGCTGTGCGGGGCTGCATTTCCTACCTGGCGGATGAAGCGGGTGCCTATCAAAGCATGACAGGACGCGGGTACTTGCTGTTTATGGCGCAGCTGTGCACTGAAAACGACGCGGATGCGCGCAGGTGCGCCGATTATGCCGCCGAAGTCTGCGCCCTGGGCGATCGTCTGAAGGATCGCATCGGTACATACTCCCGCGGCATGATTCGCAAGCTGCTGCTCGCCCGCGCGGTGATGACCCGCCCCAAGCTGGCCATTTTGGATGAGCCCACCAGCGGGCTGGACATCATCAACGCTTTGGAGATCCGCCGCCTCATTCAACGCCTTTCCCGGGAGGGCACGTCCTTTCTTCTTTCCAGCCACAACATGCTGGAGATCGACACCATCTCCGACCGGGTGGGCATCATCGACCACGGCAAGCTGCTCATGTGCGGCACGCCGGGCGAGCTCAAGGAGCGCCTTGGCGCAGAAAACCTGGAAGAAGTATTTGAAAAGGCGGTGAAGGGCAATGCGTAAGTTCTGGGTACTGTTCCGCAAAGAGCTGCGGGAAATGCTGACCCTGCAGACCATCATCCCCATGATCATCAGCATCCTGCTGTTCTCGTTTATGGGGCAATTCGTCAGCGACCTCAGCGACAGCCAACAGCTGAGCACCTCCACCCTGACCGTGGTGGATGAAGACCGAAGCGCGCTGTCCGGCGAGCTGCTCACCTATCTTGCCGGGCAAAACATTCAAACCGAAATGGCCGACGCCGGGGATGAATTGCCGGCGGACTATATGCTGATTCCGCAGGGCTTTGAGGCGAGCATTACCGCCGGTGAGCCCGCGCCCATTCAGCTGCACAACAACCTGACCTCTTTGAGCATGACTGCCGGGCTCAAAGCGCGGCTTTCCGTGCGGGCCTCGGAGGGGATACAGAGCTTTCTCTCCAACAAGCTCTTTGCCCAGAGCGGCTCGGCCTATGACTACGACTTTGTAACCCACCCGGTCACGGTGCATGAGATCACCCATCTTAACGGCCGCAGCGCCGAAATCTCCCCGGAGGCTCTCAGCGCCATGACCATGCAGCAATCCATCATGGTTCCCATCATCGTGTTCCTGCTGGCCGTGTTCGGCTCCCAGATGGTAGCAGCCGCCACCGCCAATGAAAAGATCAACAAGACGCTGGAAACCCTGCTCACCACGCCCATTTCCCGCCTGTCCGTGCTGGCGGCCAAGATGCTCTCAGCCGCCGCGGTCTCTCTGCTCATGGCGGTCATCTATATGGTCGGCTTCTCCAACTATATGTCGGGCATGACGGGCAGCGCGGAAATGTCTGCCGAAGCCGTGCAAAGCACCGGCGGCGCCATGCAGGCGCTGGGGCTGCAGATCAGCGGCGGCGGATACGCGCTGCTGGGGCTGGATCTGTTCATGACGCTGCTCATCTGCCTGTGCGTGGCCACCATGCTAGGCGCGCTGGCCAACGACGTAAAAAGTGCCCAGACCGTCACCATGCCGCTGATGATCCTGGTGATGATCCCCTATCTGGCCACCATCTTTACCGACATCAGCTCGCTGGGCCCCGTGCCGCGCTGGCTGCTGTACGCCATTCCCTTCACGCACACCTTTACCGCCATCTCCAACATCATGCTGGGCAAGACCGGTGCGTTGATTGGCGGGCTGATCTATCAGGGCGCCTTCCTGGCGGTCTGCCTTTATCTGGCCTGCCGCCTCTTCTCCTCGGATAAGCTGTTCACCATGAAGCTGCAGTGGAACCGCCGCAGGCACGGCGCAAACGCCTCAGAAAACTAAACCCACACCCGGAAAAAAGCACAGCCGCAGACAAAACTCGTCTGCGGCTGTGTTATTTTATGTAGGTCGACCCTTCCTTTGGGTTTATCCGGCGTAAAGCAGCTCGCCGAACCAATCCTCTGCCGGCGCGCCCTCGATCATCGTCTGGTTGTATTCCCCTGTGGAAATGGCAAAGCGGCAGGCCTGCCCATCCCCGGTGGTCATATACACCTCGCTGCTGCCGTCGGTGGCCACCATGGTCAGCTGCGTACCCGCGGGCAGCGTAATGGGCTCGTACTGGCAATTGTTCAGCACCTCGGCCACCAGCTCCTTTTTCAGCACAATGGGCTCAAAATAGCCCTTGGTGCATTCCCAAAGCGCCCCTTCCTCCTGGGTAAAGTTGAAACCGTCCTTCAGCACATAGCGCATCCGACCCGCCCAGGTGCCCAGCACGTTTACCCAATTGCTCACAAGGAGCTTGCCGTCCTGCACCCGCTCCGCCTTGCCAAACAGCTGATTGCTGGCCAGCAGCTGCGTTCCGTCGAAACGGTAAGCCACCGTTTGAAAATCATCCGACGCCGCATCCACGCACAGCAGGATCTCAAGAACCCCATCGCCGCTGTCAAAATCCACCACCGCTGCCGAGTCAAACGTGCCCGGCAGCGAGGCCTGCGCCAGCAAACCCTCGGAGCCGGAGATAATCACCTCGGCCTTTGTTTCCTCATAAGACTCGCTGTCGGTACGGCGAAAGGCGATGGTCTCCTGCGTTCCGTCCCCGTTGAGGTCGGCCTGCACCTCGCCTGTCTGTGTCAGCCAGGACTGCGCAAACGGGACCGGCGTGGCCGTGGGCGTGGGTGTTTGCGCCACCGCCCGCTGCGTCTTATCCTGCGCTTTTGCCGTGCAGCCTGTCAACGCCGCACCGATCAACACCACTGCTGCCGCTGTTTTCCATTTCTGCTTCATACCATGCTTTCCTTCCCGTCATAAACTTTTACGGTGCTATTATAGCACCTGAGGCTCTGGGGAATATTGCACGGGTGTAAATTATCCCGCGGGAGAGCGGCATTTCAAAGTTTCTTTTCTGCATATTTATGCTATAATAAAATAATAATTTGCGCTTTCGCGCCTCTGCAAGGATGATTTTTCTTATGAGCAACACCATTGTTCCCGCGGGGTATCAGGCCTCGCTCACCCTTTATGAAACCCAGAACGCCATTGGTGTCATCAAGCGCGCCTTTGAGGACAATCTCGCCTCGGCGCTGACGCTGAAGCGCGTTTCCGCCCCGCTGTTTGTCGACCCGGCCACGGGGCTGAACGACAACCTCAACGGCGTGGAAGAGCCGGTTAGCTTCGTTGTGCCGGCTACCCAAAAGCGCGCCGAGGTGGTACACTCTCTGGCAAAGTGGAAGCGCATGGCACTGTATCGCTATGACTTTCGCCCGGGCAAAGGGTTGTATACCGATATGAACGCCATCCGCAAGGACGAGGAGCTGGACAACCTGCACTCCATCTATGTGGATCAATGGGACTGGGAGAAGGTCATTTTGCCTGAGCAGCGCACGCTGGATGAGCTGTGTGCCACCGCGCAGGCCATCGTGGACAGCATCTGCGCCACGCTGGATACCATACAGACCAAATATCCCCGCATCAACACCACGCTGAGCCGTGAGGTGAGCTTCATTACCACCCAGCAGCTGGAGGATCTCTATCCCGCGCTGACGCCTAAGGAACGGGAAAACGCCTATGTGAAGACCCACCCCACCACATTTTTGATGCAGATCGGCGCGCCCCTGCGCTCCGGGAAACCCCACGACGGCCGCGCGCCCGATTATGACGACTGGATGCTCAACGGAGACTTGCTGTTTTACAACCCGGTGCTGGACGCGGCGCTGGAGATCTCCTCCATGGGCATTCGCGTAGACGCGGCGTCGATGGATCGGCAGCTGACAGCCGCCCACTGCGACGATCGCCGGGCGTTGACCTATCACAAGATGCTGCTGGAGGGGCTGCTGCCCGCCACCATCGGCGGCGGCATCGGCCAGTCCCGCCTGTGCATGCTGCTGCTGGGCAAGGCGCACATCGGCGAGGTGCAATCCTCCATTTGGGACGAAGAAACGATGGAGATCTGCCGCAAAGCCGGCATCGCCATTTTGTAAAAAAGCAAGAGCCCGAACCATTGGTTCGGGCTCTTTTTTATAGGCCGAAGCTTGCGGGGTCGATGCCGCAATACGCGGCAATGCGGCGAATCTCTTCCAGTGTTTTATCGTTTACCGGAATGCCGTGGGCAAGGTGATACGCCCTGGCCTCCAGCTCTTTTTCCCCGTGGGTGTAAATGCGGGCGCAGCCCTCGGCCTTGGGGCTGTCGCGCAGCTCCTGCAGCAGCGCCGACATGCGTTGGCGGATCTCGCCCTTATCGCCGAACAGGCCATAATCCAGCGCACAAAAGAAAAACGAGGTGTCCGCATTTCCGCTGTTGCGAACGTGCGGAGACGTGGTGCCCCCGGCAAACACCGCCGTAAACAGCTCCACGATCACGCCCAGACCGTAGCCCTTATGCGAGCCAGTTTCCTCGGCAAAACCGCCCAGGGGGAAGATCCCTCCGCCGCGCTTGCCGATGATATTATCCAGCACGCGCTGGGCATCGGCGCAGTCCTGCCCGTTTTCATCGGCCGCCCAGCCGGCAGGCAGCGGCTTGTCAATTTTGTTGTAGACCTCCAGCTTTCCCCTGGTGACTACGGTCGTCGCCGCGTCATACCAAAAAGGAATTGGGTCAGCCGGCATGGCCACGGCGATGGGGCTGGTGCCCAGCATGGCTTTTTTCCCGCCAGTGGGTATGGCGATGGCCTCCGTATTGGTCATACAGATCCCCAGAAGGTCGGCCTCCTGTGCCATGCGGGTGTAATACCCGGCAATGCCGAAGTGGTTGGAGCCACGCACGCACACCATGCCGATGCCATGCTCCTGCGCCATTGCAACGGCGCTGCTCATGGCCTGCGCCGCCGCCACCTGACCCATGGTGCGCGGTGCGTCCAGCACCTGGGAAATGGGCGTTTGATGGGCGATCACTGGCAGCGCCTTGGGGTCGATAGAGCCCTCCTGCAGCGCGCCGAAGTAGCGAATCAGCCGCTGCACACCGTGCGATTCGATGCCGTACAAGTCGGCACACAGCAGATTATCGGCAATGCGCCAACACGCCTCGGGCGAAAAACCGCTCTTCGCAAAAATCGCCTCGGTGATGCCCCGCAGCGCCTCATAAGGAAGGTTATGATAGGACATAAACCCCACCCGCTTTCTTTCGTATTTTGTTATTATACCGGTCTTCTTACCATCTGAAAAGACCCAGCGCTGTTTTCATGGACTTTTCCTCATCCCTTCGCTATACTGAAAGAACGCTCTTCTTCAAGGAGGAACTATGCTCTGGAATCGCGAGGAATATTTGTCACATATGACCTTTCAAGGCAGCCCCGGTGAGTTTTTCTGCGAGCTCTTCGGCCCGCTTGTGGGCTTGGAAGAAGAATGGCGCGCACAGGGCGCCACCGACGCCGAGTGCGACCTGTCCGCCTTTGGGTGGGACGGCGTGCGGGTGGAGGATGCCGGCTGCGCAACAGGCGCCATCAGCGGCATTACGCCTCGCGTGCTTCAGGAAGATGACCGAGAGATCCATTCCATTGACACCCTCGGGCGCCATGTCAAGCTGTGCAAGGGCAGCGCCACCATTCCTCTGCCTCAGGATTATCCCGTGCGCGGCCCCGAGGATTGGGAAAGGATCAAGCCCTGGTTTGCCTTTCGGGAGGAGCGGGTAGACACAGAGCGGCTGAAAAAGCTGCGCGATGCCCAGCGCGAGGGTACGCTGATCACCGCCTGGATGCCCGGCGGCTTTGACGCGCCCCGGGAGCTGATGGGGGAAGCTGCGCTGTGCCTAGCCTATTATGATAATCCCGACATGCTTCAGGACATGCTGAACACCATGGCCGATACCTGCCTAAAGGTGTTTGAGCGCGTTTGTGAGTATGTGACGGTGGATGTGCTGTGTGTACACGAAGACATGGCCGGAAAGTCCGGTCCCCTCATCGGTCAAAAGCAAGTCAAAGCCTTCATCACGCCTTACTACAAAAAAATATGGGAACCGTTAAAGGCCCACGGCTCCACCCTTTTTTCGCAGGACAGCGACGGCAATATGGATGCGCTCATCGACGCCTTTCTAGAAGCCGGCGTCAACGTGATGTATCCGCTGGAGCCTCAGGCAGGCATGGATATGGTGACTGTGCGGCAGAAATACGGCAGCCAGGTGGCCTTTAAGGGCGGCATCGACAAGTTTGCGTTGCGCGGCACAAAAGAGGACATCCGCCGAGAGCTGGAATACAAAATGAGCGCCGCCATGAAGGGCGGCGGCGTCAACTTCGCGCTGGATCACCGCATTCCCAACGGCGTACCCATCGAAAACTACCGTTATTACGTGGCACTGGGCCGCGAGCTGCTGGGCAAGGGCCCGGCCGTTCCCGCCCCGCATATCCGCATGGCGTTTTAGGCGCGGCAAGGGATCGCCGTTTTTTCCTGCCACAGACATCGCGGATAGAAAGGATGCTTTTTATGAAAAGGCAAGCACTTGGCCTGCTGTGTGCCGTCGTGCTGATGAGTGGGTGTTCGGCGCGCGTCCCCGCGCTGCCGACCACCCCTACACCCGAGCAAACCCCGACGGTCACATCAGCCGCCGCAACGCCCTCACCCGCCGCACCGACACCCACAGCCACAGCCTACGCGTATACCTTCACGCCCTACACCATTTCATCCTTTTATAACGACGCGGTGGGAACCGAAGCGGTGCAGCTTGCCCAGCGCATTCTGGACGCTTATTTGGCCTACGAAACCAGCGTCCCGTGCACCGACAGCGCCCTGGCGCAGAACGCTCTTTTGACCGCGGCGCAATGCTGCCCGCCCTTTGCGGCCTTTGCCCGCTACAACGAGCTGCACCCCTGCAAAAACGGGACCCTGTCCTGGAAAATGAAGCAGACCCGCGCCGAGCACGAAGCCATGCTTCAGGCCTTTCAGGCCAGGGTGAACGAATATTTCTCGGTTTTGCGGCAAAACGACACGGAAGCCGCCCGGGCTATGGCGCTTTACCGCGCGCTTGTGGCCGGGAGCCGCTACGATGACTCTTATGACGGCAAAACCTACGATGAAGTGCCCGAAGCGCTGAGCTGCTACCATTTTTTGATGGATCAATCCGGGGTATGCACGGGGTATGCCGACGCGTATCAATATCTGCTGGGGCAGGCGGGCATTGACGCCGCGTGGATCACGGGGCAGAACAGCCCGGGCGCGCTGCACATGTGGGTTTTGATGAAGCTGGACGGCAAGCTTTACTTCTCCGACCCCACCTGGGAAGCCTCGCCCACGCAGCTCACCTATTTTGCCTTTTCGCAGGCCTGGCGCTGCGGAAACGGCGGGGGCTTTTCCCCGGATGACATGCGTTTGTGCAACAAGAAGGCCTTGCAGGACTACTCCATTGCAGACACCCGTTTTGAGGCGCTGCACACCGAATTCGGTGCCGCGTTGGTCGCGGACTGGCGCTTTAACGAAGCCCGCACGGGCATCCTTTACACCAACCCCGACGGGGAAGAAAAAAGCTTTCCCCTGCTGCCCTAGCGCCGCGTTCCGCTTAAGCCAAGGCGAACATTTCCCGGCACAGCTGACGCCCGCCGCGGGTGCAAAACACCTTTTCATAGGCTGTCTGTATGGCTGCGGGCGTTTCGTTCCCCTCATGCAGGTTTACCAAAAAGTCAGCTTCCAGCAAGATGCGGTGATCCATCCCATCCACCGGCGCATAGGTGTGGTGGTGCTCCACCAGATAGACGACGCGGTTCGTCACATTCTCCGGAAAATTCAGCTCCTCCAGCATTGCCCGGGCGGGCGCTCCGCCTTCGGCCTCCTGCACCGCGCCGGCGCAGTGCCCGTACTTTTTCAGCGCCGGGCGGATGCCGATGTCGTGAACCAGCGCCGCGGCCTCCAGCACGAACCGGGTTTCCGAGGGCAGTTCCTCCATGCTCGCGATGAGCGCGGCGAAGGCGTGCACCTTGAGCAGATGCTGCACGCGTTGGGGGCATCCGCTCTCATAGCGTATCATGGACAAAGTCAACTCATCCAGTTTTGTCATGCTTCGCCCCCTCAGTCGTTTTCCAGAAACTCAAGGATCATCCCGCTTCCCGCGCGGTCATCCACATAGGCATAGCGCCCGCCGGGGTATTCCCCGCGCTGCAGCAGCGGCATCCCCTTCGCCTGGCAATCCGCCAGCACTTCCGCCATGCCCTTTACCTGAAAGGCAAGGTGATGCAGCCCGTTGCCCGCCTCATCCAGACACTCCCGCCAAACGCTGGGCATTTCATCCATAGGCTGAATCAGCTCCAGCTGAATATTGGGCAGGTCAAAAAAAGACTGATAGATGCGCCCATAGCACGGCGCGCCGCGATACTCGGCCTGCGTTTGTTCATATCCCGCAGTTGTTACGATGGGCGGAACGGGTTTCCCAAAAAAGGCAGCGGCCTTTTGGGTGGCCTCTTCCATGTTTTCCACCAGCACGCCCAGCTGGCAGGGATGCTCCCGGTCGATGAAAAAGCTCATGGGGTCTTCCTCCTGCTTTTTCTTTTCAGTATATCTGCTTTGCGGCAAATGACAAGTCTCTTGCGCAGGCGAAACGCCTGCATGACACCAATCCTAACCGAAAAAGGAGGCCAAACTATGCCAGGAAAAACCTACACGCTCAACAACGGAATCTCCGTGCCCGCCATGGCGCTGGGCACCTACAAATCCCGCGGAGAAGAGGTCGTCTCAGCCGTGCGCGCCGCGCTGCAATGCGGCTATGTGGCCATCGACACGGCATTTTTTTACGGAAACGAAGCGGAAGTGCGCCGCGGCATTGAAGAATCCGGCGTGGACAGAAAAAATGTTTTTGTGACCAGCAAGCTGTGGAACGACGATCACGGTTATGACGAAGCGCTGCGTGCCTTTGACCGCAGCGAACGCGCGCTGGGCGGCATCGACCTGTACCTCATCCATTGGCCGGGCAAGGATCGCTATGTGCAGACCTGGAAGGCGTTGGAGCGCCTTTACGACGAAGGTCGGGTGAAGGCCATCGGCGTTTCCAACTTTTTGCCGCATCACCTGGAAACTCTGCTGGCGCAATGCCGCGTTGTGCCGGCGGTAAACCAGGTGGAGGCGCACCCGTCGTTTCTGGATGATGCGCTGCAGGAATACTGCACGGCGCACGGCATTTTAATGGAAGCCTGGCGCTCCATGTCCTATGATCTGGAAACGCCCGCCGTTTTGGCCTGCGCCCAAAAGCATGGCTGCACGCCTGCGCAGGTCATTCTGGCCTATATGCTTGCACGGGGATACCGCGTGCTGCCCAAGTCCGTAACGCCCGCGCGCATTTGCAGCAATCTGGCAGCGCAGGATCTGCCCCTGGATGAGCCGGATATGACCGCCCTGCGCGCCATGAACACGGGAAAACGGCGCGGAAACGACCCGGACGTTTTTATCTTTTAGCGTTTGCGCCTTATCGCTTCTATAAAAAAGCAAGCACCCGCCAATTATTTGGCGGGTGCTTGCTATATTCATAATTTCATCGGGCATACCACGCTGCCCTGCGGGCGTCCTGCTTTTTCTGGCCGACTGCAAAACCGAGGGCGTTTTGCGCTTTTCTTGAGCGCCCGGCCGCAGCCGCCAAGACAAGCAGGTCTTTACTGGTGATTTTTCTTTGCGCGCCAAAGGGAGCGCGTGGCAAAGGGGCGGAAGCCCAGGCTGTAATAAAACTGCTGATCCGAGCCCACCAGCACCGCCTTGGCACCCAGCGCCGCGCAGCGGCTGATCCCTTCCAGCACGGCTGCTTTTCCCAGCCCCATCCTGCGATATTGCGGGGCGGTTGCAACAGGCTCCACCGCGGCATAGGGAGCTGTGCCGTCATACCACATGCCGCAATAGGCCGCAAAGTCGCCGTTGGGCGCGACCACAGCGATCTTCAAGGACAGATCCACATGCGCGCGCAGCATCCCGCGCTCCCCCGCCTCCTTTTCCTCAGGCGCAGGAGAATAGGGGCCCTCGTCCGCTTCATGGTCAAAGCCCTGCCACAGAACCTTTCCGTAATGATAAAGATCCAGCTCGTCGGCCAGCGTTTGAATGCGGTAGCCCTCGGGCAGGCTGTACGCCATGGAGCTCTGCGCGGGATAAAACATGGCATCGCGCTCTTGCTCGGGCGTGGCCACATATCCCTGCGCTGCCGCAATGCGCTGGAACGCGTCGTCGCGGTCGTCTATCATGACCCCGAACGCGCCGTCGTCAGCGGCCAGATTTTCCCGGGCGTACGCGAGCATCTGCTCCTTTATTCCGGCATAGGCGGCTTGGGCGCACAAAAACGCCGTTCCGGGTTGGCAGTCCACCACCGCAATACCAACGATCCGGCCGTCCTCCTCCCAGATTCCCAGCTTATCCATGACGCCGGGCGTCAAGCTCGGATGGGTCACCATCCAATCCCAGCGAGAGAAAGTAAAGCCTGCTTCGCTGTGGCTCAGCAAAAATGTCCGCACCTTTTCATAATCGGTGCCCAGCGTATTTCCGTCGGCATATTGACGCATCGTTATCATGTCAATCTTCCTTTCTGTTGTGACACATTCCCCAATACAAGTGCCATTTTACTCCATCGCATCCACCGAAGCAACCTTCCCCGGGGACGAAAAGAGGTGCCGCGCCAACCGGAGCGGCACCTCATCCTTGCTTTGAACCGCGCGCTCAGCGTTTCTTGCCGCTGGCGATGCGCATGGTCAGGAACACACCCGCCGCCGCGCTGGCGGCCAGCACGATGAGCCACAGCGCCAGATTGCTGCGATCTCCGGTCTTAACGCGATCAGCCTTGAGAATGCCGCCATTTTCCGGGGTGTCATCCTCATGCGCATAGATCCGCTGCGTGCTGAGCTGCAAGTCCTTATCCTGAGGCGTTTTGCCGTCCACGGTTGCGATGTTGCCCACATCGATCTCAACCCCCAGCGCGCTGCTGGTCACGAGCGCTTCGAAGGTCAGGGTATATTCCTTGACGCCTTCAACATCGCCTAAGGACACGGTAACGGTGCGGGTCAAGGGGTTGTAGCAGCTGCTGTCCAGAATCTGCTCGGTTCCGTCGGGCGCAGTCAGCTTTAACGTATCCAGCTTCACCGCAATGCCCCAAGGCATCGCATCGCGAATGGTCACATTCTTCCACAAAGAGTCGCTCTGCCGGTTGCTCACCCGGATGGTATAGCCCAGAATGTCTCCCACCTGAGTAGGCATGTCGGGATCGGTAATGTTGACCGCAGTCTTAAGGATCTGGGGATCGGGATCGTCAAACAGCACCTTTCCCCCGGCAAGCTCATCCTTCTCATGGGCATATATGGCTTGGGTCTGCACCCGAACCTGCTCTTCGCTGGCGCCGGTGCCCTCGGCGGCGGCCATATTGCCGATGTCCTGTTCCATTGCCAGCGGCGTCACCAACACCTCAAAGGACATCTTGAATCGGCTTACATCCGCCATGTCTGCCACGTTCACCGTGATCGTATTGGTCGCTTCGTCATAGACCGTAGCCGCCAGAGGGATCTGTGTGCCATCCACCAGAATTTGAACCAGCGTCGTGGGATCCAGCTTCAAGCCCTTGGGCAGCACATCCGTCAGCACCACATCGTGCCAGATGGAGTGCAGCTGGCGGTTGTTCACCTCGATGGTGTACTTGAGGACATCGTTTGCCTGAGTGGGCTGGCCGGGATCGGTCAGGTTTTCGGCGGTCTTGGTAATGGTCGGGTCGGGATCGTCATACAGCTCGCCGCCGTTGGCCGGGGTATCCTCTTCATTGGCGTAGACTATTTCTGTCTCTGCCATGACCTCCTCGCCCTTGGCACCCGTGCCTGCTGCGCGGGCTATGTTGCCGATGTCCACCGGGCCGTCTATCGCAAGGATTGCCGCGATGTCCACCGTTGCCTCAAAGGTCAGCGTATACTCCTGCACGCCCAGCTGATCACCCAGAGGCACCGTGATGGTGCGAGTGGCGTCGCTGTAAACGCTTGCGTCCAGCGTCTGCTCCGGGCTGCCCGTATGGGTCAGCTTCATGCTGGCAGTATCCAGCGTCAAGCCGGCAGGGATCACATCGGTTAAGTTCACATCGCTCCACTTGGAACCGGCCTGCCGGTTGTTCAGCACGATGGTGTATTTCAGAACATCGTTCACCTGAGAGGGCTGGCCGGGATCGGTCAGGTTTTCCGCGCTCTTGGTGATCGCCGGGTCGGGATCGTCATACAGCACGCCGTCGTTGGCCGGGGTATCCGCCGTGTTGGGATAGATAGCCTGCGACTGCACCGCGACTGCCTCGCCCTTTTCACCGGTTCCGGCCGCGCGAGCGACATTGCCGATGTCGGCATTCGCCTCCATGGCGTCCAGGTTTACCTTAGCTTCAAAGGTCAGCGTGTACTCCTGCACGCCGAACTGATCGCCCAGGGGCACTGTGATGGAGCGAGTAGCATCGCTGTAAGCGCTTGCGTCCAGCGTCTGCTCCGGGCTGCCCGTATGGGTCAGCTTCATGCTGGCGGTATCCAGCGTCAGGCCGACAGGAATCACATCGGTTAAGTTCACACTGCTCCACTTGGAGCCGTCCTGACGGTTGTTCAGCACGATGGTGTATTTGAGGACGTCGTTCACCTGAGAGGGCTGGCCGGGATCGGTCAGGTTTTCCGCGCTCTTGGCAATCGCCGGGTCGGGATCGTCATACAGCACGCCGCCGTTGGCCGGGGTGTCCGCCGTGTTGGCGTAGGTCGCCTGCGTCTGCACGGCAATTGCCTCACCCTTTTCACCGGTTCCGGCCGCGCGGGCAATGTTACCGATGTCGGCATTCGCCTCCATGGCGTCCAGGTTCACCTTGGCTTCAAAGGTCAGCGTGTACTGCTGCACGCCCAGCTGATCACCCAGAGGCACCGTGACGGTGCGGGTGGCGGCGCTGTAAGCGCTTGCGTCCAGCGTTTGCTCCGGGCTGCCCGCATGGGTCAGCTTTATGCTGGCGGTATCCAGCGTCAAACCGGCCGGCAAAACATCGGTGATGCTCACGCTGCTCCACTTGGAACCAGCCTGCCGGTTGTTCACCACAATGGTGTATTTCAACACGTCGTTCACCTGAGAGGGCTGGCCGGGATCGGTCAGGTTCTCCGCGCTCTTGGTGATCGCCGGGTCGGGATCGTCATACAGCACGCCGCCGTTGGCCGGGGTGTCCGCCGCGTTGGCATAAGTAGCCAGGCTTTGAACCGCGGCCTGGGTGCCACTGGGGTTGTTGCCCGCCGCGCGAGCCACATTGCCGATGTCGGCGTCTGCCTCCATGGCGTCCAGGTTTACCTTAGCTTCAAAGGTCAGGGTATACTCCTGCGCGCCCAGCTGATCACCCAGAGGCGCCGTGATGGTGCGGGTGGCGCTGTTATACGCACTTGCGTCCAGCGTCTGCTCCGGGCTGCCCGTATGGGTCAGCTTCATGCTGGCGGTATCCAGCGTCAAGCCGGCAGGGATCACATCGGTTAAGTTCACACTGCTCCACTTGGAACCGGCCTGCCGGTTGTTCAGCACGATGGTGTATTTTAACACGTCGTTCACCTGAGAGGGCTGGCCGGGATCGGTCAGGTTCTCCGCGCTCTTGGTGATCGCCGGGTCGGGATCGTCATACAGCACGCCGTCGTTGGCCGGGGTATCCGCCGTGTTGGCCCTAGATTCTACGTCAGTACTTCAAAAAGCATAATCAAAGCCTTGATAAATATGCGTTCCTTCGAAATTCAGCTTTCACCCATTGGGTGAAAGAAAAGTGCTCAAAAATATGTTAAATTATCAGCTT
>JAQUVY010000082.1 GCA_028693155.1 Eubacteriales bacterium
CCTCAAATTGTCGTGCTGTTTCGCTGTAGCTTAACTTTTCTTTTTGCATTGTTTCTACCACCAGAACCTTAAACTCCGGCGTGTAGCGCTTGTTTGGTACTCCCTTTGGCATAGAAAAACACCCCAACTGTTATTCAGTATATCATACTGTCTAACTTTTGGGGTGCAGTTCAAAGAGCTTTCGGCGGGTGTTTGCTTTTTATGCCCGGGGTCTAGAAAACGCCCGAATCGGGCATATCGGTCTTGTTTGCAAAGTCCAGAAAGTAAAGCTTTTCCCAATGGTTGACATTGAGGGTGCCTTTGGTGAGGCGGACGGCCAAAATGCAGCAGCCCTCATCCTTTTCGTTGTTCGCCAGGTCATACCAGCCCGCGAAAGCCGTGCGAAGCTTCGCGCGAATGTCGGCATTTTCAGGCTTGAGCACCCAGCCCAAGTTCTCTCCCACACCGCTGGCTGTAAACATTTCCTGATGGCCGGCGATGGAGACTTGGGGATTCTGGGCGATCTGCTGCATCTTGTTGGATTTTGCATGGGTGACGACATAAAACGATCCGTCTTCATAGTATGCGTCTACCGTGCGTACCACCGGGCAGGCACTGCCATCCTACGCGGGCTGCCGCGCGATGGTGGCCAGGGAAATCAGGTTGTCTTTTCCATTTCCGAAAGTTTCGTTGACCAGCTTGCTTCCTTCTTCAAACAGGCTCATTTTGCGTTCTCCCTTCATGAAAAAAGATGGTGGGGTTTGCGGCTGGGAAGCTCATGCCCTATTTTTGCGCACGCAAAATATCTCCGTAGGCTTGGATGGGCGGCTCGCCGTACAGCGCTTCATAATCCGCCCCCAGGTAACAGCCAAAGCTGGTGACGGAGTCAAAGCCCAGCGCGCGATAATACGCCACGTCCCTGCGCATCATCTCTTCCTCCAGCGCAAAAGGACGGGGTGGCTTGGTCCATTTGGAATACAGGGAGTTGTCCATCCAGTATTCCAACACCTGCGCGTCCCGGGTGCCGAAAAGGCGCAGCAGGTCGGGCAGGGACGCGGTTTGTTCCCGGTTTTCGGGGCAGGCGTCGTCGTCAATGGGGCGGTGAAAATCTCGCCGGAAGGGTGCGTACTCCAAAAAGATACCGGGGAGCGGCTTTACCCGCGTGGGTGCCGGCAGCGTGTCCATGTAGGCCAGATAGGCCAGCTTGGCCTGAGGATCGGCCCTGCGCAGGCCGATCAGCATGGCGTTGAGCGCGGTCATCTGCTGATCCGAAGGCGACAGCGCGACGCAGGCGGGGCATTGGCAGCCCCGGGTGCTGATGTCATCCAGCCACAGAAAATAGCGGTGGGTCTGCGCGGGCAGCGCCCGGCACAGCGCTTCGGCGCGGTCAGCGACCAGCGCCAGCGCTTCCGCGCTGGATACGCACAGGTTGCAGGCGGGGTCGCGCTGTCCCTGCGCGTTCATGGGAAAGTATTCCGGGTGCTCGGAAAAAAGCTCGCGGGGCAGCAGATAGCTCATGGCGTGCATCTCGTATTCCACGGCGATGCCCGCAGCGCTGAGCGCCTGCAAAAAGTCTTTCATGGCGGGCGTTTCTGCAAAGGAGAGCAGGCCGGCCAGGGAAGCCGGCGCAGCCGCGCCCCCCACGGGGTGCAGCCCCAGCACGTTGATGCCTGCGGCGCGCAGGCGGGGCAGCCAGCGGGGCGATATTTCCTCCGGATGGATGAGCAGACCGCGGCGTGAGATCATAGGGTCACCTTACAAAATGGCTTTGCAGCGGGCAAAGGCATGGGCGGCGGCTTCATCGGGCGTCATGGCGCCATAGGAAGCGGGGAAGGTCTCCAGCGACAGATAGCCCTCATAGCCAATGCGGCGCAGCGTGTCCATGATCATGCCGTAGGGCGCGTCTCCCTCGGTGGGCAGCACTCGGTCGGAGTCCTTGATCTGCGGGGCGGGGATGGAGGTGGGGTAGTCGTTGATGTGCACCAGACCCAGCATGCTGCCGCCGATGTGATTCAGCTTGCCCATGCAGTCGCCCCCGCGATAGGCGTGGTAGACGTCGCACAGCATGAGGGGCTTTTTCACGCCCGATTCCATCAGCACATAAGCGGCCTTGCTGATGTGGTTGAGCACGGGGGAGTGACCCCAGATCTCCAGCAGCGAGGTGATGCCGTAGGACGCGCTCAGCTCGTAAATGGCGCGGTACTGCTCGGCCACGTCTTCCAGCGTAAGCCCGGCCACGCTGCCGCACAGCGGCGCGGCGATGTGGGGGCAGCCCAGCTCAGCCAAAAGCTCCAGCTCGGCCTTGGCGCCCTCCAGCGCCTCGGCGCGCACCGCGGCGTCGGTATCCGCCCATTTGATGAAAGAGATGCCGTCAATAAACTGAATGTTTTCGTTGCGCAGCAGGCTTTTCAGCTCGGCCGGCGTGCCGCCGTTTTCGCGGTATGCCAGGATGTCGGATACCCAAAGCTCGATGCCCTCAAAGCCCGCCTTAGAGGATACCTTGATCTGCTGGGCGCAATCCAGCTTAAGGGGTTTCAAAGTGGAGGTGTTGATTGCCAGTTTTATCATAAAAATCATTTCCTTCCGCTGATGAACATGAAAAAATGGGTTTTGTCTGGCGGTTTGTGTCATTCTCCGCCAATTTTTGGGTACACTAAAAACGTTATCATGCTTTATAATACTCAATTAGAAAGCGACATGCAAGCGGTTTTGTGAAAAATGGAGGGACACACCCAAAGGAGTTCGGATGCAGCGCTCACAAGCAACAAAAAAGAAGCTGGCCAAGGCCCTCAAAGAGCTGGCCAAGACCAAGCCGCTGGACAAAATATCCATTCAGTGCCTGACCGATGCCTGCGGGCTGAACCGCCAGACTTTTTACTATCACTTCACAGATATTTACCAGCTGGTGGAGTGGATCTTTCTCACCGAGGCGCTGGAGGATATGCCCTGGGACGGCAGCCCCGGGTCCTGGCAAATGGGCTTGCGCCACATTCTGGAATATTCCCAGGAAAACCGCTCACTTTGCCTGGCGGTTTACCGCTCCGGGCAGATCGAATCGCTGATCCGCTTTTTTGACAATGTGATCTACGGCATGCTGCTGGCGCTGGTCAAGAGCATGACGCGGGACGAGGCGGTGCCCGAGGACGACCTGCAGGAGATTGCGCATTTTTTTTCCCCGGCGCTGCGGGAGTATGTGTTCGCCTGGGTGCGCAGGGGCATGACGCCTTCCCCCGCTGAGCTGATCCGCCGGCTGGAGGTCATGTTCAACGGCGTGCTGGAGCACGCGCTGGAGCGCAGCCGTCGGCAGGCGCACTTGGATAAGGAAAATGATTGGGAGGAGCACAATGGAGAACAAAACAGGACACAGTGAAGAAACCGTAAGCCAGGCGTTGACCGCCCGCGCCATGGGCAGCGGCGCGCTGGAGGTGTTTGCCACCCCGGCCATGGCGGCGCTGATGGAAAAAGCCGCCTGCGCGGCGCTGGAGGGCACGCTGCCCGAAGGGATCACCACGGTGGGGACGTATCTGGAGGTGAACCACACGGCGGCCACGCCGCTGGGAATGCGGGTGTGGGCCGACGCGCAGCTGACGGAAACCGACGGGCGCAATTACTGCTTTTCCATCGTCGCCTATGACGAGGCGGGGGAGATCGGACGGGCGGCGCACCGCCGCGCCTCGGTGAAGGCACAGCGCTTTTTGGAAAAAGCGCAGGAAAAAAACAAGTGAAGCCTTAAGAGCGGCGGCGCGCAGTGCCGCCGCTCTTTCCTTTTGCATTTTTTTGGCGAAAAAAGGATAAATCGGTTGACAACCTTAACGGAATATGTCAAAATACCCGAGATAAAAGCTTTTAAGCACGGAACAGGGCTTCCGGCAAGGCGTTGCTCATCATTGCGTTGGATACAGCTTTGGCTGTTTCGCCCTGCCCGTATGCCCGGACAGGGCTTTTTTCATGCCCGGAGGGAGAACCATGCAGTACAAAGCACAGATCATGGACGAAGCGGCGCTTGCCCGCGCGTTGACGCGCATGTCCCATCAGATCCTGGAAAAAAACCATGGCGCGCAGGATCTGTGCCTCATCGGCATCCGCACGAGGGGAGTTCCTCTGGCGTGCCGCATCGCGGAAAATATCCGCGCCATCGACGGCGGGCAGATCCCCGTGGGCGAGCTGGACATTACGCTGTATCGGGACGATCTTGACCGGATCAGCCCCGATCCCCACCTCAACGCCACGGACGTGCCCTTCTCGGTGGAGGGGAAGACCGTGGTGCTGGTGGATGACGTGATCTACACCGGGCGCACGGCGCGCGCCGCGCTGGACGCGGTGATGGCGCTGGGACGCCCAGCCCGGGTGCAGCTGTGCGTGCTCATTGACCGTGGGCATTTGGAGCTGCCGATCAAGGCGACCTATGTGGGCAAAAACATCCCCACCGGGCGGGACGAGGTGGTCTCGGTTCGCCTGGAGGAGGCCGACGGGCAGACCGGCGTGGCCATTTACCAACGCTGAGCCCCGCCGGGCAAAATCAGGGAATCACAAATGGATATAGACGACCCAGGCAAAGGAAAGAAGGAGGAAGTTCAATGAATCTGATCTACGATGTCAAAGACAAACCCAAGTTTTCACAGATCCTCATCTTCGCGCTTCAGCAAATGCTGGCCATCATGGCGGCCACCCTCGTGGTGCCTGTGCTGGTCAACTCCTACGGCGCAGTGAACCTGAACATGGACATTGCGGCGGCGCTGCTGGGCGCCGGCGTGGGCACCGCGGTCTATCTGGCCTTTACCAAGATGGAGAGCCCGGTGTTCCTGGGCAGCTCCTTCGCGTTCCTCTCCGCCATGTATGCCGCCACGGCCTTTGGCTACTTCGGCATCATCACCGGCGCCATCATGGCCGGTTTTGTCTATGTGCTGATCGCCATCGCCATCAAGTTCTTCGGCACAAAGTGGGTCGATAAGCTCATGCCCCCCATCATCATCGGCATTCTGGCGGGCTATTTGGTGGCAGGCATCTTCACCATCATCGGCAACGCCACCAACTGCGAATATTTGCAGGTGCTCAACGTCAGCGCCCTGACTTCGCTGGACTTCGGCAGCATCAGCGGCTGGCTCCACGTCCCCAAGTTCGCCTTCATCGAGGCAGCCAAGGAATCCTTTGACTGGGCCAACCTGGGTGCTATCGCGCTGCTGTATATGCCGGTGGCCTTCGTGGTTTTCGCCGAGCATATCGCGGATCATAAGAACCTCTCCAGCATCATCGGCAAGGATCTGGTGGGCGATAAGCCCGGCCTCACCCGCACCCTGCTGGGCGACGGCGTGGGTTCCATGGCCGGCGCGTTCTTCGGCAGCTGCCCCAACACCACCTACGGCGAGAGCATCGGCTGCGTGGCCATCACCCGCAACGCCTCCGTCGTGACCATCCTGGCCGCGGCCATCGGCTGCGTGGTGCTGAGCTTCTTCGCGCCCTTTGTCGCCTTCGTCAACACCATCCCCAGCTGCGTGATGGGCGGCGTGTGCATCACGCTCTATGGCTTCATCGCCGTGTCCGGCCTGAGAATGTTCAAGCACATCAACCTGGATGAGAACCGCAACCTCTTTGTGGTGGCCACCATCCTCATCACCGGCATCGGCGGCCTGGCGCTCAACTTCGGCCGCGTCACCATCACCAACATCGCCACCGCCCTGATCCTGGGCATCATCGTGAACCTGGTGCTTTCCATCGGCGAAAAGAAGAAAGCCGATCAGCCTGAGGAAAAGTAAGAAATAACGATTTGTTCAAA
Organism: Eubacteriales bacterium; assembly: GCA_028693155.1. Classification (GTDB taxonomy): domain Bacteria; phylum Bacillota; class Clostridia; order Christensenellales; family UMGS416; genus STF2-111. The sequence goes on from JAQUVY010000082.1 coordinate 5,753, forward strand.
AAAGCTTCCCCGCCCTGGCGGGGAGGCTTTTTTTTATGAACCTGCGGTCAGCGAATGAAGTTCGTGCCCACCCGTTCCTCCTGCGGGGGAAGGGGGACGCCCGCGGCTTTGCCGGCTTCCATACAGCGCAGCAGCCAGGCCATGTTGTGCCCCAGCGTGCGCATGATCTGCAGCCCTTCTTGGTCCTGTAGCACCTCCTGAGCGCTGTTGCCGTGCACCATGTTCCAGTATTGACTGGAGACGACCGGCATTTGGGAGAGCATGAAATATTTGTTCAGCTGATCCAGCGTGGCGGTGGTGCCGGCGCGGCGGGCGGAGACGACGGCGGCAGCGGGCTTGTGCGCCAGCATTGCGCCGCAGGAGAAGAACAACCGATCCAGAAACGCGGTCAGCGTGGCGTTGGCCGAGGCATAGTAGACCGGAGAGCCTACGATGAGACCGTCGCACAGGCGCAGCTTTTCCTGCGCCTGGTTCACGGCGTCGTCAAAAACGCACTTGCCCAGCTCGCGGCAGCGATGGCAGGCAATGCAGCCGCGCACATCCATCTGCCCGATCTGCCACAGCTCGGTATTCACGCCGTCGGCTTCAAGCGCTGCGGCGACCTCGCTCAGCGCGGTGTAAGTGCAGCCCTGCGCGTGGGGACTGCCGTTGATGAGTAATACCTTCATCTGCGTGCTCCTTGTTTGGTTTTGTTTTATTATACCACACAGGAGAAACGGGTTACAGCTGACCCTTGGTTTGGGTCATTTTCTGCACGGCCTGCTGCACGTCGGCGCTTTGCGCGTCCTTGGGCTGATAGAAACCCAGATCCTTCATCTGGGTAAAAACCTGATACTGATCCTCCAGGCTGGTGATCATGTTCTGCTGAAAGGCGCGGCGCAGGTTGGGGCAGCCCGATTCGGTGATGGCTGTGCCGTATAAGGAGATGAGCTGCTTCTCCTCGCAGAGCATGTCGTCCAGAATATATTGGTCGGTAAGATTGGGTTGCATGGGCATCCTCCTTTTTTACTGATGGCTGTTCAGGTATTGAAACAGCGAGTCGAAGTTCTGCTGGTGGTGGGAGGCCAGCTGGGTGGCCAGCCCCTGAGCGGCGGTGTCGGTGAGCATTCCCGCGTACTGCTGCAGCTTTTTGCACACCAGCGCTTCGCGGGACATGGCGTCCTCCAGATAGGAGAGGCCTTTTGATTCCAGAGACGGTTTTTGTCCGAAGGCGGACATAGGCGATTCCTCCTTAGAAAATGGTTTTGCCGTCATCACGGCTTTCTTCAGTATGCACGCTTCGGGGAAGCGCTAAACCGGCAAATATGGTATACTGTATTCAAGTAAATTCGCATGGCAAAGGGAGAAAAAGATGGCAAGCCTGGGCAAGATTACCCGCATAGAGCAGCAGAAGCATCGCAAGAATCGGCTGAGCATTTTTTTGGACGAGGCCTTTTTCCATTCCGTGGCGGACACGGTTTGGGTGGAGTCGGGGCTGCGCGTGGGGCAGGAGCTGGAGGAGGAGACCTGGCGCGAGCTGTCTGAGAAGCACGAGAGCCGCGCCGCCATGGATCACGCCCTTTATCTGCTGGGCATCCGCATGTACAGCCGCCGGGAGCTGGAGCAAAAGCTCAGGCAAAAGGGTTTTGAGGACGCGGCCATCGCGCCCACGCTGGAAAAGCTGGAAGGCTACGGGTATGTGAACGACGCGCAAATGGCGCAGATGATGGTGCGGGAGGCGCAGAGCTTTAAGGGGCAGGGGCCGCGCGCGCTGCGCCAGACCATGATCAAAAAGGGGATGGACGGGCAGACCATCGCCGCCGCGCTGGAGGGCTTTGACGCCGGCGTGGAGGAAGCCCTTGTTCGCGAGCAGCTGCCCGCGCTGCTGCGCAGATACGCGCGGGAGGAGGACCCCCGCAAGCGCCGCGGAAAAATAAGCGCCGCGCTGCAGCGCAAGGGCTTCTCGTGGGAAGCCATTCGGGCCGCCATGGGTGAGCAGGACGAACAGGAGGAAATACAATGAGCACGCGGGACGACATTTTACAGATGCTGCTGGAGCACCGGGGAGAAACCGTGTCCGGCGAATGGATGAGCGATCAGCTGGGCATCTCCCGGGCGGCGGTCTGCGCCCATATCCGGGTGCTGCGCGGCGAAATGGAGATCCAAAGCAAGACCAACGGCGGCTACTGCCTGCGCGCTCTGCCGGATATTCTGCACCCCGCCGTTTACCGCACCCTGCGCGGCAGCGGTGAAATCGGCAGCCGGGCGCTGTTTTTGCCCGAGGTGGATTCCACCAACGCCGAGGCCAAGCGCCGGTGCATCGACGGAAGGGGCGCGGGGCTGCTAGTGGCGGCGGATACCCAAAGCGCCGGCCGGGGGCGCAAGGGGCGCACCTGGGTGTCGGCGCCGGGGCAGGGGTTGTGGATGTCGCTGGTGGTAAAGCCGAGTATTGATTTATCCGAGGTGCAGAAGGTGACCCTGCTCACCGCGGCCGCGGTGTGCGACGCGCTGCGGCAGTGCGACGCTGCGCTGCCCCTTCAGGTGAAATGGCCCAACGATATTTTGCTGAACGGGAAGAAGCTCTGCGGCATCCTTTGCGAGATGATCAGCGATCTGGATGGCGTCCACTTTGTGATCCTGGGCATCGGCATCAATCTGCATACGCCGCCGGGCGGCTTTGCCCCGGACATTGCGGACAAGGCCACGGCGCTGGAGGAATACACCGCCTGCCCCGGGCGGGCGGAGCTGGCGGCGGCCATCTCCAAAAAAGTGGAGGAATATCTCAAGATTTGGGAGACGGGCTTTGCCCCGGTTGCCCGGGCATACCGGCAGTATCTCATGCCGGCGGGCACGCCGGTGCGCGTGATGGGCTACGACGGCACGCCGCGCGAAGCGGTGTTTGCCGGGGTGGATGACGACGGCGGCCTGCTGGTGGATACCCAGACGGGTCGGGAGCGGATCATTTCGGGTGAAATTGCGGTTCGTGGGAGGAATGGATATGTATAGCGGAAGCATTACGGACATCAGAGGCATTTTGGTGGGCCATGCCCAGGACGGCGCGGCCCGCACGGGCTGCACCGCCGTGTTGTGCCCGGCGGGTGCCACCGCCGGGGTGGACGTGCGCGGCGCGGCGCCGGGCACGCGGGAGACCGATCTGCTCAGCAGCGAGAACACCGTTCAACAGGTGCACGGCGTGATGCTGTGCGGGGGTAGCGCGTTTGGGCTGGCCGCGGCGGACGGGGCCATGCGTTACCTGGAGGAACAGGGCGCGGGGTTCGACGTGGGGGTGGCGCGGGTGCCCATTGTGCCGGCGGCGGTGCTGTTTGATCTGGGTGTGGGCGATGCCCACATCCGCCCTGACGCAGCGATGGGATATGAAGCCTGCGCCAACGCCACGGTCACGCCGCCCTGGCAGGGGCGGCGTGGTGCGGGCTGCGGCGCTACGGTGGGCAAGGCGTTTGGCCAGGAGTTTGCCATGCCCGGCGGAATTGGCACGGCGAGCGTGACGCTGGGCGACACCACCGTGGCGGCCATTGTGGCGGTCAATGCCGTAGGAGATGTGGTGGATCACCGCACCGGGCAGATCGTGGCAGGCGCGCGGCATCCCGACGGGCAATGGTTTGACACGGCGGGGACGCTGCTGGCCGGGGCGCAGCCCCAGGCGCGCGCCGGCGCGAACACGACCATTGGCGTGGTGGCTACCAACGCCCTTCTCACCAAGGCGCAGACCAATCGCCTGGCCACCTGCGCGCAGGACGGCATCGCCATGGCCATTCGCCCGGCGCACCTGCCCATGGATGGCGACACCCTCTTTGCGCTGAGCACGGGGGAGACCCGGTGCGAATTCGCGCTGCTGTGCACGGCCGCCGCCGAGGCGGTGGCGCGGGCCATCTTTAACGCCGTGCAGGCCTGAGACGTGAAGGAGGAGCGATTGGCATGAAGAATGTGCTGACCCCCGCCCAAATGCGGGAAGCGGATCAATATACCATAGACATGCTGGGGGTTCCCGCCTGCGTGTTGATGGAGCGGGCGGCCATGGCCGTGGTATCTCACCTGCCGAGCAAGGGCAGGGTGTTGGTGCTGTGCGGAACGGGCAACAACGGCGCCGATGGCTTCGCCGTGGCGCGCATCCTGCACAACCGGTTTCGGGCGGTCACCTGCTTCTTTTCCGATGAGGAAAATCTGCGCGGAGACGCCTTGCTGCAGCACGACATGGCGCAGCGCATGGGTGTGCCGCTGGAAAGCGAGTGGGGCAGATTTCCGGCGCTGCTGGCGGACTGCGAAGCTGTGGTGGACGCGCTTTTCGGCACGGGGCTGAGCAGAGACCTGCGCTGGCCGTACGACGAGGCGGCGGCGCAGGTCAACGCGGCGGGTAAATATGTGGTGGCCGTGGACATTCCCAGCGGCGTGCACGGCGGGACGGGTCATATTATGGGGCAGGCCATTCACGCGGACGTTACGGTGACCTTTCAGTTTGCCAAGGCGGGCTGCCTGCTGCTGCCCGGGCGCGAATACACGGGGAAGCTGGCGGTGGAGGACATTGGCATACCCCAAGGCCTGGGGGAAGGCAGTGCACTGTGTTGGCTGGAGCAAGCGGATATTCCCCATCTGCCGCGCACGATGGCGGGGAATAAAACCTCCTATGGCCATGCGGCGGTGCTGGCAGGCAGCGTGGGCATGACCGGCGCGGGGGCGCTGTGCGCCCAGGCCGCGCTGCGGGCAGGCGCGGGGTTGGTCAGCTGGGGCGTGCCTGCGGCGGCGCAGAGCACGGCTGCTGCCTATGCCCGGGAGATCATGACCTGCCCCTTGCCTGATGAGGACGGGCAGTTCAGCCCGGATGCGGCGGAAAAAGCCGCGGCATTCCTAAACGGCAAAAAGGCACTGGCGTTGGGGCCGGGGCTGGGCAGGGGTGCGGCCTCAGCGTTTGTGGCGCAGCTGGCCGGGTGCATTTCCTGCCCGG
>JAQUVY010000083.1 GCA_028693155.1 Eubacteriales bacterium
GATGAGCGGCGTCGTGACCGCGGGCAAACAATTGGGGCGCACCCTGGGTTTTCCCACGGCGAACTTGCCGCCCGCACCTGAGAAGCTGCTGCCGCCCGAGGGCGTGTATGCGGCCATAGCCAGAGTGGACGGGCGCAGCTGGGCGGCCATGACCAACGTGGGGCGCAACCCCACGGTAAACGGGGAGCATTTGACGGTGGAAAGCCATCTGATCGGCTGCGATGAAGACCTTTATGGCAGGCAAATGTCTCTGCAGTGGATCAAGCGGGTGCGGGGGGAAGTGCGTTTTTCCTCGGTGGAGGAGCTGACAGCCCAGCTTATGCGCGACCGGGAACATGTGGTTTCCCTGTTCTTATCACAAAATCATAATGAAAAACCCCGGTGGATATGATATGATTTTTATTGTTCAAAATTTGCAGGATCCGACAGGAACCTTCACGGGAGGAAACGACCTTGCTTAGAACGTTTGATGAAGTCAACGAAAAGATCCGCGCCGGCAGGGCGGTGGTGATGACCGCGGAAGAGGTGGTCAAGCTGGTGCAAGAAGAAGGCGTGAAGGCCGCGCTGCCCAAGGTAGACGTGGTGACCTGCGCCACCTTCGGTGCCATGTGCTCTTCGGGCGCATTTGTGAACTTCGGCCATGCCGATCCGCCCATCCGCATGGGAAAGATCTGGCTCAACGATGTGGAGGTGTACGGCGGGCTTGCCGCGGTGGATACCTATGTGGGTGCCACGCAGCCTTCTGAAAAGAAGGGCATCGCCTACGGCGGCGCGCATGTCATTGAGGATCTGATCGCCGGGAAGCCGGTGCACCTGCGGGCCGAATCGGGCGGCACGGATTGCTATCCCCGCACCGAAGTGGAGACCGACCTGACGCTGGATGAGCTGAACCAGGCCTATCTTTACAACCCGCGCAACTGCTACCAGAACTACTCCGCCGCCACCAATGCGTCGGATAAGACCATTCATACCTATATGGGAACGCTACTGCCCGGGTGCGCCAACGTCACCTACAGCACCTCCGGTGAGCTCAGCCCCCTGCTGAAGGATCCGAACATGCGCACCATCGGCATGGGCACACGCATCTTTTTGGCCGGTGCCCAGGGCTATGTGGCCTGGGAAGGCACCCAGTTCAACCGCGGCCATGAAGAGGGCTACGAGGGCGGCGTCAACGACAGCGGCGCTACGCTGGCGCTGATCGGCGATATGAAGCAGATGAACGCACGCTACCTGCGCGGTGCCAGCATGAAGGGCTACGGGGTAACCATGTATGTGGGCGTGGGGTTTGCCATGCCCGTGCTGGATGAAGACCTGCTCCATGATCTGGCGCGCCCCAATTCTCAGCTGTACACCTGTGTATATGATTACTCCAGCGGAAGCCGCAAAAAGCCCATGCTGCGCCGGGTCAGCTACGCCGAGCTGCGCAGCGGCAAGATCGAGCTCAACGGGCGCATGGTCAACACGGCACCGCTTTCCTCCCTGCTTTTTGCCCGGGAGATCGCGGCCATCGTGAAAGAAAGCGTGAGCCGTGGCGAGTTCCTGCTGCAGGAGCCCATCGCGCGGTTTGATCCCGCCACACCCTTTAAGCCCCTGAAAGGAGGCGCTGTTCTGAAATGAAACGCAAGGTTAAGTTGATTTTTCCCACCGACCGCACGCAAAAGCCGGTGGTGGCTCGCCTGAGCCGGGATTTTAACGTGGATTTCAGCATCCTGAACGCCCAGATCACCAACGGAATGCACGGCGACATGTCTCTGGAGCTGATCGGCAATGCCGGGGACATTGCCCGCAGCATCGAGTTTCTGCGGGATGAGGGTCTGCATGTGTCGGATATTTCCCGCCACATCGTGTGGGACGCCCAAAAGTGCACCGCCTGCGGGTGCTGCACGGCGGTGTGCTCCACCGGTGCGCTGTCCATCAATGAGAATGCCGAGCTGACCTTTGACAGCGAGCGGTGTGTGGTTTGCGAGCAGTGCGTGGGCGTATGTCCCCTCAACACGCTGAGCGTGAACTATGAAGCCTGAGGCGTACGTTCAGCGGGACTACCGAAGGGCTTTCGGCGCAAAGCTGCATTATTTCAACGTATGCGTGGAGCAGACCGATCTGAAGATCGGTGCCTGCCGCGAGGAGCGCGTGCGCGCGCTGCAATGGGTAAAAGAGGCGCGTGCCCAGGTGCAGACGGCCATCGCCCTTTGCCCGGCGTTTTTAACGTCTTTTGAGCCGGTGAATATGGCTCAGCCTCTGCCGGATACGGCGCGATGGATGGCCGAGGCGGCGCGCGTTGCAGGAACCGGCCCGATGGCCGCTGTGGCGGGAGCCGTGGCGCGTTATGTGGGGCAGCGGCTTCATGCCGACAGCCCGGAGGTTCTTGTAGAAAACGGCGGAGATCTGTACATCGCCAGTGCCCAGCCCCGCACTGTGGGCATTTTTGCCGGGGAATCCCCCCTTTCCATGAAGGTGGGCATTCGCTTGGACGCGGGAGAATGGGGCGTGGCCACGTCCTCCGGGCGCATCGGCCCTTCGGTTTCTTTCGGAGCGGCCGACGCCGCGGTGGTGGTGGCGCATGACGCCGCGCTGGCCGATGCGGCGGCCACGGCGCTGGGGAATCTGCTGCACAGCGCGCGGGATATCCCTTCAGCGCTGGAGCGCATCTGTGCGCTGCCCGGCATTACGGGGGCCGCGGCGGTGATGAACGACCAAATCGGAGCGGCGGGCGGCATTGCCCTCACCGCCATGCAGGGAGAGAGAAAATGAAAACGATGAAACTGTGGTGGCTGTTTGCCGCCGCCCTTACCGCGGTGGTGCTGGCTGCTTTCTTTTTGGCGGGTGCCTGGCTGCAGGGCGTGGTGCTGAGCCTGATGGGCGTGTTTTTTCTGCTGGTCATGGCGGGAATGAACAAAAAAGCATTGCAGCGTGCCATTCCTGCCAAAAACCCCAAAGAGCCGCCGCTGCTGTTTGCCCAGGCGCTGGCGTTTGCCCTCACCGGCATCGTTTCCTGCACCGACATGGGCAAGCTCACCGATATGCCGGGCTGGTGCCTGCTTTTGGGGCTGGTGCTGCTGGTGTTTGCGTATATCCTGATGGTGCAGGCGCTGCTGGCCAATCCCAGACACGCCGGCGAGGTTTACGGCGAGACGGTGGCTCCGGACAATAAGGAGCAGGGTCCCTACGAGCTGCTGCGCCATCCCTGCATGACCGCGCTGCTGCTGGCCTATGTCGGGTTGCCGTTGTTCCTTTGCTCGGCCGTGGGCTTTATTCCCGCGGCGCTGGGCGTCGTTCTCACGGTGATGCGGGTATCCGTCGTGGAGGATTACCGGCTGCGCACATACAGCTGGTACAGCGACTATGCCCGCGAGGTATCCTATCGCATCATTCCTTTTATCTGGTAAAAAGAAGGAGGCACGAGAAGCATATGATTGATTTCAATGTGCGGCCGGACAGGCTGGGAACCCGCAGCGTCAAGTGGGAGCAGCCCCAGGTGAAAAAGGGCGCGCTGCCCATGTGGGTGGCGGATATGGACTTTTGCTCCCCGCCGGAGGTGGTGGAGGCGCTGAGCGACCGTGCCCGGCACGGCGTGTATGGCTACACCATGGCGCCGCAGGGCGCGATGCAGGCGGTGGCCGACTGGTGCGCGCGGCGCTACGGACTTGCGGTTTCGCCCGATGAGATTCTGAGCAGCCCGGGCGTGCTGTATACGCTGCGTGCCGTGATCGACGTATGGACCAAACCCGGGGATCGCGTGCTGATCCAGACGCCGGCTTATCCGCCTTTTTTGCACATTCCGGTGGAGATGGGACGGGAGCTGGTGTGCAACCATGTTAAGCTGGCGCACAACGGCTTCGAGATGGATTGGCAGGACATGGAGGACAAGTTCAAAGCGGGCGTTTCCATGATGATCCTGTGCAACCCGCAGAACCCCACCGGCCGGGTATGGACCCATGCGGAGCTGGAAAAGCTCGCCGGGCTGTGCCGGCGCTATGGGGTCAAGGTGGTGTCCGATGAGATCCATTGTGACCTGCTGCGCCGCGATGCGAGCTTTACTTCCTTTCAGAAGTTCCTGAGCGAGGACTTGCCGGTGGTTACGCTGTTCTCCGCCACCAAAACCTTCAATCTGGCGGGGCTGCACACCTCCAGCGCCATAGCGCGGGACGAAGCGCTGCGCGGCGAGATCAAAAAGAGACTGTATGCCTTCGGCCCCGAAGCGTCGAATATTTTCGGGCTGCTGGCGCAGGACGTTGCTTATACCCGGTGCGAGTACTGGCTGGAAGAGATCAAGGCATATCTGGATGGGAATTTCGACGCCGTGCTGTCAATTCTCGCCAAGGCACCCCGGCTTCAGGCGACCCGCTCTCAGGGCACTTATCTGCAGTTCGTGGATTGCACCGCGCTGGGGATGGAGGATGCGCAACTGGAGAACTTCCTGGTGGAGCGCTGCGGCGTGTTTCCCAGCATGGGCGGGGAGTTTGCCGCGCCGGGCTGCATACGGCTGAACCTCGCCATGCCCAGAGCAGACGTTGTCGCGGCGTTGGAACGCATGGTCAAAGCCGTTAACGAGCTATAACAAAATGCCGCCGTTTTATACGGCGGCATCTTTGCTTTTTTACGGGAAGGAAAGCGGATCACCGCCCGGCGCTGAGACGCGGCACAGGTATTCCACAAAGAGCCGGGTCTCGGGCTGCTCATAAAGCCAGGCGTAGGTTTGCTTCGCCGCCTCGATAAATGCGGGATCCAGCGCCTCGGTGTCGTCCCGGCAAAGAGGGCAAATATAGCGCCCGCGCGCGTCCAATCGGCAGGTGATTTTTCCATCCTCCAAAGCCGGAGCCAGCGGAAAGAGCCGGCAGGCCAGCGGGCGGATGCTCCGATCGCAGGTGCCGGGGCAGACCAGCAGTACGCCTTGCCCAAAGCCCTCCAGCTCGATGCGGTGCAGCGCCATCTCGGGGTGAGCGGCGTACACAGCCTCCTCTCCCGGGAAGAGCAGCATTCCCCCGGTGGGGCTGTCACTTTGGCAGCAGTAGAGGCCGCAAAGCCGCCCGCAGTCAAACCGCAGCGGCGTAAGCTCTTCTATTTTTTGCCATACCGTATTATAATTCATATATCCTATACTCCTTTTCGACCAAACAGGAGGTGCGCGATGCCCGGGCAGATTCTATGCACAAAAGAGCGATTCGGCACAGGGGAGGCCGCGGTGTTCCGCGGAGGCTTCACCGGCATGCGAGAGATCAGCGGGGTGCGCATGGCGTATGTGGATCTCCCCATCGGCGCGACGTCGCGGGTGCTGCAGCGCAAGGCCGGGCTGGATGAGTGGCTTTCCGGCAGGAGCACCGCCATCATCAGCGGGGAAACGCCGGTGTTCAACACCCCGGGTGAATATATGACCGAGCTGCGCCGGGTGTTGGAGGCGCTGCGCCCCATGCTGCATGAGGACGCGGCGGTCTGCGTGCACGCCTCGCAGCGCTTCAGCGCGTATGCACGCCTGACGTTGGATGAGGTGCTGGGTCGCAGCGCGTTTGTCAACGAAATCATCTGGGATTACGGTGCTTCCGGGCGGGCGGCCACACATTTCCTGCGAGGTCATGATACCATACTTTTATACCGAAATGGGAAAAACATGGTGTTCCATCCTGAGGTGTGCGCCCGCAGGCGCGGCCGGGAGCGCACCAATCATATGCGCCGGGGCGTGGACGGCGACGGAAGAGTTTATTTCTCCGCGCGCCTGGGCGATAAGGAATACCGCTATTACGAGGATGACATGATGACGCCCAACGATGTGTGGGGCGATGTGGCGGCGCTGGGGGCGGCGGATCACGAGCGCACGGGGCTGGAGCCTCAGCGCCCGGAAAGCCTGCTGACCCGGCTGATCGCCAGCCTCAGCGACGAGGGCGATCGGGTGTTGGCTCCCTACGACACGGCGGGAAGCTTTGCCGCCTCAGCCGCCAAGCTCAAGCGCGCATGCGCAGTCTGGTATGCCGAGGATGCGTCGCTGCTGTGTGCCCGCCGCCGGGTGCTGGAGGCAGGCGCAGGGCTGACCCTGACAGCCGCGCAGGAGACCGCGCCCTTTTCCGCCCGCTGGGAGTGCAGCGGGGAAAAGGTGTGGCTGAAAAGCTTTGCGCTTACCGGCCGAGAAAGCGCGAATCCGCTGCTGAACGACGGCTTGTTCGGGTTGGATCTGTGGGCGACGGGACATATGGACGGCAAAACCTTCTGCGCGGAGAATTTCAGCATGCGCAGCTGGGCTGCGCCTACCCTGCGCGATACGCTGCCGCTGGGTGCGCAGGGATCGGGAGCAATTTTGCTTCTGGATGCGTGGGGCAACGCGGCCTGCTTTGCCGCGCAGGGCGACGGTTAGGCGGCTGTCTGGGTGTCCAGGGTTTTCTGCGGGCTGCTGCGCGGCTTGACGCGCACCGGATCACGGGAGGCAGAGCCTGGGATGCCTGCAAAGCGCTTTGACAGCTATCCCATACAGGCGCGGCGCAAAGCGGAAGCGCCGCTGCGGCGAAGGCGGCCGGGCGGCCAAAAACCCGGCAAATTCCTAAGAAAAATGATTGACAAAACGCTTGCATTTCGGTAAAATAACCATTAGCCGCTCAAAGAAGGCTCCGAAAACGGCGCGTCAAGCGCCTGCCTTGCTTCGGCGAGACTGGATGGAGGAGGAAATCACCGAATGTACGCTGTTATCAAAACCGGAGGCAAGCAGTACAAGGTTCAGGTGGGCGATATGGTCTTTGTCGAGAAGCTCGAGATGGAAGACGGCGCCAGCGTGGACTTTGAAGTGCTGGTTTATGCCAACGATGCCGATATCCGCATTGGCACCCCCGTTGTGGAAGGCGCCAAGGTTCAGGGCAAGGTCATTCATCAGGTGAAGGGCACCAAGGTGTACTCTGTGCGTTATAAGTCCAAGAAGCACAGCCGTACCAAGCATGGCCATCGTCAGCCCTACACCCAGGTCGAGATCACCGCGATCGACGCCTGATCCCACAACTTATCACGAAACTATCGGAGGTGAGAACCAATGGCACATAAGAAGGGAATGGGCTCCTCGAAAAACGGACGCGATTCCAACGCGCAGCGTTTGGGCGTGAAGCGGGGCGACGGTCAGTTCGTTTTGGCCGGCAACATCCTGGTTCGTCAGAGAGGCACCAAGATCCATCCCGGTGAAAATGTTGGCCGTGGCAACGATGACACTCTGTTTGCCACCAGCGACGGTATTGTTCGTTTTGAGCATATCGATCGGCAGAAGAAAAAGGTCAGCGTTTATCCCGAAGCGTAAAAAGCCAAAAGAAGCCGCAAGCGATTGCGGCTTTTTCTTGTTTTAAGGAGAAAGGCAGGGGAACGGCATGGAGGTACGCTGGGAAGAAGCGGGCGCGCGGGTTCTTTTGCCGGCGCCCCTGCGCCTGTCGGATACGCTGATGTGCGGGCAGGCATTTCGCTGGAGCGTGGCGGGCGAGGGCGAGTTTTGCGGTGTGGTGGGGCAGCAGGCCGTGCGCCTGCGGCAGGAGACAGACGGCTTTTTCATAAGCCCCTGCACGCCGGAGACCTTCGAAGGGCTGTGGCGGGGCTATTTTGATCTGGATTTTGACTATGCCGCCTGCGAGAGCGCGTTGTGCGCCGACGAAGTGATGGGCGGCATGGCTGCCGCCTGCCGTGGGCTGCATCTGCTCAATCAGCCGGTGTGGGAGTGTCTGCTGTCCTTTTTGGTTTCGGCAAACAACAACATCGGCCGCATTCGCGGCAGCATGGAAGCGCTGGCAAAAATGAGCGGAACCGCGCTGGAAGGCGGGGTGTATGCCTTGCCCACCCCCGCGCAGCTGGGCGCGTTTTCCGAGGCGCAGCTGCGCGCCTGCGGGCTGGGGTATCGCGCGCCCTATGTGCAGGAAACCGCTCGTGCCGTGGCCGACGGCTTTGCGCTGGGGGCGCTGGCTGAGCTGCCTTATGAGGAGGCAAAGCGCAAGCTCATGACGCTCAAGGGCGTGGGCGAAAAGGTGGCGGACTGCGTGCTGCTTTTCTCCTGCGGCCATCGGGAGGCCTTCCCGGTGGACGTTTGGGTGGAACGGGCGATGCGGCGGGTCTATCCCGCGCTTCAGGGCGACCGGAAGGCCATTGGCGCCTTTGCCCGGCAAACCTACGGGTCGTACGCCGGCTTGGCGCAGCAATATCTGTTTCACTATTTGCGCAACCTGGAAAAGGAGGGGCAACATGCCTGAGATTCCCGAAATTCATTCGCTGGCAAGGCAGATGGAGCAGGTTTTGCCGGGAAAGCAGCTTCAAAGCGTGGACATAAAGGGGGAGAAGTGCCTGAACCTGCCGCCCGAGGCGTTTCGCGCCGCCGTGTGCGGGCAGGTGATCCGCAGCGTGAGCAGCCACGGAAAGTGGATCATCTGGCAGTGTGACAGCGAAGATCGGCTGCTGCTGAACCTGAACATGGGCGGGGAAACGGTGTTTTATCCCGAACCCGGAGAGCCGCGCAAGGGCTGGCGGCTTCAGCTGCACTTTACCGATGGCAGCCGCTTGAGCATCGGCTTTTGGTGGCTGGGCTATTTCCACTTTGTGCCGGCGGGGCAGACACATCCCATGGCCGACGGGCTGGGGGTGGACGTGCTGTCCGGTGATTTTACGCCCCAATGGCTGCGGGAGACACTGAAAGCGAAAAAGAAGGCGGTCAAAAGCGTGCTGCTGGATCAGCGCGTGATGGCGGGGATCGGCAATTATTACATCCACGACATTCTGTTTTTGGCCGGCATTCACCCCTTAAGGCAGGCCGATTCCCTGTCGGCAGCCGAGTGCGCCAGGCTCTACGAAACCATACGCTCCCGGCTGGAAGGCGCGGAGGCGCTGCGGGGCGCGGCTTATGAACGGGATCTGTACGACCAACCGGGCGGCTTTGCCGGCGATGTGATCGCCTATCAGGAGGGGCGACCCTGCCCGCGGTGCGGCACGCCCATCGAGAAAATACAAACCGGGAGCAACGCGGGGTATATCTGCCCGCATTGCCAACGACAAAAAGGAGGACGCAATGGATCGAAACGCGCTGTTGGAACTGGCAAAAAAGGAGCTGGCAACCCAGGAGTCTCACAAGGAACGTGAGATCGGCTGGGTGCTGCGCCACGGCAGGGGCACTGCCGAGCTGGCGCTGGGTCTGCGCCGAGCCATCCTGCCCGGGCGGGAGGAGCTGGACGACGCGCTGTACGCCGCCGCCCTCTTTCACGACTGCGGCAAGTACGCCCAGCGCAAGGGCGACCACGGGGAGATCGGCGCGGCGCGCGCCCATGAGCTGTTGGCGGGGCTGATGAGCAAGGACGAGCTGGAGACGGTTTGCCACGCCATATTGGTGCATAACCGTCGCAAGCAGGCGCCTTGCACCGAGCTGGAGTATATCTTGCAGGATGCGGATATTCTGGATCACATGGGCAGCGTGGGCGTCTGGCTGAGCGTGGCCTACACCGTCAAAACCGGCGGGACGGCGGCGGATATGCTTGCCTACCACCGCAGCGAGGAATATGAGCGGGACACGGAGCACCTGCGCTCTTTGCTGAACTATTCCCAGTCGACCATCGCTTTTCATGAAAAGGAGACCTTCACAGCCGCCTTTATCGACCGATTTGAACAGGAATGTGCCGGCAGCATGGATTACCGGGTGAATTGCTGAAAATAGCCTTTACAAGCGCGCGAACGCATGATAAACTACTTAACTAGATAGCCATGCGCTGGGCTTATGCGACACTCCGACGCTTTGCCCGGACATCGGCGTTTTAAAAACAGGAGGATACCATTATGACCAAAGAACGCAAACAGGAGATTATCAAAACCTTTGCCACCAAGGAAGGTGACACCGGTTCCCCCGAGGTTCAGGTTGCCCTGCTGACCGAGCGCATCAACCACCTCAACGAGCACCTCAAGACCCATCAGGGCGATCACCATTCCCGCCGCGGCCTGCTCATCATGGTCGGCCAGCGCAGAGGCATGCTGAACTACCTCAAGGAAAAGGATATTGAGCGTTATCGTTCGCTGATCAAGGCTCTGGAGCTGCGTAAATAAGAAAAATGATAGAGCGGGGACCCCCCGCTCTATTGTGCTATTGTCCCCCGGTGGGGAAAATGAAGGATGAAGTTAGCCGATCAGGCGGCAGGGGTCGCCCGGTCAGGTTGGTGTTATACGAAGGGAGTATTCAAAAATGTACAGATCGTTTGAAATGGATCTGGCCGGTCGTAAGCTCGTTGTGGAAACGGGCAAGTACGCCGGGCAGGCCAACGGTTCCTGCCTGATCCGCTGCGGAGACACCGCGGTGCTGGTGACGGCCACCGCTGCCAAGGAACCCCGCCCCGGCATTGACTTCTTTCCCCTGAGCGTGGAGTTTGAAGCCAAGATGTATTCCGTGGGCAAGATCCCCGGCGGTTATTTGAAGCGGGAAGGCCGCCCGCCGGAAAAATATATCCTGACTTCGCGTTTGATCGACCGCCCCATCCGCCCGCTGTTCCCCAAGGGTTATCGCAACGACGTGCAGGTGGTGGCCACCGTGCTGTCGGTGGATACGGACGTGCCGCCTGATGTGTACGCCATGATCGGCTCCTC
>JAQUVY010000084.1 GCA_028693155.1 Eubacteriales bacterium
TATAGTCATGATCGGCAGCGCAGTAGCCCCAGTTGTTGTTCATGGTCATGCAGGCTTCCCACATGACAGGCTCCCCGTTTGCGTCCCGAATGCCTTCGGGGGGAATGATCTGCTCGGGGCTGACGAAATCGCCGCTGAATTCACTGGGATCGCCGTTGGCCAGCGAGCCAAAGCCTTCGCCGCTCGCCTCCAGGCGATTATCCAAAAGGATCTCCGGCTGCAGGGAACGCACCATGCGCACCAGCTCGGTGGCTTTCCACTTTTCTCCGCGCATGTCGTCGTAGGAGAAGTCGTACCACATAATATCCAGCTTGCCGTAATTGGTGCACAGCTCGCGCACCTGACCGTGCAGGTATTCCAGGTAACGCTCAAAATGCTCTCCCTGCCCTGCGTATGCCGGATTGTTTCGCATGGGATGGTTCTTATCTCCATAGGCGGGGTAATCGGGATGGTGCCAGTCCAGCAGGGAGTAATACAAGCCGACCTTTAATCCTTCGGCGCGGAAAGCGTCCAGAAATTCCCGCACAATGTCCCGGCCAAACGGCGTGTTGGTCACTTTATAATCGGTCAGCTTGGAATCGAACAGGCAGAACCCGTCGTGGTGCTTGGCCGTAAGCACGGCATACTTCATGCCCGCTTCCTTGGCAGCGCGAGCCCACTTTTTTGCATCAAACTGAGTGGGATTAAATTCCCGGAAAAAAGGTTCATAATCTTCAATGCTGATCTGCTCCGTGCTGCGCACCCACTCGCCCCGCGCGGGGATGGCGTACAGCCCCCAGTGGATAAACATACCGAAACGATCATGGGCAAACCACTGAATCCGCTTTTGATAGGCTTCCTTGTCAAACATGATCTGGCCGTCCTTTCCGCTAGTTATGAATGTCCTGTGCCGGCACAAGGCCGATAAACTTCAAAAAGTGCTGAATGTGCTCATCCCAGAACTCCCAGGTATGGGCACCGGGATCTTCCTCATAGGTGTAGTCAAAGGGATTCCCTTCAAATGCTTGAAAGAAATCTCGGGTGTAGTGCGCGCTTTTGAGCACAAAGTCCTCAGTGCCGCAGGCGTGGTAGATGCGCGGAGCGGGTTTTCCCTCCTCCACGATTTTTTTCGCCTGAAACAGCGGATCCTCCAGCGTGCCGGTGCGATCCAGATTGCCGTTGAGCGCCATCATGCGCCGCATCTGCTCGGGTGTTTGAGGAATGTTGTCGTTTTTCAGAAATATTGCACCGGCCGACAAACAGCCGATCGCTGCGTAATTCTCCGGGAACGCCAGGCCGATTTTCATGCAGCCCGCACCGCCCATGGACAGACCGGCGATAAAGTTATCCTCCCGTTTTTCGCTCAAAGGGAAAAACGACCGCATCACACGGGGCAGTTCCTGAGATATATAGTTGAAATAGTTTCCGCCATAAGCCATGTTGGAATACGAGCTCAAATGCGCGTTGGGCATGACCACCGCCAGCCCCAAGGAGGCGGCATAGCGCTCGATGGAAGTGCGCCGTCCCCATACGGTATGGTTGTCGCTGGCGCCGTGCAGCAGCCAGAGCACCGGGTGCTTTTCTCCGCGCGTCTGCGCTGCCATGCCGATTTGCTTATTTGCCCGCTGCGGCAGGATCACATCCACCGCCACGCACATGCCCAACTCTTGCGAAAAGAAATTTACGTGCATCAATGCCATGTTGTTTTCCCTCCTTACCTGTCAATGGGCAGCCAGTTCAGCACGGTCTGGATCTTGGCATCCCAATAACCCCAGCTGTGGTCGCCGGTCGATTCTTCGTAAGTCACATCAAAGCCGCGTGTTTGAAGGTGATCGCGCAGCCTGTGGTTTTCCTCCAGAAGGCTATCTTCCGTTCCGCACCACATATAGATGGGCGATTTCTCTTTGCCGGAAGCTGCCAAACGGTCAGCCAGCGCCCAAAGGTCGTTGTCGCTGCCCTTAACCTGCTCCTTGGGTCCGAAAATGCTAAGAAAATAATCCTCCCGCCCCAAATCTGTGGTTTGGCAGCGCTTCACCACGTCGGTCGCGGCAGAAAGCGCCGCCACCGCGCCAAAGGTCTCGGATGCGCCCAGACCCAGCTTCAGCGCGCCGTAGCCGCCCATGGAAAGCCCCGCCGCAAACGTATCCTCCCGCCGGGTGGACATGTTGGGGAAAAAGCTGCGGCAGATCTGGGGCAGTTCTTTGGAAATATATGTCCAGTAGTCGAAGCCGTAATACATATCGGTGTACCATCCCAGGTGGGTGCTGGGCATGACCACCGCGATGCCTTTATCCGCCACGTAGCGCTCGATGGATGTGCGGCGCTGCCAGATGGTATGATCGTCACTCATGCCGTGCAGCAGGTACAGCGTGGGGTATTTCCCGCTCCCCGCGCGCCCCTCCATGCCGATCTGTCCCTTGGTTTCTTCGGGCAGGATGACGTCCATTTCGGCGCACATGCCCAGCGCGTCAGAGAAAAAATCCGCGTGCAGCAAAGCCATAGTACTTCCTCCTTCATATTTTCAAAAACCCTAAAATGATTATACTACACCGATGTGAGGAACAACATGGGTTTATGGTTTCAGTTTCGCCCATTTTGCGGCGCGCCCCACGCCCTTAGCCGCGGCAAAAAGCAGCAGGCTTTCGATGGGCCACAGGATCAGGTTTTTCAGTGCGCGCGCGGGCAAAAGAACAAAAAAGCCCCTTCCGCCCAACATGGAATTCCACAGTGTATTGAGGCACACATTGATAAAAAGATTGATGGTGAGCTTTGCCAAAAAGGCCGGTAGCAGCTTGACCTCCCGGCGGTAAAAAAACAGGCCGTAAACAAGCCCGCCCAACGCCGCGCTGAGCGTAAACCCGAAAAAGTAAGCGCCTCGCGGATATAGAAAAAAGCCCAGTATGTCTCCCATCGCGCCTGCAGCCATCGCCACGACCGGTCCGAAAAGCATGCCGATCATCGCGCTGGTCAAAAACCCAAAGCCGATCTTTATTTCAGGTGTGATGTACAAGCTGACACGGTCCAGTGCCAGGTTAAGGGCGATGAGCAGCGCGGTCACAATGATACAGCGCAGATTTTTGAACTCGCGAGCGGAAAAAAGGAATGTGTCTTTGAATGATTTCATGTTTTCCTACCTCCTTCTTTGCAGCCCAAAGCAGAGGCAGGCCTCATGTTTTGCAGCAGCGGGATGCGGCGTCTGCACCGCAAGCGATCTCTCGCTTTTCGTTCACCGGCAACTCCCCGTCCGAATGACACTTAACGCGCAGACTCCTACTCTCCTATATCCTATTATAATGATTTTGTCGTTTTTGGCAATAAAAAGCAGGGCTATTCCGCCCTGCTTTGGGGGATTATGTCGTATCCGCTCGCCTGCAGCGCCAGAAGCGCCGGGCTTAGGTTTTTATCTTTGAGGAGAATGTAGTCCGTATCGAAGGTGGATACGGCAAAAATGCTGATCTGCTCGCGCGCCAAAACCTGCGCCGCCTGCGCCAGAATGCCCACGAGAGAAAAATCCAAGGACCCGGAAAAGCGCAGCGCCCGCCAGCCGTCTTCACGCGACAGACAGTCCCGCGGCGTTTCCTCGCTTTGGCATACCAATGAAGTTTCCGCGTCTGTATGCGCAAAAAAGCAGATGCCCGCCGGAAGCGCCGTTCCCGGCGGCACCTTGCACACGCAAAATGTTTCCGGCAGCAATTCCAGCGTCACAGTTCCTGCCCCAAGCGGTATGCACGATCCAACAGCTCCTGGCTGACGGCCTCCCGTCCCGCATGGATGAGAATGTCGATCAGCGTCATGCCGCGGCGTTGAAAATCCGCCATATAAGACTGATAAACGGCACGATAGGCTTCCGGATCAGGAGCGCCCTGGGAGAAAAAACCGGCAACGCGCATACCGGCTTTGTTTTTCGCCGTCCAGTCTGTGCGCAGCAGGCAATAATGCCGGTTCAGGTAGGTGATCATGGGGCCACAGGGCTGCCCGGTATGATTCGGCGCGCTCAGTAAAATCACATCGGCGCTGCAGAGCTCTTCAAAATAGGGCTTGAGGTCGTCTTTGACCACGCAAACCTGCTCGCCGCCCTCTTTGCACGCGCGGCAGCCAGTGCAGCCCTTAATATTCATGTCATAGATGGAATACTCCAGCACCGTATGCCCGGCATCGCGCGCGCCCTTTACTGCCTGCGCCAGCATGGCGTTGCAGCTGCTGCCCTGATGTCCGCTTCCGTAGACCGCCAATACTTTCATCCGCACACCTCCGTTTTTCTTTATTTTAGCTTTATAAAGGGGAGAAATCAATCGTTTTCCTTGACAGAAAAGACCCCGGCTCTTTATAATGAACTGATACTATATAAGATGCAAGGAAGGAATGGATTTATGCAGGCGCAACCTACCATCACCGCAGACGAACTGCGCAAAAAATATCTGGAGTTTTTCCAGGCCAAGGGGCATCATGTGATCTCTTCGGCTTCTCTGATCCCGGAGAACGATCCCACCGTATTGTTCACCACCGCGGGGATGCACCCGCTGGTGCCCTACCTCATGGGCGCAAAGCACCCGGCTGGCACCCGCCTCACCGACGTGCAGAAGTGCATCCGCACCGGCGATATTGACGACGTGGGTGACTCCTCCCATCTGACCTTTTTTGAAATGCTGGGCAACTGGTCCCTGGGCGATTATTTTAAGGAAGATGCCATCCGCAACAGCTGGGAGTTTCTCACCAGCCCCGAATGGTTGGGCATTTCGCCCGATCGGCTGGCTTTCTCCGTGTTTGCCGGCGATGAGCACGCGCCGCGAGACGAAGAGTCTGCCAGTATTTGGCGTGCCTGCGGCGTAAAAGACGACCATATCTTTTATTTGCCCAAGGAAAACAACTGGTGGGGCCCCGCCGGAAAGACCGGCCCCTGCGGGCCGGATACGGAGATGTTTATCATCACCGACAAAGAGCCCTGCGGACCGGACTGCTCCCCCGCTTGCGATTGCGGACGGTATTTGGAGATCTGGAACGACGTGTTCATGCAGTACAACAAAACCGCCGAAGGAACCTTTGAACCGCTTCAGCAGCGCAACGTGGACACGGGAATGGGACTGGAGCGCACCATCGGCGTGCTTCAGGGCGTGAAGTCCGTATATGAGACCGATCTGCTTAAGCCCATTGTTGACGAGATCTGCCAAATGAGCGGCAAAGAGTACGGCATGGATGGCGACACCGATCACGCCATTCGCATTGTATGTGATCATATCCGCAGCAGCACCTTTATTCTGGGCGATCCCCATGGCATTGCGCCTTCGAACGTGGATCAAGGCTACGTTCTGCGCCGCCTGATCCGCCGAGCCATCCGCTTTGGCAATCAGCTGGGGCTGCCGGAAGGCTTCCCGGCCAAGCTGTCGGCCTTCATCATTGATAAATATTGCCCCGTGTACCCTGAGCTGCAGCAAAACCGCGAATTTATTCTGCAGGAACTGGATCGCGAGGAGCAGCGCTTTCACCGCACGCTCCAGCAGGGCTTAAAAGAGTTTGACAAGCTGTTGGAAAACATGAAGGGCTTCATCGACGGTGTCGGGCAGATGGAATACGCGCTGGCACCCGTCAAGCAGCTCAAGGACGCCATTACCGTTGCGCAGCAGGTCGGCTCTACCGCCCGTCCCCTGCCCGAGCTGGATCAAATGAAGTCCCTTGTCGGCAAAATACAGCAAGCCTATGATCTGCTCAGCGAAGTCTCCGCCGACGTACACGCCATCAAGCAGCGCGTCAGCAGCATTGACGGCGTGCAGGCGTTCCATCTGTACGATACCTACGGCTTCCCCATTGAGATGACAGAGGAGCTGGCGCGTGAGCATGGCCTGGCTGTGGATAAGGAGGGCTTTGAAGCCGCTTTCCGCAAGCACCAGGCAACCTCCAACAACGGAGCACAGCAGCGCTTCGGCGGCGGCTTGGCCGATCACACCGAGGCCACTGCCCGGCTGCATACCGCAACCCACCTGCTTAACGCGGCACTGCGCACCTTGCTGGATGAAAATATCACCCAGCGCGGCTCCAACATTACCGCCGAGCGTTTGCGTTTCGACTTTAACTTCCCCCGCAAGCTGGAGCCCGCCGAGATCAAGGCCGTGGAAGACTGGGTCAACCGCGCCATTGAGGCCGATGCCCCCATCATCTGCGAAGAGATGCCGCTGGAGCAGGCGCAGGCGCGGGGCGCCATGGGCGTGTTCACCAGCAAATACGGCGATGTCGTAAAAGTATACACCATGGGCGAGTTTTCCTGCGAGATCTGCGGCGGACCTCACGCCGCGCGCACAGGCGAACTGGGGCATTTCTCCATTCAAAAGGAGCAGGCCTCTTCCTCCGGCGTGCGCCGCATCCGCGCCGTGCTGACACAGGAATAAGAAGGAGGCTATTCTATGCCCTACACGTTGTTTAGCGATTCCACTTGCGATCTGACTCGTGAACTGGCTCTCGAAGCCGACGTGCAGATCATGCCCATGTCTTTTCAGGTAAGCGGGAAGGATTATTGGGATAATTTCGGGGAAGACATTTCCGTAGCGGATTTTTACGCGCAGGTGCGTGCCGGCAATATGCCCAAAACCGCCCTCATCAACACCCAGCGTTATTTGGACACCTTTACCCCCTGCCTGGAAGCGAGAAACGATGTGGTTTACATTGCCTTTTCCTCTGCTTTGAGCGGCTCCTGCCAATGCGCCATGCAGGCGGCGGAAGAGCTGAATGAGCAATACGCGCCCCGCCGGGTCTGGGTGGTGGACTCTCTGAGCGCCTCGGTTGGCCAGGGAATGCTGGTGTATACGGCAGGGAACCTGCGCAAAGGCGGAATGGAAGCCGAAACGCTGGTCACTTGGCTGATCGACAACCGCCTCAGCCTGCTGCACTGGTTTACCGTAGACGACATCAATCATCTGTATCGCGGCGGACGCGTCAGCAAGACTGCCGCAGTGCTGGGAACCGCGCTCAAAATCAAGCCGGTTCTTCATGTAGATAACGAAGGCAGACTGATTCCCATGGAAAAAGTAATGGGACGGAAAAAGTCTCTCTCCGCCATGGTCAAGCACATTGTAGACACCATCGACCGCACAAAACCCATCAATTTGTTTATCGGTCACGGTGATTCGCTGGAAGACGCGCAGATCTGCGAGCGCCAGCTCAGAGAACAGCTTGATGTGGCCGATGTTAAGATCATGCCCATTGGCCCCGTCATCGGCGCCCATTCCGGTCCGGGTACCATCGCATTGTTTTGCTTTGGCAACCCGCGCTGAAAAATTATTACATCACACAAAAAAATGCCGCAGAAATCTGCGGCATTTTTGTTTCTCCTCATACCATAAAGGGCAGAAAGGCACAGGTGGCCGTTGCTATTTTGTCAGCAAAAAGCCGATCAATATGCAAAACCCTCCCAGCAGCACCAGCCAAAGCTCAAAGGGGATAAATACCAGCATCAGCACAATGCCCAGTATCATCAACACGATCCCCAGCCATTTTTTATAGATATTGCCGCCGCAGGTCAGTCTCCGAAGCATCGGCATCTCCCCTTTCAACGTTCTGGTTGCAGGTTATGCAGCAGAGCGAGAAAAGGTTCTTCAAAATGTGCGGCACACAAAAGCCCAACCACCCTCAATGCAAAAAGAGCAGCGATCGGCCAGCATAACGTTGCTTACGCCCAACGGCGCATCCTGCGGCAGGGGCGTCATCTCCTCAAGGGCATATTTCAGGCTCTTTGTTTTTCCTAGGGTCACTTGAGATCCAAAGGGGAGCACGGACAGGGTATCCCCTTTCTGCCCCGCAATTTCCACTGTTCCGCGGGCAGCCCGCACCCAGGTGTGCAGATCTACCATGCAGGCCGATATGCCCCGCTTTTCCAGGCGGATCAGCAGCATCAGATTCCCCAGCGCGTGATCCGGCCTTTTGCCGAAGCCGCCCAGCACACACACCTCGCCCGCCCCGCGCGCCACGGCTTCATCTACCGCCAGTTGTCCATCGGTTTCATCTTTTTCGCAGGGGTAATGGAGGATCTGCACACTTTCAGGTAGGTGCTTCAGCAGATCCGCATCGGACAGGGAGTCCATATCCCCCAGCACCAAATTCGGCGTAATACCCGCATCCAAGGCATACTGCGCGCCTAAGTCGGCGGCAATCACCAGTTTTGACTGCGCCGCCTCCCGTGCAAGCAGCTCCTGCGGCGGCGCATCTCCGCCTAAAATGATCAGTGCCCGCATGGAACTCACCCGCGCAGCCGGCAAACAGCTTCCGCCATATCCGGCGCGTTAAACAGATAGGAACCCGCAACCAGTATGGTGGCACCGGCATCTCTGGCCTGCGCAGCGGTGCTTTCGTTGATTCCTCCGTCCACTTCTACGGCGGCCTTCAGGCCTCTGCGTTCAATTTCTCTGCATACCTCAGCAATTCGAGCCGTGCTTTCGGGAATGTACTTTTGCCCGCCATAGCCCGGAAAAACGCTCATCATCAGCACCATATCGACCTGATCCAAATAAGGGAACAGCGTCTCTACCGGTGTGTCCGGATTGATGCACACGGCAGGCTGAGCGCCCAACCGGCGAATGTCGCGCAGCATTGCGGCGGTATCCCCCTGCGACTCCAGGTGAATGGTTACGCCGTCGGCTCCCGCCGCGATCATGCTTTCCAACTGGCGCTGCGGCAGGGTCACCATCAAGTGGACATCAAAAAAAGCTTTGGAGAACGGCCGCAGTGCTTTTACCATCTGCGCGCCAATGGTAATGGGCGGCACAAAGTTCCCATCCATCACATCGATATGCACCAGCTCTGCACCGGCCTTTTCCAAACGCTGTACTTCCTTCCCCAGTGCGGAAAAATCCGCCGCCAAAATACTGGGCGCGATCTTAGTCATATCTTTTCCTCCACGTTTCTTCGGTTTGAATAAGCTGCTGCCGATAACGCTCCAAACGACCCGGTGCGATCTCGCCCCGCGCCGCGGCGGCCGCCACTGCGCAGTCGGGTTCGTTGCGGTGCAAGCAGCCCGGATAGCGGCACTGCGCCTCGTAAGGCGCAAACTCCGCGTAATACCGGTGCAGCTCTCGCGGCTCCATCACGTCAGCGTCCAACGCGCTGAAACCCGGCGTGTCGGCCAGCCACCCGCCTGCCAGCTGCACCAGCTCCACATGGCGCGTGGTGTGCTTTCCCCGCCCGGTTCGGTCGCTTACCTGCCCGGTTTCCATGTTTATACCGGGCAACAAAGCGTTCAGCAGCGAGGATTTCCCCGCTGCCGATTGCCCGGCAAAGCAGCTAAGCTTGCCGGACAAGCGCCGGCGAATCTGCTCCAGACCCTCCCCCGAATGCGCCGAGACGCGCAACACCTCAGCCGCCGCTCCGGCATATTCCCGCTCCAACGCTTCTGCCGCGTCGGGCGGGGTTATGTCGCACTTGTTGATGACCAAGCAAGCCGTCACGCCCAGCTGCGCTGCATACAAAAACATGCGATCCAGCAGCACCTTGTCGGCCAGCGGATCGACCGCGCAGGCCACAATAAACAACTGCTCCAAATTGGCGATGGGCGGTCTTTGCAGGCAGTTCTGACGCGGCAGTATGTCATCCACAAAGCCCATCTGGCCATCCTGCGCGCCGTGAAACGTCGCCAGATCTCCCACCTGGGGCGAAATTTTCTGGTGGCGCAGTGCGCCGCGAGCCCGGCAGGTGTAGCTTTGGCCATCCGCCCACAGGTAATAAAACCCGCCAATGCCCTTATAGATCCGTCCAACGCTTGTTTTTTCTGCCATAAACCTCTATTTCATGGTAACGGTTTCGCGCCGCACCTCCACATTGTCGTAATAGACCACCAGTGTTTTATCCCCCGGTGTGTTGCTCTGCATGTTCAGAATGATGGTGCATTCCCCCGGTTCATAATCCCCATCGCACAGAAGGCTGCTCACCCCTTCGTCCAACATCTCCACCTTAATATGTGTGGTCTTTTCCGTGACGGTGAGCTTGAGGGTGTATTCTTTGGCGTACTTGGATACGTTTCCCGTGCTCACCCAAAGAATGACCTGCGTGCCCGGCAAAACATTGACCGCAGCCAGCGGCTCCTGCTTCGCCACAACATTTTCGGCGTAGGCGCTGTCGATTTTTTTAATGAGCGATACCGAGATGCCGGCTTTGCTTAGCTTTTCCACGGCTTCTTCCTTGGTGAGGCCGGTCACCTCCAGCATTTGCACCTGTGCATTCCCTGTGCTGCCCTGCGCCAGGGTAATCACCATGGGCGAGCCCTTATTGACCCGCACACCCGGCAGGGGATCTTGACGAATCACCGTGCCCGGGGCTTTATCGCTCTCCTCATAACGGACTTCCGATACTTTCAACTCCGCCGCATTGGTCAGCGTCGTCGCCACAGACAGCGTTTGATCCAGCACCTGAGGCGTCTCCACCGTCATGGAACCCAAGCTTACAGAAAGCTGCACTTTGGAGCCGGAAGGCACTTTTGTGCCGCCTTCCGGCGTCTG
>JAQUVY010000007.1 GCA_028693155.1 Eubacteriales bacterium
GCGTGGTGGGTCTGAAGCCTACCGTGGGGCTGGTAAGCCGCAGCGGCATCATCCCCATTAACTCTCAGGATACCGCCGGGCCCATGGGGCGCACGGTAGAGGATTGCGCCATTGCCCTGGGGGCGATGGCCGCAGAAGACGAGGAAGACCCCGCCACCTGGGCAACCCGGTCCTTGAGCTGCACCGATTACACCGCATACCTCAAACGCGATGGATTGCAGGGTATGCGGGTGGGCGTCAACCGCGGCCACAGCCACTTTTACAGCCCCGCGCAGCTCAAGCTGTTTGACAAGGCACTGGAGTATTTACGCAAGGCCGGTGCCCAGCTGGTGGAAGGCTGCGATTTGGACAATATATACGACCGACGAACCTTCCCCAACCGGGCCGTCATGGTATATGAATTTAAAGCCATGATGAATGCCCATTTGGCAAGATACAGCGGCCTGCCCCAGATACGCACGCTGCACGACATCGTCACCTACAACAACGACCATCCCCATACGGCGCTTCGATACGGTCAGGATATTTTAGAGCAATGCGACCGGACAACCAGCGCCACCCTGACCGAAAGCGAATATCTGCTGGAAAAAGGACGCATTTTGCACGCCGCCGGACGGGACGGCATCGATCGCCTGCTGGCTGAAAACCATGTGGATGTTTTGGTTTGCCCCGGCCCTTCGGATCTGGCACCCATTTCGGGCTATCCCATCATCAACGTACCCGCAGGGGTGGGCGAAGGCGGCGTCGCTTTTGGCATCTCCTTTCTGGCAGGCGCCTTTTGCGAGGGAAAGCTGCTCACCGCGGCATATGCCTTCGAGCAAGCCTCCGGGCTGCGTGTCGTACCCCAATAAACACCACAGGAAAACGAAATATGGTTTTGATTACAACGGCGTAATCTTCCTCAAAGGAGGAAGGTTGCGCCGTTTGATTTTAAGGAGGAGAACGTATGAAGAAAAAGCTCATTGCCGCGGCTGTGGGTCTGATGATGCTCTTTGGCATGTCCGCCTGCAGCGCCACACCCACCGCTGCCCCCACGGGAAGCGCCGATGCGTCGGCGACCGCAAGTCCCGACGCCCCCGCCGCCGCCGAAGGCTCGGATCGCCTGGTGGTGGATCTGGTTGCCGAGCCGGTAAGCCTGGACCCGGCGCAGGTTTCGGACATCAACACCTACCGCGTACATTATCTGATGTATGATACGCTGATCACCTAGGACGAGAGCGGGGAAAACATGGTGCCCTGCCTGGCCACCGAGTGGGAAATGACCGATCCCAACGGTCTGGAATACACCATCAAGCTGCGTGACGACGTGGTGTTCCACGATGGATCGACCATGACGGCCGACGACGTGGTGTTCAGCTTCATGCGCTTTGTGGATGAAAACCACGCGTATGCCGGCACCGGTCCGTTCCCCAACGCCAGCGTGTTTTTCTCCCCGGTGAAGGAAGTCGTCGCAGTGGATGACACCACCGTAAAATTCATCATGGACGAGCCCTGCGCCCCCTTCCTGTCCTACCTGACCATGAGCGTCGCCTCCATTGTGAATGCCGATGTGATCATGGCCAACGCGGACAACTCCGCCCTGGTGGATTCGGGCTCGGGTCCCTATCAGCTGGTCAGCTGGGAAAAGGGCGTCAGCCTGAACCTGACCCGCTTTGACGGCTACTGGGGCGAGACCGCCAAAACCAAGGACGTGGTCATTGAGCCGGTTGTGGAGCCGCTGGTGCGCGTAACCAAGCTGCAGAACGGCGAAGCCGATATCGTTGTGGATGTAGATCCCGACGCCATCGCCGAGCTGGAAGCGGATAACTTCA
This sequence comes from Eubacteriales bacterium, assembly GCA_028693155.1. Classification (GTDB taxonomy): domain Bacteria; phylum Bacillota; class Clostridia; order Christensenellales; family UMGS416; genus STF2-111. The sequence goes on from JAQUVY010000007.1 coordinate 1,812, forward strand.
TCGTAAACCAGGCAGTCACCTCCCACTATTGGTATGTGGTTCTGAACAACTCTCAGGCGCCCTTTGACAACAAGCTGGTGCGGCAGGCCGTCAACTATGCCATCGACAAGGAAAGCATTGTAAACGACATTTTGGTGGGCACCGGCACCGTTGCCACCCAGCCCCTCTCCCCGGTTATCGGCGGCTACAACCCCGATCTGGAGGGCTACGCCTACGACCCGGTCAAGGCCAAGGAGCTTTTGGCACAGGCCGGGTATGAGAATGGCTTTACCGTGAACTTCCTCATCCCCGAGTCGGGCTCCGGCATGCAGAGCTGCGTGGCCATGTGCACGGCCATCCAGGGTTACCTGGCGGACGTGGGCATCACCTGCAACATTGAAAAGATGGAATGGGGAACCTTCCTCAACACCTGCTTCTCGGAGGACCTGCACAACGGTGACGCCGCGTACAACATGTGGGCGCTGTCCATGATGAACGTGACCGGCGACCCCGACGCCATGATCGCCCGGTTGTTCGCCAACTACCGCATCCCCCGCAACAACTCGGCTGCCTATAACAACGAAGAGCTGTCCGCGCGCATTAAGGCCGCCAGCCAGATGACCGATACGGAAGCGCGCATGGCGGAATACCAGGCCATCTCCGCAGTCATCGTAGAGGATGCGCCGCACATTTTCGTGGACTGGGGTAACCAGATCGTAGGCACCGGCGCAACCGTGGAAGGCTTGAAGCTGGTACCCAGCCAGAAGTTAAACCTGGCAGATGTGGTAAAGAAGTAAAACCGCAAAACCGTATTTCCCGGCTGGCTTGCCGGCCGGGAAATTTATTTGAGTATGTTTTCGGAGGTGACCCATGTTAAAGTACTTTGGCAAACGCACCCTGAGCGTGCTTCCCATTATTTTGGGCGTCACCATCATTGTGTTTGTTGCTATGCAGCTGGCGCCCGGCGACGCGGCAGAAATCATGCTGGGTTCCTATGCAACGCAGGAGGATGTAGAAGTGGTGCGCGCCCAGTTGGGACTGGATCAGCCCGTGCTGGTGCAGTATTTCAAGTGGCTGGGCAAGGCCTTAACGGGGGATTTCGGCACCTCCATTACCTATCGGCAGCCGGTGCTGGAGCTTATTCTGCAAAAAATCGTCAACACCCTGTACCTGGGCATTGCGGCCTTGCTGATCTCCGTTCCCCTTGGCATCGGGACCGGCATCCTATGCGCCGTAAACAAAAAACAAGTGGATCGATAAGCTGCTGATGTCGGGTACCTTTGTGGGGATCAGCATTCCCGTGTTTTGGCTGGGTATGATCCTGATCATCTTGTTTTCTCAGCTGCTGCGGTGGTTTTCCTCGTCGGGTATGCACACGGCGGGGCAAACGGGGTTTGTCGATATGCTCAGCCATATCGTTTTGCCGGCGGTGACCCTGTCGTTCATTCCGGTATCGGTCATCGCCCGCATCACCAAGGCCTCCATGCTGGAGGTGATGGGGCAGGACTATATGCGCACGGCCATGGCCAAGGGCTGTACCGCCCGGCGGCAGGTGCGCATTCACGCCATCAAAAATGCGTTTGTGCCCATTTTATCCATTTTGGGCATCGAGGTGGGGTATGTGCTGGGCGGCGCATTGGTGGTGGAAAATGTGTTCTCCTGGCCGGGACTGGGTTCCCTGCTGCTCAACGCCGTGCTGACCCGGGATTACGGCGTGGTGGTTTGCGGCACTTGCGTCATTTGCATCATTTATGCGCTCATCAACCTGGTGAACGACCTGTTGTATGGCGTGTTCGACCCGCGTATTCAGTACGACTAAAGGAGGTGCGAGATGGATACAACAAGTGCGCCCATGGCTCCCAAAACGGTGGCGGGCAAGAAAAGCCGCATCAGAGTGTTTAAAAAATACAACCCCTATATGATCTTCGGCGCTTCCCTGCTGATTCTGATCACGCTGGTGGTGCTCATCGGTCCGTTGGTTCTGCAAACCGATCCCAATGCCATCAACCCCAAAATGCGCCTGCAGCATGTGGGAACGCCCGGCCACTTGCTGGGCACCGATCACCTGGGCAGAGATATGCTGGCCCGCATTCTTTACGGCGGGCGCATGTCGCTGCTGACGGCGGTGCTGACGGCGTTTTGCGCGGCCATCGCGGGGGTCAGCGTGGGTCTGGTGGCGGGCATGTCCAACAAAACGGTGGATATCATCATCATGCGCGTGGTGGATATGCTGCAGTCCTTCCCCAACATTTTGTTGGCCATCCTCATTGTGGCCTTTTTGGGTCCCAGCCTGGTCAATGCCATGATCGCCATCGCGGTGGTCAACATCCCCTTTTTCGCCATCTTGACGCGGTCGGTTACGCTGTCCATGAAGGAAAAGGATTTCGTAAAGGCGTCGCACGCCATTGGCAATTCCAAGCTGGTGACCACCCTGCGCCATGTGATCCCCAACATCAGCCCCTACATCATTTCCCAGTCCATGATGAACGTGGGCACCATGCTTACGGTGCTGACCTCGCTGAGCTTCTTGGGGCTGGGGGTGCAGCCGCCGACTGCCGAGCTCGGCAGCATGCTGGGGGAGCTGCGCACGGTGATGACGAAGATCCCCGACGTGGTCGCCTGCCCGGGCATTGTGATCGTGCTGGCGGTGATCGGCTTTAACATGCTGGGTGATGGCCTCAGAGACCATTTTGAGCCCAAATCCCGCAACTGAAAGGAGGCTTTGGAGATGAGCAAGGTACTGGAAATCAAAAACCTCAAAGCCGAACTGTTCACCCCCGGCAAAACCATATCCCCCATTTCGGGCATCAGCTTTGATGTGGAAAAAGGGGAAACGTTGGGGCTGGTGGGCGAATCGGGCTGCGGCAAAAGCATGACGGTGCTGTCGCTGATGCGGCTGCTGAGCCCCGATATGGGGCGGGTGTCGGCTGACTTTGTGCGTTTGGACGGGCAGGATATCTCCCAATTTACCGAAGCGCAATTTTGCAAGATCCGGGGCAAGAAAATGTCCATGATCTTTCAGGAGCCCATGACGTCGCTAAACCCCTCGTTAAAGATCGGATACCAGATCGCCGAGCCGCTGCTGTGCCACGACGGCACACCCATACGCGAGGGCATGGTCAAGGCCTATGAGCTTTTGCGCGCCGTGGGCATTGCCGATCCGGAACGGGTGGCAAACAGCTATCCCCACAACCTATCCGGCGGGATGCGCCAGCGCGTGGTGATCGCCATGGCCATCATCTGCAAACCCAAGGTGCTGTTGGCGGATGAACCCACCACGGCGCTGGACGTGACCATACAGGCGCAGCTGCTGGAGATGATGAAGACCCTGCAGCGCGAGGAAGACATGGGCATGGTGCTGGTCACCCACGACCTGGGCATCGTGGCAGAATATTGCGACCGGGTGGTGGTGATGTACTGCGGGCAGATCGTGGAAGAGGCGGCCACGACCGCCTTGTTCGCCCTGCCCGGCCATCCGTATACCAAAGGACTCATTGCGTGCATTCCCAAGATCAGTGACGAAAAAGAGTTTTTGGATCACATTCCCGGGCATGTGCTGCCCGTCGCCCAGTATGAAAGTAGCACAGGGTGCCGCTTTGCCCAGCGCTGCCCGGCGGCAACCCCGCAGTGCCGCGCCCAAACCCCGCCGCTGTTTCAGCTGGACGTGGGGCATACCTGCCGGTGCTGGCAGCATCAGGGCAATGCCATTGCCCATGAATAAGGGAGGTGAAAGAAATGGCTGAAATATTAATGAGTATTGAACACATCTACAAAACCTTTTCCGTCAAGCAGGGGGCTTTTCAAAAGCTGTCTTTTCACGCGGTAAACGATGTCTCCCTCCACATTACCCAGGGCAAGGTGTATGGGCTGGTGGGCGAGTCGGGCTGCGGCAAGTCCACCCTGGCGTCCACCATTTTGCAGCTGACGCAGCCCACATCCGGCCGCATTCTCTACCGGGGCATGGAAGTTGACGCCCACACCCCCGCTGCCATGAAGGCCATGCGCAAGGACCTTCAGCTGATTTTTCAGGATCCCTTTGCGTCCATCGACCCCAAAATGAAAATACGGGATGTGGTTATGGAGCCCATGCGCACCCACAAAATCTATAAAACCCGGCAGGAATGCTACCAGAGGGCCTGTGAGCTGATGGAAATCTGCGGAATGTCCGCAGCCGATCTGGAGCGCTATCCCCACGAATTTTCGGGCGGGCAGCGCCAGCGCATCAGCATCGCGCGGGTTTTGGGGATGGATCCCAAGCTGATCATCGCGGATGAATCCACCGCCGCGCTGGATGTATCCGTGCAAGCGCAGATCCTGAACCTGTTCAAGCAGCTGCAAAAGGATTTTGACCTGACCATGATCTTTATCTCCCACGACCTCAACGTGATCAAGCACATCAGCGATCGGATCATTGTGATGTACATGGGCAGCGTCATCGAATTGGCCGATAAAGAATACGCCTATCACGAGCCAAAGCATCCCTACACCCAGGCGTTGATCTCGGCAGTGCCCAACCCGGATCCCTTTCAGGAAAAGAAGCGCATCATACTGAGCGGCGAGCTGCCGCGTTTTTCCAACCTCCCCACGGGGTGTCCGTTTCACCCCCGCTGCCCCCAGTGCATGGATATCTGCCGACGGGAAAAGCCCGCCCTGCGCAACCTGCGCAAAGGGCAAAAGGTGGCCTGCCATTTATACGACGGGCACACCTACTGAAAAACGGAAACCGTGTTTTCTTAAGCGTCCTCCTTTGTTCAGGCGCGGCCCCCTGCCCCATGGGCAGCGGCCGCGCCTGTTCCTTTATGCAGCTTGCCGCGGCGGTTCTTTTGCTACTTTTCCGCGGAAAGCGAAAAAGACTGAAGCACCTTTTCCACTTGCAGGCTCATGTGCGCATAAGCCTGCGTCAGCCTCTCGTCGCCGTCGTTGAACTGAACGTTGGTCGGCCGCAGGTATCCCCACACCGCGCCGTCACGCTCCGCCAGCTTTTCAAAACCGGCAGGCTGCTCCTTTTTCTGCTGCGCCGGAATGCACACAATGCGAAACAGCTCGCCGCCATACCCTGCGGCGCTGTTTTGCTCCTCGAAAAAAACCACGCCGGTTTCCTCCTCCCGGCACGCATACGCCCCCTGCCACTGCGCGGGCAGGCGCAGGGTAAAGTCAGCGGCGGTATAAAGAATGTCCGGGGCGGCGGTGTTGTGCGTGGCGTGCGCCCCGCCCTTGGGCGAGCCCGCCGCGCAGCCGCCCAGGCAAACGCACAGCGCCACAATGCCGATGAAACGGCTCCCTTTCATGCCTCCACTTCCTCTCTTGTTTTTGGATTGCACCCATTGTATCGCATCCTCGCCGGCAAGACGTTGCATGAATGCCGCCGAGTTGTAAATCCTTCATTTCATGGCTTCCATCTTGTGGAATTTTATTTGTCTGAGGCTGTTCCACAGCACTAGCACCCCCATAGCAGCCAGAGAAACAAACAGGTAGACGGCGCTGGTTTCCAGGGCGGCCCCCGCGCTTGGCGTCCCCTGCGGCAGGAACACCGGCAGCGTGAACCAGGGCAGCATTCCCAGCACCCGGCATAAAATCAGCGCCAGCGCACCCTGTAGGCATTTCACCCCCACCAAGGGCAGCGCCTTTACCCCGCAGGGAGAAAGAAACGCCAGCTGCTGCATGGTGATGGACACCCCACCCAGGGAAATCATCAGGCTCATAAGCAGGCATTTGTCCATCATGGGCACGGCGCACTGCGCCGCCTGACGGCAGCCCACCGTCACTTCCAAAAAGCCCATCATGGCCGAGGGCGCCAGCGCCGCGTCGATGCCAACCAGCCTGAAAAGCCAGCCCAGCGGCCGCGCCAACGCCCCCACGACCCCCCAGTCGGTGAGCAGCCCGGTCAGCACGGCAAAGAGCATGATGAACCCGCCCACCGTCCAAAACGTCTCCATGGCGCGGCTCATCGCCTGCCCCAGCACCGCGCCGAAGGGGCGCTGCGGCGGCGCGGGTGGCAGCTGCTCTGCGCCTGCCCCGCCCTGTCTGGGCAGCAGGATGACCGACAGCAGCACGCTTCCCCAATGGCTCAGCGCGATCAGCCACCCCGCAGCGGGCGCGCCCAGCATCCCCGCGCCCACCGCGCCCAGCAAATAAGCCGGCCCCGAAGCCGACGACAACGCCGCGCAGCGAAAAACATCCTGCGCATCCCCGCCCTGCGCGTACAGCTCGGCGGTGATGCGTGCCCCGGCGGGATAGCCGGTTACCGCCCCCATCAGCGCGGCAAAGGCCGCCGCACCCGGCGCACGAAACACCTTTCTTGTGACGCCTTCCAAAATGGCGCTGACTCGGTGCACCAACCCCGACTCCATAAGCAGCGATGCGCACAGCAGGAAAGGCAGCTGCGCGGGCAGCACCACCTGCATGAAAAGCTCCAGCCCGTCCCGCGCATATTGCAGCGCCGCGTCGGTGGATACGGTCACCATCGCCAACACCGCCGCGGACACGGCCGCCATCACCCAGCCCTGTCTTTTCACCCCTGATCCTTTCCGCCGATTGACCTTTTCGCCGGCAAGTATTACAATTTTAGGAAACAGGTATACTCAATAAAACAGTTTATCGTTATGAGGAGGATCGGAAGATTATGAGCGAACGGCCTCTGGTTGGCATTGCATTGGGCGGGGGAGCTTCCCGCGGGCTAGCCCACGTGGGCGTGCTCAAGGTGCTGCGGGAGCATCGCATCCCCATTGATCTCATCTCCGGGTGCAGCATGGGCGCTGTGGTGGGCGGCATCGTAGCCTCGGGCTGCTCCCTGGACTATCTGGAAAAAATATGCGTTCAAATGAGCTTCATGGACAGCCGCAAGCTCTACGACGTGGTGATGCCCCGCAAGGGCTTCATTCGTGGGGATCGCGCGCTGTCCGTCATCTACACCCTGGTGGGGGACAAGACCTTTGACCAGCTCGACATCCCATTTTCCTGCGTCACCACCTGTCTGGAGGATGCAAAACTTTTGACGCTGGAAAGCGGCCGCGTGGTAGACGCCATCCGCGCTAGCATCTCCGTGCCGGGCATTTTTGAACCGGTGATGATCGACGGAAAAATGTGCGTGGACGGCGGCGTGATGGACCGGGTGCCGGTAAAGGCCGTGCGGGATCGGGGCGCCGACTTCGTGATCGCCGTGGACGTGGCTTACCACGGCACGCCTCGCCCCCAGGCAAAAAACCTGGTGGAGATCCTGTACCATTCCTACGAGCTGATGGAATGGCAGGCCAACCGCAGCGTGATCGACACTTCGGACTTTCTGATCACCCCCGACACCATGCCCATCAACCCCGCCACGCTGGATCAGGCGGAGGAATGTATTCAGCTGGGCTATGAAGCGGCCGCTTCGTGTGTGGATGACATCATCACCGCGCTGCGCATGGCCAACATCCCCCTGCTGCCCGAAAACTAAAAGCACAAAACACCCGCGCAAAGGAACATGATGCTCCTTCGCGCGGGTGTTTTTCTGTTTTTTTATCTTTCACTGTCGATCCAATAGCGGTCGATGGCAACGCCGTCCTCGTCCTGCGTATGGTTTTCCAGCACACCTCCGGTCTTTTGGATGACGCATCGAGAGGCTTCGTTGTCCGAATCGCAAGTCACCAGAACGCGCTTCACACCCATTTCAGCCAGCTTTTCCACAGCCAGACGCAATATCCGATTCCCATAGCCCTGTCCCCTGAATTCCGGGCGTATTCCGTAACCCACATGCCCTCCATCCAGCCAGTTGGACCGGGTGAGCGCATGACGAAGGGAAACGGCACCCAAAACCGCGCCATCTTCCCTTTTTAGGAGAAACAAGGTCTGCGCAGGATCTTCCCCGGTGTCGATCCCCCGGTGCTGGTTGTCCAAAAGCTTCAGCCAGCGCGGGTAATCGCCGTCAAAGCGCCGCAGCAGCCCCGGGTTCATCCGCCCGCCGTAAGCCCGCCAGGTTTGGAGCATTTCCTTAACCGCGTCCTCATCGCCCGCTTCGGGTCTCTTCAAAAAGCAATCGTCCACCGTTTCCCTCCGCTATTTTAAAAACATATCGATATGTTTTTATATAATAATCATTTTTTCCGTGTAGTCCCGTCCGCATACGCGCCGTTCGTTTTGCGTCTGCGTCAGCGCGTACAGATCGGTGGCCGCTTCGTCCACCCGGCGCAGGCGCAGCAGCGCGTCGTCCTGGGGGCAAAAGCGCGCAAACCGCGTCACCAGTGGGATACGCGCCCGTGCCTCCAGCTCGGCAAGCACGGGCAGCGCCTCCCGGCGCACCCCCAGCACCCGCGCATAAAGCGGCCGCTGTCGCTTCAGCATTTCCAGATCGGCCGCCGTCATGCCCAAAGCGGCCTGAACAACGGCGCGCTTGATGCGCGCCATGGTGTATGCCTTGGTCTTCGCCCCCTCCAGGCAAGCCGCGTAGGTGGGTGCGCAGCGCGCCGCTTTCCATACCCGTTCGTCCAGCCCGCCTGTGCTGTCGGGGATGCGCCGGCCGCGCAGCGTGTGCAACAGCAGGTCATCCAGAGGCAAGGCCGTGGGCGTGCTTTCGTCTGCCACCGCCCGGGGCACAAAGCGCCGCCAGTCCTGCTCTGCCCGCGCCATGGCGGCACGGATCGCCGATGCGCTGGCATATTCCCCGGTCAGCTCCTGCGCGTGATAGGCCGCGCCCGCTCTTGGAACGGCCACCGCCTCCATGGCGCTGCCCAAACGCTCGAGCCACAGCAAATACATGGCGCCCAAAGTATCGTTGGGTGCGCCGCTCACCGGCAGGCCTGCCGCCGCCAGCGCCTCCGCCCGCGCACGGGGATGGGACATGCCCTGGCGAATGTTCGCCCGCACACGAGCCTGCACCGCGCCGTCTTCAGCGTGCCACAGGGCAGCCGCCCGGCGCAAAGCATCCAAATCCGCGCTTTCGCTGCCGAAAGCCAGGCAATCCGCCCCCAGCGCGTTCAATACGCCCACGCCTCCAAAGGCGAACCACTCGGCGCTTTGCAGCGCATAAGCGCAGGGCAGCTCCAGCACCACGTCCGCGCCGCCGCGCAGCGCGTGGCTCGCCCGCACCCACTTGTCCCACACGGCTGCCTCCCCCCGCTGCACAAAGCACCCGCTCATGACTACCGCCACGCCATCGGCACCGGTCCTTTGCCGCGCCTGCGCCAGGTGATAGGCGTGGCCGGCATGAAACGGATTGTACTCTGCAATCACCCCGCAAATGCGCATAGCTCCTCCACAAGTGTTGTATTTCGGCAGATTTCTGCTATACTTAACAGGTTAAGGTGGCGTGGGCAAGCCCCGCCGCCGTCCATGTTTTATTTATTTTAGCATATCCGTAGGGAAAGGGGAAAACTTATGAAGATTCTGGTCATCAACGCCGGCAGTTCATCGCTGAAATATCAGCTGATGGACATGGAAGACGAGACCGTCATCGCCAAAGGCCTGTGCGAACGCATCGGCATTGAAGGTTCCAACCTGCAGCACCGGCCTACCGGCAAAGAGCAGGTTCGCATTGAAAAGCCCATGGCCAACCACACCCAAGCCATCGAAATAGTACTGGCTGCATTGACCGATCCGGTACACGGCGTCATTTCCTCCATGGATGAGATCAGCGCCGTTGGCCACCGCGTGCTGCACGGCGGTGAAAAGTTTGCCGGCTCCTTTGTCATCACCCCCGCTGTGATGGACGTCATCCGCGAAAACATCCCGCTGGGCCCGCTGCATAACCCGGCCAACATCATGGGCATCGAGGCCTGCCAGCAGGTCATGCCCAACACGCCCATGGTGGCGGTGTTTGACACGGCGTTCCACCAGAGCATGCCCCCCAAGGCTTTCATGTATGCCATCCCCAAGGACTATTACACCCGGCTGCACGTGCGTAAGTACGGCTTCCACGGCACGTCCCATCGCTACGTCGCCCAGCGCACCGCCGAGTTTCTGGGGCAGGACGCCAAGGGACTGCGCATCATCACCTGCCACCTGGGCAACGGCTGCAGCATGGCTGCCATCGTCGACGGCAAGTGCATGGATACCTCCATGGGTCTCACCCCTCTGGAAGGCATGGTCATGGGCACCCGCAGCGGCGATCTGGACCCGGCCGTTGTGGGCTTTATCTGCGAGCAGGAGCATATGGACGTGCAGGACTGCATGACCATGCTCAACAAGAAATCCGGTCTGCTGGGCATCTCCGGCTTCTCCTCCGACATGCGCGACATTCTGGCCGCGGTTGACGAGGGCAACGCCGACGCCAAGCTGGCGCTGGATATGTTCGTTTATCGCATCCGCAAGTACATCGGCTCCTACGCGGCGGCCATGGGCGGCGTGGACGCGGTGGTGTTCACCGCCGGCATCGGCGAAAACAACCCGCGCATCCGCGAGCTGTGCGTGGAAGGCCTGGGTTTCCTGGGCATCGCCATCGATCACGAGAAGAACGCCCAGCGCGGCGGCGAGCGCGATATTTCCGCTCCCGGCTCCACGGTGCGCACGCTGGTCATCCCCACCGATGAAGAACTGGTCATCGCCCGCGATACCCGCGATCTGGTGTGCGGATAAACGCAGGAGAATCCACAAAAAAGCGTTGACAAGAGTTATTTATACGCCTATAATTATTGATGCTGTCCTTTAGGAACAGAAAGGAACTCCCGATGAAACTTGACGTGACGCTGGCGTTGAAGTCCCAGGGCTTGCCTGTAGCGTTCTCCTGCCAGACCACCATGCCCGAGTTGACCGTGGGAAGCGAGCAGGTTCGCTTCTCCGGCCCGGTCACCCTGCAGGGTGAATACCTGTTCACCGGCGATGAGTTCTGGGTATCCGGTGCGCTGCACGCTTCGTATGAGGCGGTCTGCGGTCGGTGTCTGGAGCCGTTTTCGGCAAAGCTGGAGCTTCCTTTCCGCGAGGAATTTGCCCGGACTCCCGGCGAGGAGGAGAAGGAGCGCTATCTCTTTGAAGGAGATCTGATGGATCTGCAGCCAATGGTTGACGATCTTCTGGTGCTCAACATCCCCCTGCGGCATTTGTGCCGCGAAGACTGCCGCGGTCTGTGCCCCGTGTGCGGGGCAAACTTGAACAAAACTTCTTGCAGCTGTTCTGCCGATGAGGAAGACAGCGCGGAACTGCGCAATCCATTCTCAGCGCTCAAAGCGTTGCTGCATGATGAAAACGAGGAGGTGTAACCATGGGTGCAATCGGACCTAAAAGCAAACTGGGCAGAGCCCGGACTCACTCCCGCCGCGCCAACTGGAAGCTGGAAGCTCCCACGCTGGGCGTGTGCCCCCGGTGCCGTCAGCCTAAATATCCCCACCGCGTTTGCGGCAACTGCGGATACTACAACGGGCGCCAGGTCATCGAAGTGAACGCGGATAACAAATAAGTTTTCCCACGCTTCCAAAAACGAAGAGCGAATACCCTTTTGGGCATTCGCTCTTTTTTGTGTGCTCAGGCGCTGCGCTGCTGCGCCATGACCCGCTCCAGCTTGCGTTTGATCCTTTGCAGCGCGTTATCGATGGATTTTACATGCCGGTGAAGCTCGGCGGAGATCTCCTGATAGGTCTTGTCCTGTAAATAGGCCCGCAGCACCTCGCGCTCCAGCGGAGAAAGCTCGGCGTCCAGGCTTTCTTCCAGCGCGGCCTGGCTTTCCCGGGAGATCATCATCTCCTCCGGGTTGCTTTTTTCTCCCTCGGTGAGTACGTCCATCAAGGTGCGCTCCGAATCCTCCTCATAAATGGGTCGGTTCAGCGATACATAGGAATTCATGGGAATGTGCTTTTGCCGGGTGGCGGATTTCACCGCCGTGATAACCTGCCTGGTGATGCACAAGTCGGCAAACACATGGAACGACGCGTTTTGATCCCACCGGTAATCGCGCACGGCCTTATAAAACCCGATCAGACCCTCCTGCACCAAGTCATCCCGATCGGCCCCGGCGATGAAGTAGGAGCGGGCGCGGGCGCGCACATAGTTGCGGTATTTCCCCAGCAAATAATCCAGCGCCGCCATATCCCCCGCCTGCGCCAGGCGAACACACGCATCGTCCTCCAGCGCGTCATACCCGCGGGGAAGCACGCTTACGCTCATCTTTTGTACGGTTGCCTGCATATTTTGTTCCCTCCGCGCATATCAATATCGCTTACAACCGCCATTATACCCAGCAAAAAAAGATTTCGTCAACGCCCGCGCCTGTCAATCGGCAAAAGCAGCCAGTTATCGGCACAATCTGTTTCTTTTCCCGCGATCTTTTGGGCAAACTCCACCGCCTCACCCCATCCGCTTTCCGTCACGGCGTAAATTCCCTTTTCCGGGCGAAAAAACCAGCCATAGTGATTGTCGTGCACGATGCCGTACACGCGGGCAATGCCCAGCGCGGCTTTCACCTGCGCGGCGCTGTGCGGCCCGTTTTCGTGAAGATACAGCGCCACCTCCACCGCCTGCTCCCGGTAGACGCTGATGATCTTCGTGCGGGTAACACCCCCGGTATTGTAATCGTTTTGCCGGGTAAGCACCTCGCGGCACATGTTGTCCCGCCGGCGGCGGGCATACCGCTTTGCCGCCTCCAGATCCAGCAGCACCGGCAGCAGCGTCTCATGCACCTTGGTTCTGCGGGCATTGACCTCCACTTCCAGCAGACCGATCTCCAGCCTGCGCAGCAGCCCGCAGATGCGTTTATACCGCCCCCCGTCGGGGTGGCAATCAGCCGGCACGGCGATATAAACCAAGTCGGCGGTTTTCTGCCGCTCGGTAGCCTGCAAAATCACCTCCAGGTTCAGCATGCACTTCATCTCCACCACCGCCAAAGTATCCCCCCGCACGGCAGCCACATCGCAATGCATCACCTCGGCCTGCACCTTCCAGCCGTTTTGCTCCAAAAATGCCTTTACCGGCTCATACAGATCTTTTTCCAGCAATTTCTCGCGTTTCATGCCCTCAGCATAGCAGAAACGGCGGAAAAAAGGAAGCGCCGCATGGTCAAAGCCCGCGGGATGCGCTATAATGTGCACATGGGTTTTCTGCCGAAAAAACTTCCGCCTTTGCGCAGAGGGCATGTGCCGCTGGCGTCCGTTTTGAAGACGCTTTTGCAGGCAAACGGCTTTGTCGCGGGTGGGCTTTCCGCCCCTAAAACGCCTTTTTTCACCCGGTGGGCGGCCCGCGATGCGGCCAGCCCAAAATTTTCACCGCAAAAGGAGCTTTTTCATGAGCGAGCACTACTTCACCGCAGACCCCACCAGCGAAAGCCGTCCCGCCGACGCGCAATGGGTCTACGGTGATCTTCATATGACCTTTTTAACCGACGCGGGGGTTTTTTCCCGCGGCGAGATCGACCGGGGCAGCGAGGTGCTGCTCAAGGCACTGCCGCCGCTTTGCGGCCGCGTGCTGGACTTGGGCTGCGGCTATGGCTTTTTGGGGCTGGCTCTGAAAAAGCTTTATCCCGAGGCCTCGTTTACCCTGTGCGACATCAATCGCCGCGCGCTTTCCCTTGCCCGGCAAAACGCCGCCCGCGCGCAGGTGTCGGTGGACATTGTGGAGAGCGACGGCTTTTCCGGTGTCAGCGGTCTCTACGACCACATTGTGACCAACCCGCCCGTCAAGGCGGGAAAGGCGCTGTATTACGGCTGGTTCGATCAAGCGCGGCAATACCTGACCCCCGGCGGTACGCTGACGCTGGTTTTACTGAAAAAACACGGCGCGCCTTCGGCCAAAACCTATTTGGAGACCCTTTATCCCCGCGTGGAGGTGCTGGAGAAAAGCGGCGGGGTGCATGTGATCCGCGCCTATATGCAGGAGAAATAATATGAAACAAAACGTTTCGTTTATCAATTATGCTTATAGAGGTGCCAGCGCTTACGCACCGGAAAACACACTGTGCTCGTTTTATCTGGGTCTGCTGCAGGGCGCCAATGGCATCGAGACCGATGTGCAGCTCTCCCAAGACGGCGTGCCGGTGCTGTTTCATGACGATACGCTGAAGCGCGCAACGGGAGAACCCGGTGCCGTGGGGGACTATCCGTTGAGCGAGCTGAAGCGCATGTGGGTGCGCAGCCCCGCCTGCCCTGCCGCGCCCGATCGTATCCCCACGCTGGAGGATTTTTTGCTGCACTTTGCAGACCGTGACGTGGTTTTCGCCATCGAGCTGAAACAACGCGGCGCGCATGACGCGGTGTTCGCGCTGCTGGATCGCTTTTCGCTGCGCGGAAAAACCATCCTGACGTCCTTTGATTTTGACGCGTTGGCGGCCGCCCGCGCTGCCTGCCCCGCCTATCCCATAGGCTGGTTGGCCAACGATTTCGGGGAAGACGAGCTGGCTCGTTTCCACGCCCTTGGCGGGGAGCAGCTGTGCCCACGCGCCGCGAACCTGACCCCCGAAAAGGTGGAAAGCTGGCATACCAAGGGGTATGAGGTGCGCGCCTGGGGCGTGGCAGACGAAGTGCTGATGCGCCGCGCGCTTTCCTGCGGCGTGGACGGCATGACCGTCAACTTTCCCGATGTACTCAGGCAAGCGCTGGAGGAGCGCACATGATGGACTCACCCCTTGTGCTGCGCCGCATGGAGCCGGGCGATGTGGAACCCATCTGCCGGGCGGAAGCGGCTCAGGGCTGGCACGCTGCCCCAGACAAATATTTCACGCGCCTGCGCCACCAGCAGGCCGGGCTCTGTGTCTCCCTCACCGCGCTGTGGGACGGCTGCCCGGCCGGCTACATCAACCTCTATTTTTCCCCACAGGACGGCCCGTTTGTCGGCCAGTCGCTGTGCGAGATCGTGGACTTCGGCGTGCTTGAAAAATATCAGCGCCGCGGCATCGGCAGCGCGCTGATGGATGCCGCCGAGCGCATTGCCGCGCAGCGCAGCGACCGCGTTTGTCTGGGCGTGGGGCTGCACAGCGGCTACGGCTGTGCGCAGCGTATGTACGCCAAGCGCGGCTATGTCCCCGACGGGAGCGGTGTGTGGTATGGCGACGCACCCTGCCCGCCCTACACCGCCTGCCAAAATGACGACGATCTGGTTTTATACTGGAGCAAGCACCTTGGCTGACACAGCTTCCGGAGGAATTATTATGAACACTTTTTTCTTCTTTTTAGGCGGGTTTGCCGCCGCGGCGCTGGCCGTGTGGGCAGTCGTGGCCTTCGTGCGCAGCAAAATACGCCGCTTCTCCCGCCAAACCTTTGGGATGGAGAATTTGGCCGATGCCCTGGGCGAGCTGGACAACGCGGCCGATCAGCAGCCAAAATCCCTGAGCGGCGGAGACAGTCTGTTTTTGCCCCGAATTTTAAAGGATTTCCCCGACTTCAACGTGGACACGGCCAAGGCGCGGGTGCGGGACGGGCTGCTGCAGACGCTGGAAGGGAAACAAAACCCCATCATCCATCGCATCGTCATCAGCGACTACCGCCGCACTGCGCTGGAACGCACCATTGTTTTTCAAGCCGCGCTGCAATACGACGAGGGGGGCGCTGCCCGCCAGAAGCGTTATTGCGTGCACGACTCCTATTTATTGCCCGCTGTGGAAACGTCCGGGCAGGCGCTGGTATGCCCGAACTGCGGCGCACCCATCGCCGACACGGCCGCCTCCCACTGCACCTATTGTGACGCCCGGCTGGTGAACATTACGGGGAACTCCTGGAAGATCACGCAGAGTTTTGAGAAGTAGCCCGCCCTTTGCAAAAAAACAGGATCGAACCGGCTACCGCCGGAACGATCCTGTTTTTGCTTTTCACGCCGTTAAAAATGTTCGTTTTCCGGCGCGGTCTTGGGCTGATAGACACCGCTTTTTTCCATCTCCCGCAGCGCCCGATGCGCCTGGGCAATCTCCTGATAAAACACATCCTGCGCCAGCACCGCCGTCTCCCCTTCCTCGGGATGAAGATGCCGATAGCTGCCGTCGCCGCGCTGCACCCGCGCACGGCAGTTATCCGCCAGCTCCACCGCCAGAATATGGTCGATGCGCGCCATCAGATCCTCCTGCTCCACCGGGAATATAACCTCCACCCGGCGATCCAAATTGCGCGGCATCCAATCGGCGCTGCCCATATAGATCTCCACCCGCCCGCCGTTTTCAAAGCGAAAAATGCGGGAATGCTCCAGATAGCGCCCGATGATGGAACGCACGCGGATATTTTCCGAAAGACCGGGAACCCCCGCGCGCAGGCTGTTCATCCCGCGGATGATCAGGTCGATCTGCACGCCGGCGGCGGACGCCTCATAAAGCTTTTCGATGATGCCGCGATCCACCAGGGAATTCATCTTTGCGATGATGCGCGCGGGACGCCCCAAGCGTGCGTTGGCGATTTCCCCGTCGATCTTGTGCTCAAAAAACTGCCTTAAGGACGCCGGCGCCACGGCGAATTTGCGCCAGGCGCGGGGCAGGGAGTAGCCGGTAAGCATGTTAAAGAGGGCGGACGCGTCGGCCCCCAGCTGCTCCCGGCAGGAGAACAGCCCCATGTCCGTATAGAGGCGTGCGGTGCTGTCGTTGTAATTGCCGGTGCCCAGGTGCACATAGCGGCGGATGCCCTCGTCCTCCCGGCGTACCACCAGCAAAACCTTGCAGTGGGTCTTCAGCCCCACCAGGCCGTACACCACGTGGCAGCCCGCCTTTTCCAAGCGCCGCGCCCAGTGGATGTTGTTCTGCTCGTCAAAGCGAGCCTTGAGCTCCACCAGCACGGTGACCTGCTTGCCGTTGCGCGCCGCTTCGATCAGCGCGCCCACAATGGGCGAATTGCCGCTGACGCGGTACAGCGTCTGCTTGATCGCCAGCACGTCCGGGTCGGCGGCAGCCTGCTTGACGAAGTTCAGCACGCAGTCGAAGGACTCGTAGGGCAGCTGCACCAGCCGATCCTTTTGGCGGATGGCTTCAAAAATATTCTCCGTGCCGGCGAAATCCAGCGCGGGCAGCGGCGGGCGGGACGCGTCCTTGAGATCCTTGCGGTCAAAAAGCTTTCCAAGCTTGTTGAGCGCCGTCAGATCCAGCAGATCGGGCAGGCGGAACACGCCGGTTTCGGCAATGCCCAGCCTCTCCACCAGATAGGTGGTGATCTCCGCGCTGCCTGCGGCGGCCATGACCTCCAAGCGCAGCGGATCGCCCCACTTGCGCCGGTCGATGGAGTGCTCCACGGCGATCATCAGATCGTCCTCACCCTCGTCAATGTCCAAGTCCGAGTTGCGGGTGATGCGGAACGGGCAGGTGTGCAGCACGTCATACCCCGGGAAGAGCTGGCGCACCTGCAGCGCCATCACGTCCTCCAGCAGAATCACGCTGCCGTCGTCCAGCGCAATGAAGCGATCCAGAATGGCAGGCACCTGCACCGCGGCAAACACCGCCTCATCCTCGCTGTCCTTCAGGCGCAGCAGCACCCCCAAGTAGATCTCCTTGTTGGTGAGCAGCGGGAAGGGGCGCGTGGCATCCACCGCAATGGGCGTCAGCACGGGGAACAGCGCCTCGTCAAAATAGCGCTCCAGCGCCAGCAGCTGCATGGGGCTGATGTCCTGCGGCCGGCGCACCACAATGCTCTCCTGCGCCAGCTGCGCCCGCAACACCTCCCAGCAGGCGTACTGCACCTCCACCATGGCGTGCGCCTTGTGCACCACCATTTCGTATTGGGCGCGGGCCGCCATCCCGGTTTCATCCACGCGCTCGGGCTTTTCCTCGGCCTGGGTTTTCAGGTCGGCGATGCGGATCATAAAAAACTCATCCAGATTGGACGCGGTGATGGCCAGGAATTTCACCCGCTCCAGCAGCGGGTTCGAGGGGTCCTGCGCCTCCTCCAACACGCGCATATTAAAATCCAGCCAGCTGGACTCACGATTGATCAACGTAGGCACACCGTCCATGCTTATTCCCCTCTCCTAACCTTCAATTTGCAGCTTAAGCCAAACACCTCGCGGAAAAAATCCGCGCGGCGGGCAAAGGCCCATTTTTCCAGCGCGGCGTTGCTCCGCGCCTGAGCCGTGAGCACAATCCCCTCTTCCTCGCGCGCGGCCTCCACGCGGCACAGCTTTTGCTGATGCCCCGTATCCAACGCCTCCGCCAGCTGTAAGATCGCCGTCAGCTTGGAAACCGCCACTCGTTCGCCCGGCGTCAGCAGGGCGTAGTCGTAATCGGCCACCGTGGGGCGCTGCCCGTCGTGATAACGCACCAGCAGCGCCGCCGTGCGCACCTCAGCCTGGCTCAGACCCATCAGCGCCGCATCCTGCAGCAAATGGGAGGAGGTCTGGGCGTGCAGGGTCGTGTTGAGCGACCGTCCGCAGTCGTGCATGGCTACCGCCGTCTGCAAAAGCAGCCGCTCGCGCCGGGAAAAGCCATGAAGCTTGCGCAGCGTATTGAACAGCATGACCGCCTGGGCTTCGACATAATCCACATGGTTCATATCGCTTTCCAGCCACTTGGCGGCTTCCTTTGCCGTGGCGACGATCCCCTCGTCAAACACGCGCTGCCACTCCTTAGCCGCCTTGGGCTGCAGCATTTCATACAGCAGGGCGTCCGCCGTGGTGACGCCTTGAAAGCTCACGATCCTCGCGTGCGTCATGCCCGCCAGGCGCAGATAAATGCTCAGCGAGGGCAGCAGCATTTCGCTGCGCTCGGCTGAAATGCCCAGCAGCGCCTGCACTTCCGAAGGGTTGAGCTTCTTTACGCGGTCATACAGACCCCGCAGCCGCTGCGCCTCCACCCGCCCGCTGTCCCGGGCACCCGGGGCCGCCAGCTCGGCCAGCTCGGCCATGTCCCGGCCGCACACCACCAAAGTATGCGGGGCGTAGTGGGCGATCTGCTCAGGCAGCCCCCAAAACAGCGTGGATAAATATTCCTCCAGCACCTCGTACATCCGTCCCGGCCGGGACTCCATTTCGCTGAGCATTTGAGAAAGCTTGAGCGATCCGGCGCGGATGTTTCGCACATATCGGATCACGCCGTCACGAGCCACGGCCAGACCCACGCTGCCCGTGCCGATATACGCCAGCAGCAGCGCCTCTCCCGGCGCGCTTACGCTTTGCAGGCGACGCAGCGTCTCTGCGAAGATATACGCCTTTTCCTGCCCGTCCTCCAGCACCTCCACCGGCAGCCCGGCGCACAGCGCCAGACGGTCAGCCACATAAGCGCCGTTTTCCGCCTCGCGAAGGGCGGTCGTGGCGATCATGCGCAGATTGCCGGGCGCCACGCCCAGCTGCGCAGAGGCAACCTGAAAGCCCTGCAGCCCGCGCACCAGCTCCTGGGCGGTTTTTGAGCTGACCGCGCCCCGGGTAAAGGTGTCGTGACCCAGCTCCACCGGATACTCCAGCGTATCCAGCTCGGTGATGGTTTGACCGCTTTGCTGCGCAACCGTCATGCGCATCAGATTTGACCCGATGTCAATCACCGCGGCCTGGCACACGTCGTTCTTTTTCATGATGAACCACTCCAAAACTCAGATACGTTTATCATACCCGAATCGCTGCGGCTTTTCCACCATTTGTGCCCTCCCCAGCGCAAAATAGCGCGCCTGCAAAAAACTGTAATTTTTTCGTAACAGTTTGGGATACGCTTTGCAGGGCATCGGGCGGGATGCTATAATGCCCATATGAAGATAAATAGAAGATGGAAACGAATTTTGTCGGCGGGGCTGGCGGCGGCGCTGCTGTGCGCCATGATCCCCCTGAACACGGGCTGCAAATCCCTAAGCGATTCCGAGCTGATGGATCGCTATTTTGTGCTGCTGGAGGGCGGGGAATACCCGCGCATTTATCAATACCTGAGCAAAGAAGCCAAGCAAAACATTTCGTTGAATGATTTCAGCCAAAAATACGAAAACATCTTTACCGCGGCCGGCGTGGAGAGCGTCTCCTGCTCCATCATCTCTTTGGAGCATACCTCCCTCACCTCCCGCATCGCCACCTACACCATGACCCTGACCACCGCGCTCTTTGGGGATCTGGCGCTGACCATGTCTGCCCAGCTGGAACTGGAAAGCGGCGCCTGGTGCATCAATTGGACACCGGCGCTGGTGCTGCCGGGGATGGATTTTGAGGACGCGGCGCGGCTATACACCATGGCCGGCCAAAGAGGAGCCATTTTCGATAAAAACGGAGAAGTTTTGGCGGATGACGATTACGCCTGCAGCGTATACGTCACCATTTCCAAAGTAAAAAATCTGGAAGACACGGCGCGCATGGCCGCTCCCCTTTTGGGCATGACCGAGGAAGAGATCATCAAAAAGTTTTCAAGGTATTACGACGAGCTGGGCTACTCCGCCGGTGTTTTGGCAGGTGGCGAGGCCACGGCTGCCCCCTCGCCCACCCCCACAGCCGCACCCTCCGCCTCGCCCGATCCCAGCGCCTCCCCCGCCGGCACCGGTGAAGACTATCTCACGCAGGAGGACACCCGCACGGTGCTGCTCAAGGCGTATCCCCAGGACAAGCTGACCGAGGAAGAAAAAACCGCGCTGCTGGATATCCCCGGCGTCGGCATCGACACCGGCTTTATGACGCCCATCCGGGTCTATCCTTACGGGCGCCTGTTTGCGCAGGCATTGGGCTACATGGGGACGCTGACCGAGGAAGAGCTGGAAAAGGAAGAATACCACGGACTCAACTCCGACACTCGGGTAGGAAAATCGGGTCTGGAAAAAAAGTATGAAAACATTTTGCGCGGCACCTCGGGATATTCGCTGGTCATCGTGGATAAATACGGCCGGCGCAAGGAAACGCTGGCCAGCGTGGACAAAACCGACGGGTCGGATCTGCGCCTGACGCTGGACAGCAAGCTGCAGCAAAAATGCGAACTGCTGATGATGCAATATCTGACCGACAAGATGGCCGGGTCTGTCATCGTGATGGATCCGTCCACCGGCTATATCGAGGCGCAGGCCAGCTACCCCGGCTACGATCCCAATCTGTTTTCCTTCACCATGGACAGCGCAACGTGGAAATATCTGAACGACGAGGCCAACATGCTGCCCCTCTACAACCGCTGCACATTGGGCCTTTACCCGCCCGGCTCCACCATTAAGCCCTTTACCGGCATTATGGGACTGGATTCGGGGGTCATCTCCACCTCCTTTGCCTTCACGGAAAAAATCGAGCGGAACATCTGGATCCCCACGATGGACGGGTGGGTATACCCCGGCATCAAGCGCGTGAGCGCCACCCGCGGCACGCTGAACCTGGAAAACGCGCTCATCAACTCCGATAACATTTACTTTGCCTATGTGGCGCTGAAGCTGGGCAGCGACCGCTTCATGAAATATGCCGCACAACTGGGCTTTGGCGAAGCCATGGATTATGACCTGCCGCTGAGCACCAGCAAAATCGCCAACGACAACGTCATGTCCTCCCTGCGGCAATTGGCCGACTCGGGCTATGGGCAAGGCGAGCTGCTGATCACCCCGGTGCAAATGGCCGCGCTGTTCAGCGCGCTGTATAACGACGGCACCATTTTGCAGCCCCGGCTGGTGCAGTCCATCTGCAAAACCGAAGGCCCCCACTACACCACCGTGCAGGAAAACCCGCCCGAGGTGTGGAAAGAGGAAGCGGTGCCCGCCAACCTGGTAAAAGAGGTGCGCGCCATGCTCCGCAAGGTGGTGGACGGCGGCACCGGCAAAAAAGCCGAGGTGGCAGGTCTGGGCATCTGCGGCAAAACCGGCACCGCGCAGATCGGCAACGACAGCACGCGGGAAATCGCCTGGTTCATCGGCTTCACCACCACCTGGGATCATCCCCGGCTGGTGTGCGTGACGCTGGAGATCCCGGCAGACCAGGGAGAAGCGCGCTTTACCATAGCAAAAGCACTTTTTGAGGATCTCAAAGAAAACTATCCCCAGAGCAACTCCGACACGCCCGCAGGGCAGTGATCTTCTCAAACTCATGCCGCCGCACCGCCGGCGGTATTTTATGTGAGGTACAAATGATTCCGACATACGAAATCGCCGTGGTGGGCGCGGGGCCGGCAGGCGCCACCTTTGCCCGGCTGATGGCGTCAACATGCAGCATCGCCGTGCTGGACGGAAAACAGGACGGCGACAGCGGGTTTCACAAGCCCTGCGGCGGGCTGCTTTCCACCGACGCGCAAAAAGCCCTCTCCCATTTCGACCTTTGCCTGCCCAAAGATGTGCTGGTGGATCCTCAGATCTTTTCGGTAAAGACCCTGGATCTTAAAAACGGGCTGATCCGCCACTATCAGCGGTTTTATGTCAATTTGGATCGCCACCGGTTTGACCGCTGGTTGCAAAGCCTGATCCCCGCCTCCGTGCGTCAAATTTGCGGCCGATTCCTCTCGGCGCGGCGGGACAACGGCGGGTTTTTGATCACCTATCGCACATCCGGCGGGCAAGAGCAGCAGCTGTGGGCGCATTTTCTGATCGGCGCGGACGGCGGAAACTCGGCGGTGCGCCGGGCGTTCTTTCCCGGCCATACTCTGCGTTCCTATGTTGCCATTCAGCAATGGTTCCCCGAGACGCACAGCGCGCCGTTCTATTCCTGCATTTTTGACCCGGAGACCAGTGACTGCTGCTCCTGGTCCATCTCCAAGGATCGCCACTTTATTTTCGGCGGGGCGTTTCCCGCGCAGGATTGCCGCGCGCGCTTTGAACGGCAAAAAGAAAAGCTGGCCGCGTTTGGTTTTCATTTCGGCCAGCCGGAAAAAACAGAAGCCTGCGTGGTGCTGCGCCCGCGGCGTTTGGGTGAGGTGTGTCTTGGCGGCGAGGGGGTCTTTTTGCTGGGGGAAGCCGCCGGCTTTATCAGCCCCAGTTCCTTGGAGGGCATTTCTTTCGCCATTCAAAGCGGTGAAATGCTCAGCGACGCCTTTCACCTCAGCGCGAAGGATCCCACCCGTGCGTACCGCAGAAAAACGCGCCCCCTGCGCGCAAAACTGGTGGGCAAGCTTTGCAAAACGCCCTTTCTCTATCGCTCCGCCCTGCGCGCGCTGATCATGCGCAGCGGCATCCGCAGCATCGACGTGCGGGAGAACTGACCGGGTGCGTTCATCGCCCCCACGCGCTGCTGATCATGCAAAAACCCGGGCACAACCGACAAACGAAGAGCCTTGAGGACGACCCTCAAGGCTCTTGCGCTTATATCTGCCGGAATTTTTCCATGCGATAGTGCCCTTCCTCGTCCAACTGCCTAACACCGTCTTTGTATCCGTAGCCCATCTTTTCATAGAACCGGCAGGCGGTGATGGACGCCGGGATCTCCACGCGCCGGGCACGCAAAAACAGCTCGTCCGCCTCCAGTGTTTCGATAATCTGCCGCCCCACGCCCTTGCCGTGGTATTCGGGCAGCACAAAGACGGTCAGCAAAATGCTCTCGGTCGTGCTGCCCCAAAAGCTGCTGATGGAACCGGTCCCCACGACGGTGCCCCCTTCACACACCACATAGGTATGGGCGTAGGACGCAATGGAGCGAACCTTGTCCGCGTTGTATGTTTCGGCCAACGTGCGCATCTCCTCCAAGGGATAGTCCCGGCTGTTGACCTCCAGAAAGTTCCGCCCGATGAGCGCGGCGATCTTCTCGGCATCCCGGTCTTCAAATCGTCTGGTGTGCATGGTGTTCATCCTCCATAAAAAAGAGAGTCTCCCTGGGGATGCTCTCTTAAAAAAATCACCCGGCTTCAGGGATGGAAAAAAACTTGCGTCAGCTTGGGCTGCGCGCCGGTCTGCGGATCCATCTCCATAACCATCACGTCCTTCATAAACTGGTTCCAACGGTCCACCACGGCGCTTTGCGCCTGCACGCGGGCGGCAAAGTCCGCCCCCCGGTCGCACTCATAATACCCGAAAAGCTCGTTTCCCACGGTCCAGATGGTATAGTTATGGATCCCGGCCTCGTTGAGCACCTGCGTCATCTCCGGCCAGATCTGCGCATGCCGGCGGCAGTATTCCTCCAACATGCCCTCCCGCACCGTGGCTTTCCATGCGTAACGTTCCATGCAATATCCTCCGCAAAAAAACGTTTAGTCTTTTAATTTGAACAGCTTCATAGCGTTTTCGTAGGTCTGCTGCTCCAGCTGCGCCAGCGCAACCCCGCGCAGATCGGCCAGGCGCTGCGCCGTGTGGCGAACGAAGGCGGGCTCGTTGCGCCGCCCGCGCATGGGCACCGGCGCCAGATAAGGACAGTCGGTTTCAATGAGCAGGCGGTCGGCCGGCACATATCGCGCCGCGTCCAGCAGCTTGTTGGCGTTGGCAAAGGTCACCGTGCCCGCAAAGGAAATGTACAGCCCCGCGTCCAGGCATTCCCGCGCCGACTCCACACTGCCCGACCAGCAGTGCATAATTCCGCCATGGCGCAGCCCGGCGCGCTTCAGGTAGGCCAGAAAATCGCCCCAGGCATCCCGCACATGAAAGGAGACGGGCAGCGCCAACTCCTCGGCCAGCGCCGTCTGCTGCTCCAGGCAGGTCATCTGCACCTCTCTGGGCACGTCGTCATAATAGTAGTCCAGCCCGATCTCGCCTAAGATTACCGTGTCGGCATCGGCCGCCATGGCGCGCAGATCGGCCAGCTGGGCATCGCTGAGCACCTGCGCGTCCTGCGGGCACAGCCCCACCGCCGCGCTGAGCATGGGGAAGCGCTTGGCCAGCGCCAACGCCGCGTGGCTTTGGGCAAGGTCGCCCCCCACCACGCACACCCGGCCAATGCCGTTTTGCGCGAAGGCGGCGATGAGCGCCTCCCGGTCGGCGTCAAAACGCTCCCCGGCAATGTGAGCATGGGTGTCAAACAGCATCTCAGCTCACGCTCACGCCGTCGGCCAGCTCGCCGTCCACGCTCACCAGCTTCAGGGTGCCCTCGCTGTCTACCGCGGCCAGTATCATGCCCTCGGAGAGGATGCCCCGCAGCTTGGCAGGCTTTAAGTTGGCCACCAGCACCACGGTTTTGCCCACCATTTCCTCGGGGGTGTAGTGCTTGGCAATGCCGCTGACCACGGTGCGCGTGCCCAGCGTGCCCACATCCAGCGTGAGCTGCAACAGCTTATCGGCCTTGGGCACCTTTTCGCAGGCCGTCACCTTGGCCAGGCGCAGATCCAGCTTGGCAAAGTCATCGTATTCGATCTGCGGCTTGAGCGGGCCGCCCTCGGGCGCCTTGGCCGGCGCGGGCGCGGGCGGCATCAGCGCCTGCAGCTCGGAGAGCTCCTTTTCAATATCAATGCGGGGGAACAGGTTCTCGCCCTTTTTCAGCACGCTTCCCGCAGGCAGCTTGCCGAACGCCTGCACCGAAGCCCAGTCGGTCAGCTCGCCCTCGCTCATGCCCAGCTGCGCCCAAATGGCGCGGGGCGTGTGGCACAGGAAGGGCGTCAGCAGCACAGATACGATGCGGATGCCCTCGGCCAGGTGATACATCACCGTGCCCAAGCGCTCCTTTTGCGCCTCATCCTTGGCCAGCGCCCAGGGCGCGTTCAGGTCGATATAGCGGTTCAGCTCACTGACCAGCTTCCACAGCTCCTGCAGCGCCACGGCAAACTGCATCCCGTCCATCAGCTGGGCGTAGCGCGTCACCGTCTGCCCGGCCAGGTCGCGGATGGCGCGGTCGGTATCGTTCAGCTCGCCGCAGGCGGGCAGCACGCCGTCAAAATATTTTTCCACCATGGCGGCGGTGCGGCTGACCAGGTTGCCCAAATCGTTGGCCAGGTCGGCGTTGATGCGGGTGAGCAGCGCCTTGTTGGAGAACTCTCCGTCGGCACCCAGAGGCATTTCGCGCAGCAGGAAGTACCGAATGGCGTCCACGCCGTAGCGGTCGATGAGCGCATCGGGATCCACCACGTTACCCGTGGATTTGCCCATCTTCATGCCGTTGAGCACCAGCCAGCCGTGCCCGAAGATCTGCTTGGGCTGGGGCAGATTCAGCGCATGCAGCATGATGGGCCAGATGATGGTATGGAAACGCACGATCTCCTTGCCCACCAGATGAATATCGGCCGGCCAGTACTTTTGGTACAAGCTGTCGTCGTCGGTGTCGTAGCCCAGTGCGGAAATATAGTTGGACAGCGCGTCCACCCACACATACACCACATGATCGGGATCAAAATCCACCGGGATGCCCCACTTGAACGACGTGCGGGACACGCACAGATCCTCCAGGCCGGGCTTGATGAAGTTGTTGATCATTTCGTTTTTGCGGGACTCGGGCTGAATGAAGTCGGGGTGCTGGTCATAATATTCCAGCAGCCAATCGGCATATTTGGACAGCTTCATGAAGTAGGCGTCCTCCTGGGTGCGCTCTACCGGCCGGCCGCAGTCGGGGCATTTGCCGTCCTTCAGCTGGGTTTCGGTCCAAAAGGACTCGCAGGGCGTGCAGTACCAGCCCTCATATTTTCCCTTGTAAATATCGCCTTGCTCATAAAGCTGGCGGAAGATCTTCTGTACCACCTTTTGATGGCGGGGCTGGGTGGTGCGCAGGAAGTCGTTGTTGGTGATCTCCATGCGCTTCCACAGCTTTTGGATGCCGTCCACGATGTCATCCACATACTGCTGGGGCGTCACGCCTTTCTCGGCGGCCTTCCGCTCGATCTTCTGGCCGTGCTCGTCGGTGCCGGTCAGGAAATAAACGTCGTAGCCCCGCAGGCGCTTGTAACGCGCCATGGTGTCGGCGGCCACCGTGCAGTAGGTATGGCCGATGTGCAGGCTGGCGCTGGGATAATAAATGGGCGTTGTGATATAAAAGGTATCTTTCATGGTGTTCATCCTTTCCTTGCGCATAAACAAAAACCTCGCCCCTATTGGATAGGGGCGAGGTAAATTTCGCGGTACCACCCTATTTTGATGCTCTGCCCGCGGCAATGACCGCAGCGCGTAAGATAACGGGCGCACCCGGCGTGGCTTGGCCGAAAAACGGCTGGGTCACGCAGCTCACGGGACCATGTTCGGCACCGCCCGCCCCACTCCTTTTCAGCATACCGGAGCTCTCTTGTTGAGGCGCGATTCAGAGCCTACTCTTCCCATCATCGCTGTTGAATCCATTGTAGAGAAGGTGTGTTTCTTTGTCAATCCTAAAAATTATTCGGGCAGCTGGGCGCGCAGCGCTTCCATCTCGCTCTTCTGCGCATCGGTCAGGCTGTAGGTCACGGTGCACACAGCCTTCATCACCACAGCCACGCCCTGCTCATCGGTGCCCTCGGCGCGGGAGGTGAAGCCGGCCAGCAAGCCGTCGGGCGTCACTTCATAGGAGTAATAGCACATCATCTCGGGCAGGGTGTCGCTGCTGGCGGTGTTGATGACCAACGTATATACGGTATTATCGCCCTTGCTCTGGGTATCCACCCGCTCTACCAGCGTGGCGTACTCATCCTGCGTGCTCACCGAGTAAAGATCCATCATATTGACTGCGGTCAGCGGCTTGCCCAGGGACTTGCTGATGTCCACCTTGCCGTCATCGCTCAAGCCGTAAAACTTGCCGGTGGCGCCGTCCCCCACCGCGTAGGCCACGGACTGGTTGTAGTTGTTGGTATAGCTGTGGCGGTAAAAATAGCTGCCCTCCTGCTGCTCATACCAATACACCGTGGTGCAATCGCTCATGCCGTCGTAGCTGTCGGGGTTTTCCGCCGCGTCCAGCGTCTCCCGCAGCTCCATATAAAACTGCCCCTGCGCCGCGGACTTGTTGATGGCGTTGACAATGGCCAGCTTCTGCTCGTAATATTCATCGCTGGCAGCCGGGTCTGCGGCGGAGCATCCGCTCAGCGCCAGCGCCGCTCCCATTACAACCGCCAGAGCCGCCGCCAGATATGCGATCTTCTTTTTCATATCGTTCCCATCCTTTTGCGTTGGAATACGGCTATTATACTATAATTGCCGCAGAAAAACACCCCCGGTTTTCCCCGGTCAGCCATACACCAGCGTTTGAAAGGTGTAGGCACCGTACAGATTGAAGCCCACGCCCCAAAGCATCAAAAGGCATTCATACCAGGCGAGCTTCTGCTCCCGGCGGCTGACCAGAAAGAAAAACAGCGCCGGAGCCAGATCACACAGGTAGCGCGTGCCGAACTGCACCCCGCCGAAGGATTTGTGCAGCAGCAGCGCAAAGAAATGCCCAACCAGACAAACGCAAAGCACCACGTCGCTCAGGTGCAGATCGCGCTTCAGTGCGCTGCGCACCAGCCGCACCGCAAAAAACACGTAAATGGGATTGCACAGCCAAAAGGCAAAGCCGCTGTCCGTGGGGAACACCAGCCTGCCCTCCTGCCACCAGGGCAGGCGAAAGATGTTGCGCAGGTTTTTGCCCACATAGCTCAGGCTGAACTGGCCGTTGGAAGATTGAACGAATTCGGGCAGGTAGTTGTGGCCAAACTCGAAAGGATCGTCAAAGCGAACGTAGTTGTAAAGGCCATACGCAAAGGCGATGGCCAGAGGCGCGGCCAACAGGGGCAGCATGGCCAACAGGGTCTTGCCCGCGCCGGGCATTTCCTTTCGCAGGTTTTGATACACCATCAGCAGCAAAAAGGGAACATAGACCGCCTGCATGGGGCGGCAGCCCACCGCGCAGGCGATGGCGATCAGCCCCCAATACCAGCCGGCGCGTTTCGGCACGCTGACGCCGTAAAAAGCCAGCACCGTAAGCAGGAAGCCCAGCACCTGCGCCATGTTCCACACCCCGCCGGACAAGCCGAACTCCATCATGTTGCATCCGCACACCAAAAACAGCGCCAGCGCCGCGCTGACCCAGGGCGTCTGCTTCCATCTGCGCGCCAAAAAAAACGCCGCGCAATAGCTGAGCAGAAAATAGGCGAACACCACCAGCCTGCTGGGGGTCAGCTCCCCGAAAACAAAGGTGAGCAAAAACATGGGCACCGAAGGAAAGGGGGGAAAGCTGATGTAGTATTTCCCCTCATATTCGGCGATCTCCAGCCAGGAATAGTTCTCCTCCAGCTGCGCCGTGCCTGCGCGCCAGCGCATGGCCTGCAGCGTATAGGAATCGTGGGGGCTGTGCTCCAGCATGTCAAAGCCCAGCACACCGCACAGCACGCAATAGGCCAGCGCGGCGCACAGCAGCCCGGCAAAAAACGCCGGCCATATCCGCCGAGGCTTGGCTGCCTGTTCCATTTAGGCCGCCTCCTTGGTCTGCGCCGCGTAGGGCTGCTCGGTTTCGCGCTCGCTGGTCACGGTGTAGCCTCCCGCGCCGTCCACGTCCACATAAATGTTGCCGCACTCGTCATTGCGCAGCACGCGAATGCCAAAGTCGTAGAGGCTTTTGAGCGTGGAGGCGGTGGGGTGGCCGTAGCTGTTGCCCGCGCCCACCTGGATCACCGCGTAGGTGGGCGAAACGGTCTCCAGCAGCGCTTTGCCGGTGGAGCCGCTGCTGCCGTGGTGCCCCACCTGCATAATGTCCACCTCGGGAAGGCACCCCGCCGCGATAAGCTGAGACTCGGTGCTCTTGCCCGCGTCTCCCGTCAGCAGCAGCGTGACGCCTGGCGCTTCTACCGTGGTGACAATGGACGATTCGTTCAGATCCTTGTCTTCATCGGAAAAGTGCAGCGTCAGCTTCATGTCGCCCAGCTGTATGCTCTCCCCCTGCTGCGGCGTCTCAATGGCCAGGTTCTGCACCGACCCCGCGTACTCGATTTGAGAGAACAGCGTGGTGTCCCGCCCCACCTGCGGCATGAGCACCCGGTCGGCGTTCATCTGGGTGAGGATGGAGGGCAGGCTGCCCACATGGTCGCTGTGGATATGGGTACCGATGACCAGATCCAGCTTTTGCACGCCCATCTCCTTGAGCGCGTTGAGCACCGTCTCGTCTTGGTCGCTTTCGCCCGCGTCGATGAGCACCGTCTGCCCGCGCGAGGTCAAAATAACGCAGGCGCCCTGCCCCACGTCCAAAAACACGGCGTCAAAGGGGTCTTCCGAATGGACAACGGGCATATTGCCCTGTCCCCCCACCGGTGTGCTTTCGGGCTGGGTGTCACCGAAATACAGCGCCGCCGCCACCGCCGCCAACACCACGATTCCCACGATCACGTTTTGCAGCGCACTGCCTTGTTTTCTCCGCTTAGCCATTTGCTTCCTCCCAGGCGCATTTTTTCTGCTTTTAGTATAGCGAGGTAGGGCGCACTTTTCAAACCGCCGGGAAAAAATGATATTTTTTTCCTGCCCGGCACACAATTATGCTATACTTCTTTCTATATACACCTTTTATGCAGGAGGCCATATGTTTATTGACACCGCCGGCAAAACCCCCGAAGAAATGGGCTTTGCCTTTCAGGAACAGTACCCCACGCTCCGTTTCGCCGGGCACAGCAACCCCATCGTGAAGGAAATGCGCAACATCAACAACAACACCAAGCCGAACCCAAACAAACTAATCGTTTTGGAAGGCATTTGGGGCGTTAATTTTGTCTTAAAATATGATATTAAGGTGGAGTACGTCGTGGTTTGCCCGGAAGAGCTGACCACGCCCGAGGCCCAAAAGCTGCTGGAGGCGCTTTACGCCAAATGCGGCCGGGGCTATCTGGTCACCTCCAAGGTGTTCCAAGCCATCAAGGAAAAAGAGAATTCCGCCGGGCTGGTCACCGTCTGCCGCTTCCCCGTGCGCTCGCTGGCTGACATCCCGCTGAAGGACGACATGCTGGTGGCCGTGCTGGACGGACTGGAGATCCAGGGCAACGTGGGCACCATCACCCGCAGCTGCGACGCCACGCAGGTCGATCTCATCATCCTCACCAACAAGCGCGTGCGCCTGACCCACCCCAAGCTGATCAAAAGCAGCATGGGCGCCTGCCTGAAGATCCCCATGGTGGCGGCGGAGATGGAGGATGCCATCGCCTGGCTGGACGCCAACGGCTTTAAAACCTTTCTCACCGACACCCGGGCAGAAGAAAATTATTTCAACGCCGACTATTCCGGGCGCGCCGCCATTGTGGCCGGCAGCGAACGCTACGGCATCGCCCGCCCCTGGTATGAGGGGCAGCGCAATCTCATCAAAATCCCCATGCTGGGCGACTGCGATTCTCTGAATGTTGGGATCTCCACCACCGTCATTCTGTATGAGGCGGCGCTGCAAAAGAAAGGCATGCTCAAGCGCGTACCACTGTAAAGGAGGCTCGTCTTGAAAAACCGGCAAAAGACCTATCTGGCAAGCCTGTATCTATTTTACACCGTTTATTACATGATCATGGCCTGCTCGTCCTATCAGTCGGTGTATCTCAAGGACATCGGCATGAGCAACACCCAGATCGGCACGATCATGTCGGTGGCCCCGCTCATCGCCATGTTCTTTCAGCCGCTGTGGGGCATGCTGGGCGACCGCATGCCCCAGAAGCGCTGGCTGCTGACGGGGCTGCTGCTGGGGTTCGGGGTAGTGGCGCTGCTGCTGCGCACCACGGTGAATTTCGGGCTGCTCATCGTGCTCTTTACGCTGATGAACATTGTGCAGTCTCCCTGCACGCCCATTATGGATACGGTCACGCTGGAATATGTGCAGGAGCATAACCATGCGTTTGGCCCCATCCGCATGATGGGCAGCGTAGGGTATGTGGCGATGGCCTGGCTCAGCGGCATCTACATGAACAACGACGTCAGCAAGGTGTTCTATATTCTGGCGGGGTTGGCCGGGGTGCTGGCCGCGCTGACGCTGCTCATGCCGCCGGTAAAAGGCCACCAAACCAAGGCAAACAAGGTTCCCCTCAAGGTTTTGTTTCAAAACAAGGAGCTGGTGCTGCTGTTCGTCATGGTGTTTTGCGCTTCGGTGACCACCACCTATGGACACACCTTCTTCGGCAAGTATTTTTCCCAGCTGGGCGCTTCCACCTCCATGCTGGGCGCCATGCTGTTTGTGGGCTCCTTTCTTGAGATCCCCTTTTTGCTCTTCGCCGACAAGCTCATGCCCAAGCTCAGCATCTGGGCGTGGGTTTTGCTGGGCTTCGCCATCACCGCCCTGCGGTGGGTACTCATCGGCGTCACCACCAACCTGTATGCGCTCATGGCTTTGCAGATGCCCAACCTGTTTGCCACCATCTGCTTTACCTACGGGCCGGTGCTGTATGTCAACAAAAAGGCACCGCAGCAACTGCGCGCCACCGCGCAGAGCATTTTGGTGTTTGCGGGCTTCGGCTTGTCGCGGGTGGTGGGCTCTCTGCTGGGCGGGTATTTCAGCGACCTGTGGTCCATCCCCACCGTATTTATCGCCAACGGAGTGTTCCTGGCCGTATGCCTGGCCGGGTTCGCCTTCTATATTGTCCGCGCCAAGGGCTGGCGCGCCATCACCACACCCGGTGACCTGTAAAAAAGAGAAGGAGTTTGAGCATGAACATCTGGCACGATATTTCCCCCAAGCGTATCAGCGCGCAGGACTTTATGATGGTTGTGGAGATCCCCAAGGGCAGCAAAACCAAGTACGAGATGGATAAAGAAACGGGAATGCTGCGGCTGGACCGCATTTTGTATACCTCCACCCATTACCCTGCCAACTACGGCTTTATCCCCCGCACCTATGCCGAGGATAACGACCCGCTGGATGCGCTGCTGCTGTGCTCGGAGGCCATTCACCCCATGGCGCTGGTGCGCTGCTATCCCATCGGGGTCATCACCATGATGGACAACGGAGCGCCCGATGAAAAGATCATCGCCATCCCCTTTGAAGACCCCACCTACAACACCTACACCGACATCAGCCAGCTGCCCCGCCATATTTTTACCGAGATGACCCATTTTTTCTCGGTGTATAAGGCGCTGGAGCAGAAGGAGACAGCGGTGGACGAGGTGCGCGGCCGGGAAGCGGCGCTGAAGATCATTGAGCGCTCGATGGATCGATACATTGAGTGCTATTGCAAATAAAAGGAGGATTCCATGGAGCAGCTGCCTTTGACCGAATTTGACCCTTCCCCACTGGCTGTGCTGCAGCCCCATGACCCGCTGAAGGGGGTGGACGTGCCCCACCGGTGCGTCATTACCTATTTTCGCGAGGTGCTGGAAAAAAAGGCGGCGCAGGGCGAACTGCGCCTGCTGGGCTATTTGCATTCGGAATGCGTCGATCTGCCGGTCTATGAAACCGAGGCGGGCGGCGAGCGCGTGTGCCTGACCCAGGGCTTTGTGGGCTCGGCCGGTGCGGCCGGCACGCTGGATGAGCTCATCGCCGCGGGCTGCGACACCTTCGTGGTATGCGGCGGCGCGGGCGTGCTGCGCAGGGACATCACCGTAGGCCATTTGGTGCTGCCGGTCAGCGCGGTGCGCGACGAGGGCGCGTCCTTCCACTACGCGCCGCCCTCCCGCGAGATCGCCTGTGAGGAAGCAGCCGTGCAGTATCTGGCGCAGCGCCTGGACGCGCTGAAAGTGCCCTATCTCACCGGAAAAACCTGGACCACCGACGCCATTTATCGGGAAACGAAGCAAAAGGTGGCCGCGCGGGTGGCCGAGGGCTGCCTCACGGTGGAGATGGAGGCGTCGGCCTATTTCGCCGTCGCGCAGTTCCGTGGCGTCCGCCTGGGGCAGATTCTCTACGGCGGGGACGATGTAAGCGGGCAGGATTGGGACTCCCGTGCCTGGGACTCCCGCGGCGGCATCCGCGAAAACCTGGTGAACTTAAGCCTGCTGCTGTGCGCGGATATGCCCGCGCCCCAAAAGGGAAACGCCGCTTTATGAACCCGGAGGGTTCCCATGTATCGACCGACATGATCTGAACACCCCATGCTTCCGCCTGCAAACGCAAGGCGGCTTGTTCAGATTATTTCGGCGAAGGGAATCCATTTATGAAAAGCAAACGCAGCCTTAGGCTGATGTACCTCATTGCACTGTTTCAGGGCATGGTCTTTTACGGCCCCGTTGCCACGCTTTACCGGCAGGCGCAGGGGGTCTCCCTGTTTCAGATCACGCTGATTGAAAGCATCTCTTTGGCGCTGGCCATCGCTCTGGAGATCCCATGGGGCGCGGTGGCCGACCGCATCGGCTATAAAAACACACTGCTTGTGTGCAACGTTTTATACTTCCTTTCCAAGATCGTATTTTGGCGGGCCACCGGGTTTGGCTGGTTTTTGGCCGAGCGCCTCATACTGTCTGTGGTGTTATCGGGGCTTTCGGGGTGCGACTCGGCATATCTCTATCTTGCCGCCGGGAAAGACGGCAGCACCCGCGCCTTTGGCCGCTACTCGGCCTTTGGCACCTGCGGGCTGGTGCTGGCCTCGCTGACGTTTTCAGCCTTTTTGGCCAAAAGAAGCGATTATTCGCTGACCGGACTGCTGACGGTCATCTCCTACGGCGTGTCGATGGCGGCCACCCTTTTTCTAAAGGATCTGCGGGAGGCACCCGCGCCGCACACGGCGCTGAAAGACCGGCTGCGGGCCGTATCCCGCGCTGTGACAAGCGACAAGAGCTTTGTGCTGTTTTTGCTCGGGGCGGCGCTGCTGGCCGAA
The DNA here is from genome assembly GCA_028693155.1 of Eubacteriales bacterium. Classification (GTDB taxonomy): domain Bacteria; phylum Bacillota; class Clostridia; order Christensenellales; family UMGS416; genus STF2-111. Next base: position 36,061 of record JAQUVY010000007.1, read on the forward strand.
ACCAACCAAACGGTCACCGTGTTTTTTAGTCAGGTGCAGTACGTTCGCGCGGGCATCTCCCAACAGGCGATGGGTTTGATCTATATTCTGGTGACCCTTTGCGGGCTGTTGGCGGCTTTTGCCCACCGGCTGCAAAAGCGGTTGGGGGAGCGCGCCGCCTGCTGGCTGCTCTTTCTCACCGGCAGCGGCGCCTGCCTGCTCACCGCGCTCACCGCCAACCCCTTGCTGTCCGTGCTGGGCATCGTCCTGCTGCGGGTTTCGGCCTCGGTGTTCGCGCCCATCTCGCTGGACATTCAGAACCGCCGGGTACCGGCCGGTGCGCGGGCTACCGTGCTGAGCGTATACTCCAGCGTGATGAGCCTGACCGCGGTTTTTACCAATCTGCTTTTTGGCCGCTTGGCCAACCAAAGCCTGCCCTTGGCGCTGGGCGCGGGCGCGGCGCTGTGCGCGGCAGGGCTGGGGCTGTACGCGCTGTGGGCGCGGCGGGTTCGCCCCGTGACCGAATAAACGTCGCTGAAATGCTCCGCCGCGCGCAGGTGCAGCAGAAACATCGCAATGCAAAAAGACGGCAGACACGCCCGTGTCTGCCGTCTTTTTATCCCTTTGTCATTTTTCCGGGCTGGTTTTGCCGGTCAGTCCTTCAGCTTGTCGGCGTCCACCCCAAAGAGCTTGCAGAAGGTCTTGTAAAACACCTGCTCGCGCTCGGCCTGGGTCAGCGGCATGGCCATGAAGCGCTCCAGCTCACCCTTAGGTTCCCACATGGGGAAGTCCGTGCCGAACATGCAGCGGTCGGCGCCGTAATCGCGCAAAATGTCCGCCGCCTCGTCGGGCGGCAGGGCAAACAGCGAGCTGGACGTGTCGTAATACACGTTGGGATGGCGCAGCACCTTGCGCGCCTCCTCCCAGCGGTTGTAGCCGCCGAAATGCGCGCCGATGGCCACAAAGCCGTCTACCTCGTCCAGCACGCGGCGCAGCCGGGTGGGCGCGGAGTATTCATAGCGCGCGTCTCCCGTGTGAAAGAGCACAGGCAAATGGCGCTGCGCCAGGCGGCGGTACATGGCGATGGCCTTTTCATCGTCGATGTAAAACTTCTGAAAATCGGGATGCAGCTTGACGCCGTGCAGCCCCAGCTCCACAATTCGGTCGATCTCCGCATCCACATCGTCCATAAAGGGGTGGAGCGTACCCAGGCCGATAAACTGTGGGTAGCGCAGGCAGGCCTCATGAATAAAATCGTTGATGCTGCCCACCTGAGCAGGCACCGTGGCGCTGGAGCAGACCAGAAAGCGGCAAATGCCCGCCTTCGCGCCCACTTCTGCCAGCTGCTCGGCCAGACCTTGGGGATTTTGCATGGGGATGTCATAGAAGGCACCGATGGCTTTGGTGGCCTTTTCGGCAATTTTAACCGGGAAAATGTGGGCGTGCGCGTCCACAATGGGGCAGGAGATCTCCTTCATAGTTCCTCCGAAAAAAAACACAGGATCCACCAAACGAACGGCGGATCCTGAAAATTTGGCATATATTGGGGCGGTTTCGCCGGAAAGAATGGGTTTATTGTAGTCTATTTCTCAGCCCATTGCAAGACAATTCACTACAGTGCTTTTATAAAGCGCCTCATGGCCTCCTGCGTGTCCTCATGCGTGCCGAAGGCGGTCAGGCGAAAATACCCTTCTCCGTTGCGGCCAAAACCGGCGCCGGGCGTTCCCGCCACCTGCGCCCGGGTCAGCAGGCGGTCAAAGAACGCCCACGAGTCGCCCTCCGGGCAGCGAAACCACACATAGGGCGACTGCTCGCCCCCCACGAACCACACGCCCATTTCCCGCAGCGCGTCCGCCATGATGGCGGCATTTTCCATATAATAGGCGTGATCCGCCCGGATCTGGCGCTGACCCTCACCGCTTAGCACCGCCGCCGCGCCCCGCTGCACAACGTAGGACACGCCGTTAAACTTGGTGCTTTGCCGGCGCAGCCACAGGTCGCGCAGGCGCACGCCGCCCCGCTTCAGCTCCAGCGGCACCACCGTGTAGCCGCAGCGCGTGCCGGTAAAGCCCGCCGTTTTGGAAAAGGAACCGATCTCAATGGCGCATTCCCGCGCGCCCTCCACCTCGTAGATGCTGTGGGGCAGCTCGGGTCGGGTCACAAAGCACTCATACGCCGCGTCAAACAAAATGACCGCGTCCCGGGCGCGGGCGTAGTCCACCCACGCCTTTAGCCCGGCTCGGTCGTAAACCGCTCCGGTGGGGTTATTGGGCGAGCACAGATAGACGATGTCCGCGTCGGTCTTTTCATCGGGCAGGGGCAAAAAGCCGTTCTCCGCCGTGGCGTCGGCGTAAAACACGCGCCGCCCCGCCATGATGTTCGTATCCACATACACCGGATAGACCGGATCGGGCACCAGCACGCGGTTGTCCGCTGCGAAGATGTCCAAAATATTTCCCACGTCGCTTTTCGCGCCGTCGCTGACAAAAATCTCGTCCCGCTCCAGCGTTACGCCGAAGGCGGCGTAATGCTGCCGCAGCGCGTCCTGCAAAAAGTCATAGCCCTGATACGGCCCGTAGCCGTGGAAACCCGCAGCGGTTCCCTGCTCGCGCACCGCCTGCTCCATGGCCTCCACCGCCGCCCGGCAAAGCGGCCGGGTCACATCGCCGATCCCCAGGCGAATGACCCGCTGATCCGGGTTTTGCGCCTCATAGGCGGCGATCTTTTCCGCCACCGTGGCGAACAAATAGCTGTCCTGCAAGTCCAGATAGTGACGGTTAATGTTCATTTTTTCCCTCCAGCGCCGCGCGGATGAAGTCCCGGAACAGCGGATGCGCCCGGTTGGGGCGGCTCTTAAACTCGGGGTGATACTGCACGCCCAGATAGAAGGGGCGATCGCTCAGCTCCACCGCCTCCACCAGGTGACGGTCCGGAGAGGTGCCGCTGATGGTCATACCTGCGGACAGCAGCGCGTCGCGGAAATCGTTGTTGACCTCATAGCGGTGGCGGTGGCGCTCCTGAATAAGCGGCTCGCCGTAAGCCTGCGCCATTTTGGTGTTGGGCGCGATCTGGCAGGGATAGGCGCCCAGGCGCATGGTGCCGCCCTTGGGAATGTTCCCCTGCTGATCGGGCATGAGATCAATGACGCGATGGGTGCTCTCGGGCGCGAATTCGCCCGAATTGGCATCGGCATAGCCCAGCACATGACGGGCGTATTCGATCACGGCGATTTGCAGTCCCAGGCAGATTCCAAAATAAGGCACATGGTTCTCCCGTGCATAGTGCGCCGCCTCGATCATGCCCTCGATGCCTCGCTCGCCAAAGCCCCCGGGCACCAGCACGCCGTCGCAGCCTTCCAGCAGCGCGGCCGCGCTGCCCGCGTTGACATCCTCCGCCTCGATCCAGCGGATCTCCACGGCCACGCCGTTTTCATAGCCCGCATGGCTGAGCGCCTCGGCCACCGACAGGTAAGCGTCGTGCAGGCGCACATACTTGCCCACCAAAGCGATGGTCACATGCCCTCTGCGCTGGCGGATGCGCTCCAGCATCTCCTCCCACTCGCGCAGATCGCTGCACGGCACATCCAACCCCAATTCCCGGCAGACAATATCGCACAGGTGGCTTTTCTCCAGCATCATGGGCGCTTCATAAAGCACGGGCACCGTCAGGTTTTCGATCACGCAGTCTTCCTTGACATTGCAAAACAGCGCGATCTTATCCCGCACGTCCTGGGGAATGGCTTCGTCGCAGCGCGCCACGATGATGTCCGGCATAATGCCGATGGAGCGCAGCTCCTTGACCGAGTGCTGGGTGGGTTTGGATTTATGCTCGCCCGAGCTTTTGATATAGGGCACCAGCGTCACGTGAACAAACAGGCAGTTGCGCCGTCCCACCTCCAGCGATACCTGGCGAATGGCCTCCAGGAAAGGCTGGCTTTCGATGTCACCCGTGGTGCCGCCGATCTCGGTGATGATGACGTCGGCTTCGTTCTTTTTGCCCACCTCATAAATAAAGCTCTTGATCTCGTTGGTGATGTGGGGGATGACCTGCACGGTTTCGCCCAAATATTCGCCCCGGCGCTCCTTGGTCAGCACGTTCCAATACACCTTGCCGGTGGTCAGGTTGGAATATTGATTCAGATCCTCATCAATAAAGCGCTCGTAATGCCCCAGATCCAGATCGGTCTCGGCGCCGTCCTCGGTGACAAACACCTCGCCGTGCTGGTAAGGGCTCATGGTGCCGGGATCGACGTTGATGTAGGGATCCAGCTTCTGCGCCGCAACCTTAAGCCCGCGGCATTTCAGCAGGCGACCCAGCGAGGCCGCCGTGATGCCCTTGCCCAGGCCCGAAACCACGCCGCCGGTGACAAAGATGTACTTGGTGCTCATATTTCCACTTCTCCTTCAAAAGTAATTTTCGCTTCGCCCGTCATCCACACGGTATCCGTTGTATATCGAATCACCAGATCGCCGCCCCGCAGCTTCACGGTGATGTCCGTATCTTCTTCACACAGGCCGTTGGCCACCGCCGCGGCCGTCACCGCGCAGGCACCCGTGCCGCACGCCCAGGTCTCCCCGCTGCCCCGCTCCCACACGCGCATTTTCAGCACATTCGGCGCCAACACCTGCACAAACTCGGTGTTCACCTGCTCGGGGAACGCGCTGTGCCGCTCAAACAGCGGCCCAATCTGCTCCAGCGGGAGCGCGTATGGATCGCCGCCGAAAACAACGCAGTGGGGATTGCCCATGGAAACGCAGGTGACGCAGTATTCCACGCCGCCCACGGACAGGGGCACCTTCACCGCCCGCTCCCCCGGGAAATTCGCAGGGATCTCCTGCGGGCTCCAAATGGCGGCACCCATGTCCACCGTCACGCCCTGCACGCTTCCCTGCAAAAGGTGCAGGGATAAATGTTTGGTGCCGCTGAGAGTCTCGACGTCTATCTTCTCCCGCGGCACCAATCCCGTTTCGTATGCATATTTTCCCACGCAGCGGATGGCGTTTCCGCACATCTTGCCTTCGCTGCCGTCGGCGTTGAACATTCTCATGCGCAGGTCGGCGTGCTGCGAGGGGCAAATGAGGATGATGCCGTCGCCGCCGATGCCGAAGTGCCGGTCGGACAGCCGAACGCTGAGCTCCTCCGGTTGGGCGATGGGGGTGCGGAAGCAATTGAAGTAAATATAGTCGTTGCCGCAGCCCTGCATTTTAACAAAAGGAACCTTCATGATGCCATCCTCTCCTTATTCGTAGGTCTTTAAGACGCCCAGCGCCACTTCGCGTCGGGTCACGCGCAGATCCATGGCCTGCTTCTCCAAATAGCGGTGCGCCTGCTGCTCGGTCATGCCCAGGTGCTCCATGAGGATAAGCTTGGCGCGATCCACCAGGCGGATCTCCTCTATTTTGCTTTGCAGCTTCAGATTTTCCCGGTGCAGCCCCCGCATACGGCGCTGCGCCGCCGCCACCATCCTGACGGCCTGATAAAACATGGGGCGGCTGACCGGCTTGGGCACCACCAGCACGCCGTCGTCCTCAACCCGCTCGGCCACCTCGTCGGCCATTTCGTTTCTCACCAGCAAAATGACGCCCGTCGCGCTGTTTTCCACCGCCTGGCAGGCCAGCTCATGTCCGAACTCATCGGTCAAGGGCGCATTGATAACCACCAAGTCATACTCGCACTGGGTAAGCAGCCTTCGCGCCTGCCCCGCGTTCTCGGCAAAGGCAGAGGGTGGGCAGGCGGCGTCGCAAAGCAGGGTGCGCAGCATATCGCGCCCCTTTTCCGTACCGCACACCACCAATACCTGTTCCATCTTCTCTCCCCCGCCGCCTTACTTGGGCACGCTTGCGCCGCAGTAGGCGTCTAAAATACGCCGGGGCACCCAGCGACGCACAAAATCGCTCTGCGCGGCGCATTTCTGCGCCTCCTCCCGGGTGGCGGGCAGCGCGCCCAGCACGGCTTCGCCGCTGTCCGCGGCGGGGCATCCGTCCTGGGCGGGCAGCGTCTCTCCCCGCTCAATGCCGTCCAGCCCGGCGTGCACCAGCAGCGCAAAGGCAATATAGGGATTCACCGACGAATCGGGCGACCGAAGCTCCATGCGCGCATTCTCGCCGTTGTGCACGGCAGGAATGCGAATGAGGGGATCGTTGTTGCGGTGCGACCAGGTGATCTGCCGGGGCGCGCCGAATTTGCCGAAGCGGGCATAGGAGCTCTCCTGCGGGTTTAAAAACGCGGTTATTTCGCCAATGCGGTTAAATATCCCGGCGATGAAGCTCTCGGCAAGCGCGGAGTGCTCCTCCCCGCCCACCTTAAAAAGGTTCAGCCCCTCGCGGAAAAGCGACATGTTCACATGCAGCCCATTGCCGGGCTGGCCGTCCAGCGGCAAGGGCATAAAGCTGGCGCAAAGGCCGTTGCGGCTGGCCACCGCCTCCACCACCGTGCGCAGGGTGATCAGATTATCCGCCGCGTCCAGCGCATCGCAGTAACGGAAGTCGATCTCGTTTTGCCCCGGTCCCTCCTCATGATGAGACGACTCGGGTTGAATGTCCATTTCCTCCAGCGTCAGGCAGATGTCGCGGCGCACATTTTCTCCCCGATCCAGCGGCGCCACATCCATATAGCCCGCGCAATCGTGGGGAATGTTGGTGGGGTAGCCCTTTTCATCGGTTTCAAAGAGGTAAAACTCACATTTCGGCCCCACCTTGCAGGACAAGTCCTGCCCGGCCGCCCGCTCGGCCGCCTGTTTGAGCAGGTAACGCCCGTCCCCCTCAAAGGGGCGGCCGTCGGGATAGCGCACCTCGCAAAAGAAGCGGATGACCCGCCCCTGCTGCGGCCGCCAGGGCAGCACCACCAGAGTGGACGGAATGGGGAACAAAAACAGCTCCGATTCCTCAAAGGTGGAAAACCCGGCGATGACCGACGGATCGAAGGAGATGCCCGCTTCCAGCGCCCGAGGCAGCTCGTCCGCCAGCACGGCGATGTTTTTCAACCGGCCAAATACATCGCAGAAGGCCAGCCGGATGAACTTGACATCGTTCTCCCTTGCAAATTGCAAAACCTCTTTGGCGGTGAATTTTTTCATGCCCACACCCCTTCTCCAATCTTTTGAACGATTTATTATACCGCAATCAATTCGGCGTATAAAGTTGTTTATAAGGATTTTTTGTATTGGGCGTCAGCACATAAAAGGGTGCGCTGAGGATCTCCCGGGCATCAGCCCCAAAGGCCGCGCAATACGCCTCCACGTCTCCCCGGATCTCCTGCAGGTCTTCCGGCCCGGCCGGCGCGGCGCTCACCTGCCCCGGCAGATCCTGCGGCGGCTGATTGCACCGCAAAAAGATCTTGCCGCCGTGCATGCCCGTGCCGCAGAAATATCCCACCGGGGCTTTGCCGGCGCTTTGCAGCCCCAGCACGACGATGCGCCCCCCAGCCTGGTACTCCCCCAAAAAGCTGCCCGCCTCGCCGCCGATGACCAGCACCGGGATCTTATCCTGATAAGCCTTCATGTGGATACCCGCGCGATACCCCGCGTTATCCCGCACGAGGATGCGCCCGCCCCGCATGGCGTAGCCGGTGGCATCGCCCGAAGAGCCGTGGACAACGATCTCCCCGGCGTTCATGGTGTCCCCTGTGGCGTCCTGGGCGTTGGCGTGCACCAAGATGGAAGCGCCGTTCAGATAAGCGCCCAGCGCATTGCCCGGCACACCGTAAATTTCAATGGTTTTGTTGCCCAGGCCGCTGCCGATGTAGCGGTGACCCAGGCAGCCCTCCACCACGGTGCGCGCCTGTGCATCGGCGCGGATCGCTTCGTTTAGGGCGGAAAAATGCAGTTGCTGTGCGTGTATGGTCATTACGCCTCTCCTCCCAGTTTTTTTGCCCGCTCGGCGCGGGTGAACGCCATCAGCTGGGGCTTCTCACAGATCAGCTCAAAATCCAGGCTGTCCAGCGGGGTTTTGTCGCGGATGAGCGCGGTATAGATGCCCGCCCGCTGCACATCGCCGATCAAAATATAGCCCTTGAGCCGATTATCGGCATAGAACAGCTTTTTATACGACGACCCGTCCTTTTTCTCATAAACCTCGCCGTCATACACGCCCGCGGTCATCAGGTGCAGCCCGCAAAAGCCGATGGCGTTCAGCGCCATGGCGCGGTCGACCCCGCCCTCACCCCCCGCCATGGAGATGCCCGCCGCCTCGCCCTGCATATACGCGTTGGGCAGCAGCGCCAGCACCCGGCTTTCGCCGGTCACCGTATCGACGCTTTGGGTGCAGTCGCCTGCGGCGTAGACCTCGGGCAGGCTCGTGCGCCCATGCACATCGGTGATAACGCCCCGCTGCACCTGCGCGCCGGCCTCCTTGAGCAGGGAAACGTTGGGCCGCACGCCCACCGCCGTGACCAGCACATCAAAGGGAATGGTTTGGCCGCCTTTGAGCCTTGCGCCGTCCCCATCAAAGCGTGCCACGCTGTCCCCCAGGATAAAGCGAACGCCCTGCGCCTCCAGATGGCGCTGCACCAGAGCAGCGCCTTCCTCATCCAAAATGCTGGGCAGGATGCGGTCGGCCAGATCCACCACCGTAATGGAGGAGGCACGGGCGAGGATGCCCTCGGCGCATTTCAGCCCGATCAGCCCAGCGCCCACGATGAGCACGCGCCGGGGCTTTTCCAGCGCTGCCGCCAGCGCGCGGGCATCGGCAAGGGTGTAAAAGGTGAAGCGCTCCTTCACCTGCTCCAGCCCCTCCATGGGCGGCACAAAGGGCACCGACCCGGTGGCGGCCAGCAGCTTGTCGTAAGGCAACGCCGTGCCGTCATCCAGCTCCACGCGGTGCGCCGTCCCATCCACCCGTACCGCACGCCGCCCGCTGAGCAGCGTGCACCCGTTCTTCTCATAAAAATCGTCGGGTCGGTATTTCATGCGCTGCTCGTCGGTTTTCCCCAGCAGCAGATAGGAGATGAGCGGCCGGGAATAGGTGTGGAACGCTTCCTGCGAGACGATGGTAATATGCCCCGCCGCATCTCTTTGACGGATGCCCTCCACGCAGCCCACCGCGGCCGCCGAATTGCCGATGATCACATATTCCATCTTCCTCACCTCTCTTCAAACACAATGGCCCGGTTGGGGCAGCCGCCGACGCAGGCCGGAGCGCCCTGGGCGTTGTTCACGCACAGCTCGCACTTCTGCACCGCGCCCTGAGGCGAGGGCATTACCGCGCCGTAGGGGCAGGACAGGATGCAGGTATAGCAGCCCACGCACTTGTCCCGGTCGATGGCGATCACGCCGTCAGTTTGGGTGAGCGCGCCGGAAATGCAGGCCTTTACGCACAGCGGCTCGGTGCAGTGGCGGCAGGACACGGCAAAGCTGATGTCCCCCTGCTGCTCAATGCGGATGCGAGGCGATATGGCCACATCCTTGAGCGCTTTGACCATGTCGGTTTCCCCCGAGTTGGCAAAGGCGCAGTAATATTCGCAAAGGTGACAGGCCAGGCACCACTTTTCATTCACATAGACCCGTTTCATGCTCGTCCCCCCTTATTCCCCGGCGTGCTTCACGCCCAGGATCTCCAGTTCTTTTTCGTTGAGCCCCACGCCGCGCAGCATCAGACGGTTGCCCTTGAGCGCCTCAATGGAGTTAATGCCCATGCCGCCCATCATCTCCTTGATCTCGTGCTGCCAGGCGGTGATCAGATTGACCAGGCGCTGGCTGCCCACATCGGGGTTCAGGCGCTTCACCAAATCGGGACGCTGGGTGGCGATGCCCCAGTTGCAGCGGCCGGTCTGGCAGCTGCGGCACAGATGGCAGCCCAGCGCCAGCAGCGCCGCGGTGCCGATATACACCGCGTCAGCGCCCAGCGCAATGGCCTTTACGATGTCCGCGCTGGAGCGGACGCTGCCCCCCACCACCAGAGATACCTCGCCTCGAATGCCTTCTTCCCGCAGGCGTTGATCCACGCTGGCCAGTGCCAGCTCAATGGGGATGCCCACGTTGTCGCGAATGCGGGTGGGCGCGGCTCCGGTGCCGCCGCGGAAGCCGTCTATGGCGATAATATCCGCGCCCGAGCGGGCAATGCCGCTGGCGATGGCCGCCACGTTGTGCACGGCGGCGATCTTCACGATGACCGGCTTTTTATACTGCGTGGCCTCCTTGAGGGAGTAGACCAGCTGGCGAAGATCCTCAATGGAGTAAATGTCGTGATGCGGGGCGGGCGAAATGGCGTCGCTGCCCTCGGGGATCATGCGGGTGCGGGAGACCTCGCCTACGATCTTGGCGCCGGGCAAATGCCCGCCGATGCCGGGCTTGGCGCCCTGACCCATCTTGATCTCAATGGCCGCGCCGGCCTCCAGGTAGTCCTGATAGACGCCGAAGCGTCCCGACGCCACCTGCACGATGGTGTTTGCTCCGTACTGGTAAAAGTCCCGGTGCAGCCCGCCCTCGCCGGTGTTGTAGCAAATGCCCAGCTCGCGTGCCGCCCGTGCCAGGCTCTCATGCGCGTTGTAGCTGATGGAGCCGTAAGACATGGCGGAGAACATGATGGGTACGGCCAGCTCCAGCTGGGGCGTCAGGTTGTTGACGATGTTGCCCTGCCCGTCCCGCTCAATGCCGGTGGGCTTTTTCCCCAGGTACACCCGCGTCTCCATCGGCTCACGCAGCGGGTCGATGGAGGGGTTGGTCACCTGAGAAGCGTTGACCTGCAGCTTGTCCCAGTAAACCGGGTAATCCTTTGGGTTGCCCATGGAGGACAGCAGCACGCCGCCGCTGCCCGCCTGGCGGTAAAGCTCGATGATGGTCTGCCCCGACCAGTTGCCGTTCTCGCGGAAGGTGTTGGTGTTTTTCACAATTTTCAGCGCATGGGTGGGGCACAGCGAAACGCAGCGCTGGCAATCCACGCATTTGCTCTCATCGCTGAGCATCAGCCCGGCCTCGGCGTCGAAGCGATGCACCTCGTTGGCGCATTGCCGCTCGCAGGCGCGGCAGGCTATGCAGCGGCGCTCATTGCGCACCACCTCATATTCGGGTTGTATATAGTCGATTGCCATTACTGCGCGCCTCCTTCCAGCGTCATGATGACCGGCTCGCCGCCGGCAGGGGACCAGAACTTATCCAACTCGGGTGCGATGGCGCGGATGGCGCACTCTTCGCTGGCCACATACACCCGGTCGCCCCGCTCGCCCACCACCATGGAGCGCAGCTTGAGGCGGTCGTTAAGCGCCATCATGCCGCCCTCAAAGCCCAGTAAAATGGAAAACGGTCCGGTGATGAGCAGGCTGGGGAATGCCGCGCGCAGGTACTCCTGTTTTTTTCGCGCGTCCCCATCCATCCGCTCTATGGTCGTCCAAAACGGCGCGGCGATGACGCCGGCGGCCTCCTTGAGGGTCAGCCCCTGCTTGCGCAGCAGAAAATCCATGATATAGGTGATGACCTCCGTATCGGTCTGCAGGGTGCAGCGATAGCCGTACATCTCGATAAAGCGGCGGTTGGCGTCGTAAGAGGAGATCTCGCCGTTGTGCACGATGGAATAATCCAGCATGGCAAAGGGATGGCTCCGCCCCACCAGCCGGGGGTGTTGGTGGGGTAGCGGCCGTGCGCCGTCCAG
>JAQUVY010000008.1 GCA_028693155.1 Eubacteriales bacterium
TAAGGTATACCTGGCCGAGGGCGGCGTGGATTGCTACTTGTGCTATTTCGGTGAGGAGCCCGTGGGCAGCTGCGATCTGCTGGTATGGGACGGCATGGCCAAAGGGGAGGATTTCACCATCTGCTCCCAGTGGAGAAAGCAAGGCTTTGGTTCGGCTGTGCTGGCGCAGCTGGCGGCCATCGCCCGGGAGAAGGGCGCGCAGACGTTTTATGTCATGACCGATGAAGACGACACCGCCTGGCAGATGTACCGCAAATGCGGCATGGAGAGAGTGGGCGGCCGTCAGGAATGGTTTTTTACATGGTAAGCCCCAAGGAGGCGGGAAAGGCGCGGCGATATGGCCGCGCCTTTTTTATGCAAACCGGAGCGCCAAGGGGCAGACAAAGCCGAACAAAGCTGGTATAATGCGGCCTGTATCAAGCTGCGGCCAATGAATGCCCGCGCGGGAGGAAAGTATGAACGCAATGCAGCGGCGCACCTTCGCCGCCTGTTTTATCGCCTATACGGGTGCCTATATCGCCCGGTACAACTGGGCAGCGGCTTTGCCCGCGCTGATGGAGCAGCTGAACCTGACCGGCGCGCAGGCCGGCCTGCCCGCCACGCTGTTCGCGGTGGTTTATGCGGCGGGGCAGCTGGTGAGCGGTGCGGTGGTGGATCGCGTGCGCGCCAGAGATTTTCTGGTGGCGGGGCTGGCGGTTTCGGCGCTGTGCAACCTGGGGATCTCCTTTTGCCGCAGCTTCGCACTCATTACGGTGCTGTGGTGTGTAAACGGCGCGGCACAGGCCATGCTGTGGACGCCCATCGTGAAGCTGTTTGCGCTGCGCTACAGCGGCGCGGCGCGGGCCAAGGCGACCTTTGGCATTTCGTTTTCGCTGGTGATCGGCCAGCTGCTGGCCTGGGCGGGCGCCGGTGCGCTGAGCCAGGCGGCGGGTTGGCGCTGGGCCTTTGCCGTGTCGGCGGCAACGGCGCTGCTCAGCGCAGTTGCGGCCTTTTTTCTGCTGGGCGGGGATGTGGGTGATGAGAGTGCCTATACTGCGCGGCAGCGCCGGGAAGGCGGGGCGATGCCGCTGAAGAAAATGTTTTTCGCCACGGGACTTGTGGCGCTGCTGCTGGCCTGCGTGGCCAACGGCTTTGTGCGCGACAGCGTGATGACCTGGGCACCCAATATTTTGAGCAAGCTGAGCGGCGGCTCGTCCTCCGCAGTTTCGCTGATGATCCCCTGCCTGAACATGGCGGGGCTTTTGCTGGGCAAGCTGTGCCTGCGCCGCTTCGGCGGGGGCGCGCGCCGCACCACGGCTTATGTGACGGCGTTTTGCGTGCCCTTTACGCTGCTGCTGGGGTTGGTGCGGGGCGGCTCGGTATGGCTGACAGCGGTGCTGCTGAGCGCGTGCTCGGCGCTGATGTACGGCGTGAATCCGCTGATGACCTCGCTGATCCCCATGGAATACGACAAGGCCAAGCGGGTGGGGCTGGTGGCCGGGCTGATGGACAGCGCCATTTATTTGGGCTCGGGGCTGTCGGGCGTGGCCACCGGCGCCATGCTAGATAACCTGGGCTTGAACGTGACCGCGCTGCTGTGGAGCGCGGCGGCGGTGCTGGCAGCTGCGGCAACGTTTTTTGCCGCCGCGAAAAAATGGAAGACGGCGCTGGAGTGACCCGGCGCGCGCAATAGGAGGGATACGGATGTTGATTCGTCAAGCCGCGTTTGAAAACGCGGGCAAGCTGCTCAAGGGTGCGCTGCACTGCCACACCACCCGCTCGGACGGAAAGGGTACGCCCGAAGAAGTGATTCGCCTGCATGCCCAAAACGGGTATCAGTTCATGGCGATCACCGACCACCGGTATTATAACTACACCAACTTCGCACCCGATGTGCCCATGACCCTGTTGGGCGGCATGGAGTTCGACAACCATTTTGACGAGGATGCGGATTTTCACTGGGGAGATGGCTTCCGCTGCTTCCATATCGTTTCCGTTGGCCCCTCTCCAGAAGAGGGAAACGGGTTTGAGCAGGATTTCCGCTGCGCCAGCGGCACGGCGAAGGATCAGCAGGCCTTCCAGCCTTACCTGGATTGGCTGCATGAGAACAACAACCTGACCGTTTATTGCCACCCCGAATGGAGCTCCACCCCGGCCAGATATTTTGACCAAATGAAGGGCAACTTCGCCATGGAGATCTGGAACTCGGGCTGCGCCATGGAAAACGCCATGGACACCAACGCCGCCTACTGGGACGAGCTGCTGGGTCAGGGGCAGCGTATTTTCGGCGTGGCCAGCGATGACGGCCATGCCATGGAACAGCATTGCCGTGGCTGGGTGATGGTCAACGCCGCCAACGACAGGCTCTCCATCTTAAAGGCGCTTAAAGCGGGGGCGTTTTATTCCTCCTGCGGCCCGCAGCTGACGGATTTTTATGTGCAGGACGGCAAAGTGGTCGTGGAATGCTCGCCCTGCGCGCAGGTGCGCCTGCTGTGCGACCGGCACCCGGCGATGATGATGCGCGACGCAGAAAACGGCATCACCCATGCCGCGTGGGACATTCCAACGGCGGCTTACCCCTATGTGCGGGCGGAAGTGATGGACGCGCAGGGACGACGCGCCTGGAGCAACCCTATTTTCCTGAGATAAAAGGCTCGGCAAAAGAAAAGCTCCCCGAAGTTTCGGGGAGCTTTTCTGCTGCGGCTGCGGGTCAAGCGTCAACTTGCCCCTGCACTGGCGTGTGTTCTATGCGGCGCATCGCCTTTTTAAACTGAATGGCAAAGAGGATGGCAGTGGTGGTTACTGCAAGCACGTCGGCCACCGGCTCGGCCAAAAACACCGCGTCGGTCTTGGGGATGGGCAGCATGGCCGGCAAAAGATAGATAAGCGGGATCAGTAGCACAACCTTGCGCAGAACGGCTAAAAACAGCGAGTAGGGCGCGTTACCGATGGCGATGAAGGTTTGCTGGCAGGCCAGCTGTACCCCAAAGACAAAGGCCGTGGACATGTAGATGCGCATGGCGTGCGATGAAAAGGCGAGCAGCTGCGCGTCGGAGGTGAACATGTGTACGAACACCTGGGGAAAGAGCATGGCGGCCAGCCACAGCAGGCAGGAGTAGATCACGCTGGAAATCAGCAAAAGATTGAAAGCCTTTTTGACTCTCGGCGCGCTGCCCGCGCCGTAGTTATAGCTGACGATGGGCTGCGCGCCTTGGCTTAAGCCCATCATTGGCATCATGGAAAACTGCATCACGATGGCCAAAATACTCATGGAGCCCACCGCCACATCCCCGCCGTATTTGAGCAGGGAAGCGTTGAAGCACATGGTGATTACGCTTTCGGTAAACTGCATGATGAAGGGGGACAGCCCCAGCGCCAGGCAGGGCAGAATGATGTGGGGAGCAAGGCGCAGATTGCGCGCCCGCAGGCGCAGCGTTGTTTTCTTCCCCGTTAAAAAAACCATGACCCACGCGGCGGATACGGCCTGCGAAAGGATGGTGGCCAGCGCGGCTCCCGATACGCCCATTTTGAACACGAAGATAAAAATGGGATCCAGCACAATGTTGCACACCGCGCCGATGAGTACGGTGAGCATGCTGATCTTTGCGAAGCCTTGGGCGGTGACGAAGGCGTTCATGCCCAGCGTCAGCTGCACAAAAAGCGTGCCGATGCTGTAAATGCGCAGATAAGCCGAGGCATAGGGCAGCGTGTTTTCGCTGGCGCCAAACAGCACCAGCAGCCTGTCGCCAAAGAGAAGAAACACTGCCGTCAGCACCAGCGACAGCGCCATCTGCAGCGCGGCGCAGTTGCCCAGCGTTTTTTCGGCGTTGTCCTTTTCCCCTTTGCCCAGGTAAATGGAGGCGCGGGGGGCACCGCCCATGCTGACCAGCGCGGCAAAGGCGGAAATGACCATGATAAGCGGCATGCACACGCCCACGCCAGTCAGCGCCAGCGGACCGGTGCCTTCCATGTGGCCGATGTACACGCGGTCCACCATGTTGTAGAGCAGGTTGACCACCTGCGCCGTGATGGCGGGGACTGCAAGCTGGAACAGCAGCTTCCCGATGCTGCCTTTCCCCAGCAGCTCGGTTTTGTTTTGATCCATAAGTCGATTCATCCTCTTTCTTCTCGGGTAGGGCGGAGATTGACATTGCTCCGTTTCCCGCGTAAAATAGTTTACAACAAAACGGTTTATCTGTAAACTATTCAGCGCGAGGTGTGTCATGAGTGACAACATACGGCGGATCGGCGGTTACATCACCGCCACCCGGCGCACGAGAGCACTGTACGAGAAGATGGCCGAGAAAACCGCCTCTGCCTTGGGCATCACCAAGCCCGAGGCTGATGTGATCCTTTTTCTGGTCAACAATCCCGGGCTGGATACGGCCACCGACGTGGTGGCTTACCGAGGGGTGTCCAAGGGCTATGTATCCAAGGCGGTGGAGCTGCTGGTTGGCAAGGGGCTGCTGGCGGTGCAGCCCGATGCGCACGACCGCCGGGTGCAGCGCATGACGCTGCAAAAAGATGCCGCGCCGCTGGTGGAAGCGCTGCACGCCATGCAGGACAGCTTTTTCGCGCAGCTATGCCGCGGCATATCCCGGCAGGAGCTGGAGGCATACTGGGCAACCCAGCAAAAGATGCTGAAAAACGTGGAGCGCGCGGCCACAGCACCGGAATAATCGGTTTCAAAAAAGGATGTTGTACGGCTGAACAACATCCTTTTTTTGCGCATTGGCTTTGCTATAAACCTTCCTCAATAAAATGATTTTCGTACTTTTCCCAATACTTCCAAAAAACACGTTGGCGGCTGCCGTCAAAATTCAACTGATACATTCTGAAGGTTACGGGAAAATCTTTCGGCTGCCACTGCTCCACATAGGAATACTGATACGCCATGCCGATTTTTTTCATGACGCCGCCGCTGTGCGGATTGTTCACATCGTGCGTTGCCGTAATATAGGGATAGCCTGCGGTTTTGATGCGCTCCGTGACGGCTTTTGCGCCCTCGCTGATGAGGCCCTTGTGCCAAAATTCCTTTTTGAGCCCATAGCCCAAATCGTTGCTTTCAGCATCGGACAGGCAGATATAGCCGATGGGCCGGTTGTCCGCTTTGCGGCAAACGGCATAACGGTAGGCACTTGGCTTGCCGTAATCGTCCAAAAAATTCTTCGCCAAAAAGGAGCGCGCCTGCTCCATGTTTTCAAGCGGGAACCAGGGCAAAAAGGTGTTTACCTCTTTGTCACTCAAAATATCAAACAGTGCCGGCGCATCCCCTGCCTCAAACTGACGCAGGATAAGCCGCCGGGTCATGATGGTCGGTGTGTTCTCGTTTATCATAGGGTTTGCCGCCTCGCTTGAAAAAATTTGCCCCGTCATCCATCACAAAGGCGGATGAAAACAACCGTTTCATCCGCCGGGTTAAGGAGATGTCAGCCTCGCGTTTTGGAGGCTTAAATAAAGAGATTTACGTTGGATTCCTCGGCGTCGCCCAGATAAGCGCCCACGCCGCCCAGTTCTACGCCCTCTATAAGCTCGTCTTCCTTGATGCCCATCACGTCCATGCTCATGGTGCACGCCACGATGCGCACGCCGTGCTCCATGGCCTTTTGAATCAGCGTTTCCAGAGAATCCACGTTCTTGTCGTTCATGATCTTTTTCATCATGGCCGTGCCCATGCCCGCCATGTTCATGCGGGAAAGCTTCAGCTTTTTGCTGCCCCGGGGGAGCATGGCACCGAACATCTTCTCGATAAAGGCCTTTTGAACCGGCTGCTTCTTGGCCTTGCGCAGCACGGTCAGGCCCCAGAAGGTGAAGAACATGGTCACCGGCCGCCCCATGGCGGCGGCGCCGTTGGCGATGATAAAGCTGGCCAGCACCTTGTCCAGATCGCCGGAAAATACGATGATGGTCTTGCCCTGGGGCGTGTCGCGCACAGCGGGAGCCGCGCAGGCGCCGCCCTTTTTCACCCGGGCAATGTAATCGGTGTTTTCGTGTCGGGTGTCAAGGAGCGTGTTGCCGGTGCGGCGGCACCAGGCGCCGATGTCCCGCACAAAGCCGGGATCGGAAGCGCAAACCTCCAGCGTGTCCCCGTCCTTGAGCTCCTTCATGGCTTCAAACACCTTCATGATAGGCCCCGGGCATTGCAGCCCGCTGCAATCCACCCGCACCGAGGCGGCTGCTACATTCTTTAGAGGCGCGGCATCGCCTGTCGGTTGGCTGCCCTGGGGCTGCCCGGCGGTGGAGGTGTGAACCGACTGATAGAAGCGCACCCCGCCGGGATAGATAAGCACGTGCGCAAACCCGCCCTGCATGAGGATGCGCGCGGCGTTGTAGGCGCGCACGCCCACCGCGCAGAACACCACATAGGTCTTGGCGCGATCCAGCTCGTCCAGCCTGCTTCGCAGCTGCCCCAGCGGAATATGCACCGCGCCGGGCAGAGAAAAGGCCATCAGCTCCGCATCTTCGCGAACATCCAACGCCACAGCCTGGGGCTGCGTCTCCAGAGCGTCCCAAGCGGCAAAGCGCGCCAGCCCGTTGAGCACGTTTTCGGCCACGAAGCCCGCCATGTTCACCGGATCCTTAGCCGAGGAGTAGGGAGGGGCGTAGGCCAGCTCCAGCTGGCGCAGGTCGCGCACGCCGCCGCCCAGGCGCTGCGTGACGGCAATGGTGTCAATGCGCTTATCCACGCCGTCCCGCCCTACGATCTGCGCGCCGAAGATCTTTTTGCCGTCGGCGCTGAAGAGCAGCTTCAGGGCCATGGGCACCGCGCCGGGGTAGTAGCCCGCGTGGGAATTCTGGGTGATGAGGATGCTCTCATAATCTTTTCCTTTGACCATGCCGCGGCGCAGCAGCGCTTTTTCGTTGGCGCCGGTGCTTGCCGCCGTCAGGTCGAACACCTTGGCCACCGAGGTGCCCTGGGAGCCGGTGTAGGCGTCCTGAAGGCCGGCGATGTTGTTTGCGGCGATGCGACCCTGCTTGTTTGCCGGTCCGGCCAGCGGGATCATGGTGCGATCCCCAAAAACCAGATCCTGCACCTCGATCACATCGCCCACGGCGTAGATGTGGGGATCGGAGGTGCGCAGGGCTTCATCGGTCACAATGCCGCCCCGGGCGTTGACCGCCAAGCCGGCGCTTTTGGCCAGCTGCGCGTTGGGGCGCACGCCGATGGCCAGGATGACCAGCGAGGCGGTGAGCGAAGCACCGCTTTTCAGACGGATGGAGACTTGGCTTTCCGTGTCCTCAAAGGAATCCACGCCATCGCCCAGGTAAAGCTGCACGCCGTTTTCCAGCAGGTTTTCGTGGAGCAGCTGCGCCATTTCATAATCCAGCGGTGTCATCACCTGATCCTGCGCTTCGACGATGCTGACCTCCAGCCCGGCGTGGCGCAGGTTTTCCGCCATTTCCAGCCCGATAAACCCGCCGCCCACGATCGCCGCCGAGCGGATGTTCTCTTCCTGCACCTTTGCGCGGATTCGATCCGTATCCGGCACCGTCCACAGCGTTTCAATGCGCGGGGAAGAGATGCCGGGGATGGGCGGGCGCAGGGGGGAAGAGCCGGTGGCGAGCACCAAAACATCGTAGGGCTCGGTATAAGTTTCGCCGCTCTCCAGGCGCTTTACCGTGACGGTCTGTTGTTCGCGGTCTATGCTGACCGCCTCGTTTTTGACCCGCACGTCGATGTTGAACTTGGCCTTCATGGCCTCCGGGGTTTGCAGCAGCAGCGCACTGCGGGATTTGATCACGCCGCCTACATGGTAGGGAAGTCCACAGTTGGCATAGGAAATGTATTCCCCGCGCTCCAGCAAGACGATCTGCGCCTCGGCGTCCAGCCGCCTAAGCCGGGCCGCGCAGCTGGCGCCGCCCGCCACACCGCCGATGATGACCACTTTTTTCATGGGTAACCTCCGCTCTATTTTCCAAACATTGGGTTTGCACGCCGCCCAAGGCGGCTCAGCAAATGTTAATGATGTCCACTGACAATATACCCGCGAACGGGACGTTTAAACGGCGAAAAAGAGGCAAAGTGCATTTCCCTTTGCGGCGGGGCGGCGCAAAAAAACGGAAGCTGCTGAAAACAGCTCCCGTTTTGCGCAGGGCGGCTTAGCCCTCGGCTTTGTCTATCACCGGATATACGCTGAAGGGTTCATCGCGAACATCCGCATAGGCGCGGTATTCGTGGCACGCATCGCCCCGTATGGAAAAGCCGGGCTTGGAATCGTTCAGCGGCGTCAGCCATTTTTCCGGGTGGGTCACGTCCCAGCGCAGTTGCACCGGGTTTGGCGCGCCCAGCGCGGCGTAGAGCAGCGGCCCGTGTTCCACCGCATAGCGTTCCTGATGCGGCAGCTCTTCGCCGCCGGTATAGTGGGTCACGCGGAACGTCCTGGGCAGATCCAAATGGAACACATCCCCCGCGCGCATCCCTTCGTGTGTCCGATAATAGGACTTGCCGTCGGGCACCGCCCAGCGCGGAATGCGCAGATGAAGCGCAAAGAGGTGAGTGGCTTCCTCCACCGTGATGGTGACACGGCCGTCCTCGGGCAGATCGGTGTCGCAGCGCAGCGTCACCCCGCAGGGCAGGGCGGCGTGGCTGGGGGCGTACATGTCGCAATAAACATGCTCCTCGTTATAGCTATATAGAAACTGGGGCAGCAACCCCATCAAGCGGGTGCCCAGGCTGGCGCAGCAGGTGGCGCGGTCCAGATAGCGCCAGTCCTTGCCGCGTTCCAGAAAGTTCAGGTAGTGATACCCCACATCGTCCACCTGCGCGGCCAGCAGCACGTTGTACAGCGAATTTTCGATCTCATCGGCATAGTGGGCGTTGTCCGGCTCCAAGCGGTGCATCCGCTGGTTCAGCAGCATCCAAAAATTGGTGGAGCACAGCTCGTTGTAGTTATGGCTGGGGGACAGCCAGTTGCACCCGGGGTAGAAAGAGTCGTTTTCGCACATGTTGATGCCCCCGCCCACGTGCTGCCATTTGTCCTCATACATCCCCAGAGCGGCCTTGACCGTCTGCAAATAAAGGGGAGTGCCCGTGGCGCGGTACAGGTCGCAGTAGCCCTCCAGCGCGGTGAGCAGCGTGGAGTGCGGGTGGTTGCCGGGGTGATCGTAAATGGCGCGGTGATCGCCGCGGATCACCTGCTCCAGCCACCAGGTTTCCTGATAATGGTCGATGGCCACCTGAATGTCGTCCCACTTGCCGTTGGGCGCGTCGTACATGCGGGTGTTGGCGAGGATGCCCTGAAAGCCCAGGTTCAGATCCTTTACATAGGGCAAAACCGGGCAGGTGTTGAAATAATCCGCCATGCCGCGAGCCAGCGCAAAGGCATCGTCTTCCCCGGCGTAGCCCGCGTCCAGCAGGCCGAAGGTGATCCACGCGCGGGTGTAGTTGGGATATTCCTTGCCGGAAAACTGCTCTCGGGGAATGGGGATGAGAAAGCCGTCGCTGTCCTTGCAGGCGGCGATCTCCCCAAGCACGGTGCGCATCATGGCGCGCAGCGTTTCGTCCTCCTGCCACAGCAGGGCGGTGCCCGCGCCCATCAAAAATTCCCCGGCCGTTTGCCCCTTGAGATTGTTTTCAAAATGCCCCGCGTCGGCGGCGTAGGGTGCCCCGGGCGCGGGCTTACCCGCGTGTACCCGATACCAGTACAGGAGGTGGTTTACATCAAACCCCTTAAGGAAAGAGAGGTTGTTGTCAAAGGCTTTTTTCAGCCGGCCGCCGGTGAGGCGCACCCCGCCGGTGGGTACATCCAGGCAATAAGGCACTGCATATTTCTTCATGTCGATTTCCTCCTGCGGTGTTAGATGGTATAGGACGTGCGCGCGATGATCTGATCCTGATAGGCCTTGTCCAGCTGCACAAAATGCCCGCTCCAGCCCCACACGCGCACGATGAGGTTTCGGTGCGCCTCGGGGTGCGCCTGGGCGTCCAGCAGCGTGTCCCGATCCACGGCGTTGAGCTGGAGTTGGTGGCCGCCCAGCTGAATGAAGGAACGCACCAGCTGCGCCACCTTGGTCATGCCCTCCTGATTTTGAAACACGGTGTCGTGCAGCTCCAGCGTCAGCGGCCCGCCGTTCATCACCCGGGGCAGACCCGGCCGCGCCATGGCCTGAATGACCGAAAGGGGACCGGCGTCGCGCACCAGCAGCGAGGGGGACAAGTTGGCACAAAGCACCTCTCCGGCGCGATGGCCGTCGCTCAGCGCGCCTAAGTCTTTGGCGTGCCACAGGTAATACATGGCCGAGCCGGTGCCCGGGCGGAAGATGCCGCTGCGCTCGTTTTTGCGCCCCTCCCAGGAGCCGGCAAAGGCGTCCAGCAGCGCGTCGGCGATGGGCAGGCACTCGGTGTCACGCCCCAGCTTGGGCGCGTCCTCCCGCAGCAAATGCAGCAGCGGCGCAGCGCCTTCAAAATTTTGCGCCAGCGCGGCCAGCAGCGCGTCGGGGCAGAGTGTCTTTTGCTCAAACACGTATTTTTTCACCGCGCAGAGCTGATCCACCGCGTCGGCAAAGCCTGTGCCGTGAATGCCGTAGTTGTTGTATTTCGCGCCTTGAGAAATGTCATGGCTGTAATCGCACATGAGGACGGACTGGTAGGGCGCCGGTTCCATCCACAGGGGCTTCACCGAGGCCTCCAGGGTGTCGGCGCGGGCGGTCAGCTCCGCCTTTACCCGGGCAAATAGCGTGTCGTAATCGGGGCTGTCCTTCAGGTGGGCGGCAATGGCGTCGCGAACGGCCTTGGCCAGCGAGACCGCGCCGATGTTGGGAATGTCCATCGCCGTGCCGGGAACGATGAACTCCCAGCAGGCGGCGACGGTATAATTGCGGGCATCCTCGGGCGCGTAGCCCCAGCGGATAAGCGCCGGGATCACCACGTCGTCGTTGGCGTACTGGGGGAAGCCCAAGCCCTGCCGGGTAAGCGCGGTGCAGCGCTCAAAAAGCTCCAGCGGCGTATCCCGGGTCACGCGCAGGTTGATCTTGGGGTCGATGCAGCGGTTGCGCAGGCTGGCGGTGAGGCAAATGCCGGTCAGCGCGTTGACGGCGCAGTTTCCCTGGGCGTCGCAGCCGCCCAGCATGAGGCTTTGGCCGTTGTCGCCCTGCTGCATGCCGCTGTACAGGTCGCTGTCCCGGTTAAAGGAGAGAAAAAACTCCTCGGTCAGCGCTTGGGCGTCCTCGGGGGTGAGCCGCCCGGCTTCCATATCGGCCTGATAATAGGGGAACATGAACTGATCGAACCGTCCCACCGTGTTGTGATACACATTGCTGGCCCACAGGCAAAAATGCAGCATGCGGAAGGCCTGCAGCGCTTCTTCGTAGGTGCGCGCGCCATGGCGCACCGCGTGGGAAAGCCCTTGCCACTCGTAGCGGTCGGCATAGGCGAGCACCGCGTCAATGCAGGCGATGGCAGAGGTGAGATAGTCGGCGTCGCCTTCCTTTTGGGCAAGCAGCGCGCAAAGCCGATCCCGCCGGGGCAGCAGGCCATCGCGCAAAGCACCCTCCCAGTCGCTGGAAATGTTGCACACCCGCCCCTGCTCATGGATATAATGGCCGGCCTGCAGCCCTTCCTTTTCGCCCGGGGCGTACAGGTCGGGAAAGCTGATCAGCGTGCGCCAGCAGGGAATGCGCTCGCCGGGACGCCGCACGATGGTCTCCTCCTCCAAAAAGAGGCGCAGGCGCAGGGCGGCGCGGCGAGGCAGCGTCAGCGAAGGGGTCTGAATGCGGGCGGAAAGCTCCTGCCAACGCTGGGGAGAAAGCTCGCGTCGGCGGGCGCGGTGCGCGCCGCTTTGCAGATAACTGCGCTCTTGATCCAGATTGCTCATGCTATAAAATACCTGCCTTTATTCCATATTTTGCAAAAATCTCCACATCCGCGCGGGGAGGAATGTTTTCCGGGAAGGAGGGGCGGTACGCCATGCCCAGCGAGGCGTACTTGCCGCCGGCGGCGCGGTGGTAGGGCAGCAGCTCCACCTTTTCCAGCTGGGGGGCATCGGTCAGCAATTTCGCGGTCGCTTCGAGGTTTTCCTGCGTGTCGTTCACGGTGGGGATGAGCGGAATGCGCACCCGAAAGGGAATGCCTGAGGCTTTGAGCGCCTCCAGGTTGGCGAGGATGAGGGCGTTGTCCGCGCCGGTATAGCGCTTGTGCAGCGCCGTGTCCACCAGCTTGATGTCCAAAATCACCAGATCCATCTCCCGGCACACGCGCAGAAAGTCTTCCTTGGGCGCATAGCCGCAGGTCTCAATGCAGGCGTGCACATCGGGCAGCGCCCGCCGCACCGCCAGCACAAAATCGCTTTGCATCAGCGCCTCGCCGCCGGTAAAGGTGACACCGCCGCCGTTCATGGCCAGCAGCGGTGCCACGCGGCGAATGCGCGCGGCGACCTCCTCGTGTTCCGTGAGCTGCCCGGCGATGCGGATGCAGCCCTGGGGGCACCCCGGCACGCAGGCCCCGCAGGCGGTGCAGCCTTGCGGCGTGGGGCATACGGCGCGGCACTGCCCGCAGTGCGCGCACAGCGACTGCGTAACCACGCGCTGGGGCAGCGGGGAAAGCCCTTCCGGGTTGTGGCACCATTCACACCGCAGCGGGCAGCCCTTTAAAAACACGGCGCAGCGAATGCCCGGCCCGTCATACACGGCGAATTCTTCCAGATCAAAAACCATACCCTTCATTGCAAGCCTCAAATATTAACGTTAATATTTTAAGATAAAATAAACATAGCACACCACGCTTCCCTTGTCAACGCACATGGGGCAGCGCCAGGTGCACAGGGAGCGTATGCAGCGTAACGGGGGCGTCGGGCTGCTCGATGCGCGCCAGCAGCAGCGCCACGGCCTGCTGCGCCTCCGCCTCCATATCCGCCGCGACGGAGGGCAGGGCAAAGGGCACGTTCAGGGCGGCGGCGATGTGGTCGAAGCCCACCAAGGGGAAGCCGGCAGGCAGCGCGCCCGCGCTTTCCCAGGCCAGCAGGTCGTTAAAGGCGAAGACCCCGTCAAAGCCGCCGTCCAGCGTTTTGAGCACGGCGGCGGCATCCCGCCCCATGGGGGACAGCTCGCGAACCAGCGCGGCGTCGTACGCGACCCCGGCCTGGGCCAGTGCCCGGGCGTAGCCCTGCCCGCGCAGCCATGCGCTGGAGATGCAGCGGGGCGCGGACAGGTAAACGATGCGCCGGCAGCCCCGCTGCAAAAGGTAGCGGGTGGCCAGATAGCCTCCCTGCTCATCCTCCCAAACTAAAGTATCCTCCTGCAGGGCGGAAAATTGGCGCCCCAGCAGCAGACAGGGCACCCCGTGCCTGCGCAGCAGATCGGGACCCTCGCGCCCTTGCTGGCAGGGGCACAGGATGACGCCATCGGCCTTGCGCTGGATGGCCAGGCGCAGCACGGCCTCCTCCTGCGCGGGATCCTCGTTGGTGTTCAGGATCATCACCTGATAGCCCCGGGCGCGCAGCGCTGCCTCCAGACGCTTGGTTTTCTGAGCGAAAAGCGGGTTGCCGATGTCGCCAAAGGCCAGCGCCACCGTGCGGCTGCGCCCCGAGCGCAGCGACGCGGCCAGCACGTTGTGAACGTATCCCTGCGCCCGCGCTTCCTCGCGGATGCGCTCTTTGGTGGCCGGTGCCACCAGCGGGGAATCCCGCAGCGCCAGCGACACCGTGTTGGCCGTGACGCCAACGGCCTGCGCAATGGTTTTCAGGGTGGGACGGATGTCGGGCACGGTGCAGCACTCCTTTGCCGAAACGGCAGTCTATTTCTTTCATCATAAGCCCAACGCCGGGCGGCGTCAAGGGCGGTAAAAGTCCGTTTTATGGGACGGAGCATCCGATAGAATAAACGGGTAAACAGGCAAAGGAGTGAAAAGCATATGCGCAGACCGGCGGCGGTTCGTTTTGTTGGCAACGGACAGGGTGAAAATGGAAAATCAGACCCAAACTTTACGCTTGGCAGAGTCTATCCGGCCTATTTTTTGGAATACAGCCGGGGGAGACGCAGCGCGCTGCACGTGAGCTGCGATGGAGGAACGGTGTTCTGCGGGGCGCCGCTGGAGCGCTTTGAGGTGATCCTCGATCTGGACGGGGCGCTGACCACGCCCGAAGCGGTGGTGCGCTGCGTCAAACCGGCGCGGGGGAGTCTGACGCCGGGGCGGATGTACCGCGCGCTGGGGTACGAGCGCGGCCGAGACGGTTCGCCGGTCTATCTGGTGGAGGACGACAGCGGGCGCAGCCAATTTTATCCGGCACAATGCTTTGAGATCTTGGTGGATCATCAGAGCGTTTTGGCGGTGGGGAGCGGCATAGAAATTTACGCGTATGAGAGGCTGTTTTGCCGCCGGCGGCGGCAGTGCGGATAAAAGCGCAGGCCGTTCGCAAAAGAAAATCTTTGTATTTTCGCCTTTTTGGTGTAAAATACATTAGATTGTGTCGAATAGGGAGCGGTGTTTTGAAAACGATATTATGCAATGCAGATGAGCAGGCGCTGGCGCGGGCGAAGGATGCGTTGACGCGGGGAGAGGTCGTGGGCATCCCCACCGAGACGGTATACGGCCTGGCGGCCAACGGGCTGGACGCAGCGGCGGTGTGCCGCATCTTCCAGGCCAAGGGTCGCCCTGCGGATAACCCTCTTATTTTGCATGTGGCGGAGTTGGAGCAGGCAATCCCCCTGTTTACACAGGTTGAGGAAACGGCTCGCCGCCTGATGGAGGCGTTTTGGCCGGGTCCGTTTACCATCGTGCTGCCTGCGGCGGCGCAAGTGCCGCGGGAGGTGCGGGCGGATCTGCCCACGGTGGCGGTTCGCTGCCCTTCTCACCCCTGGGTTCATGCGCTCATTGCCCGGTGCGGCTTTCCGCTGGCCGCGCCCAGCGCCAACCTGAGCGGCAAACCCAGCCCCACCACGGTGCAGACCGTGTGGGACGACATGAACGGGCGCATTCCGTTGATCGTGGACGGAGGCCCGTGCAGCGTGGGGGTGGAGTCCACGGTGGTGGCGGTGAAGGACGGGCGCGTGCGCCTGCTTCGCCCCGGCGGCGTGACGGTGGAGCAGCTTGCGGCGGTGGCGGGGGAGATCACGGTGGACGAAGGCGTGCTGCACCCCTTGAGCGCCGGCGCGCGCCCGGCTTCGCCCGGCATGAAATACCGCCACTATGCGCCCAACGCCCATGTGGTGCTCTACGAAGGGGCGGCCGAGGCGGTTCGGCGCGCGGTGTGCGCGGCTTACGACGAGGCCGACGAGGCACAGAAAAGACCCGTGGTGATCGCCTGCGGCGCGCCGCAGCGCTATGGCGAGCGGCGGGTGTTTGACGCGGGCGGCAGCGCCCAGGTCTATGCGCAGCGCATTTTTTCGCTGCTGCGCCAAGCCGATGCCCAGGAGTGCACGGAGGTTCTGGCAGAGATGCCGGATGAGACGGGGATGGGGCTGGCGGTGCATAACCGTATGCTGCGTGCCGCCGGATTTCAGGTGAAAAACGTATCAGATCAGTGAGGAGTTTGGATGAAGATCATATTTGTTTGCTCGGGAAATACCTGTCGCAGCCCCATGGCCGAGGCGCTGCTTCGCAGCGCACTGGTCACCCGGGGCAGCCATAACATCGAGGTGGATTCGGCGGGGATCTCCTGCCAGGGAGAACGCGCCTCCGCCGAGGCGGTGCGCGCCATGCAGAATTATGGCTTGGACATCAACTTCCGCATGTCCAAACAGCTGGACGGCGCCATGATACGCACCTGCGGGCTGGTCTTGACCATGACCAACGCGCAAAAGCAGTATCTGCTGGAGGAGCTGCCGGGGTATGAGGACATTATCTTTACCCTGGGGGAGTTCTGCGGCACCGGGGAAGAAGTGGCCGATCCCTACCGAATGGGCTACGAGGAATATGTGCGCTGCGCGGATCAGCTTGACCGGCTGACCCAGTGCGCGGCGGAAAAGCTGAGCAGGGAATAGATTGCCGGACGGCAAGCCGTTTTGACAGGAGGGAAAAAGCGCAAGCATTTCCATATTTTCCTGTGAAGGCGGCTTTTTTGTGTATAATAGAGTTATCTTATCATAGCGCAAGGAGAGAGCATGACGAAGCGAGTGGTCGTGGGGATGTCCGGCGGGGTGGATTCGGCAGTGGCCGCATACCTGATGAAGCAGCGGGGATTTGACCCGGTGGGCGTATTCATGAAAAACTGGGAGGAAAAGGACGACGGCGTGTGCACCGCCGCGCAGGATTTTGAGGACGTGAAGGCGTGCTGCGCCGTGCTGGATATGCCCTATTACGGCGTCAATTTTTCTAAGCAGTACATGGAAAGAGTCTTTTCTTATTTTCTGGAGGAGTACCGCGCGGGGCGCACGCCCAACCCCGACGTGCTGTGCAACCGGGAGATCAAGTTTAAAGAGCTGCTGGATATGGCGCTGAAGCTGGGCGCGGATCATCTGGTGACCGGCCATTACGCCCGCGTCACCTGCCAGGACGGCCTTTACCACCTGCGCAAAGGGCTGGACGGCAATAAAGATCAGAGCTACTTTCTCTATATGCTGGGTCAGAACGCGCTCAGCCGCGCCGTGTTCCCCTTGGGGGAGATGGAAAAACCCGAGGTGCGCGCCATTGCCTGCCGGGAAAACCTGCCCGTGGCCAAAAAGAAGGATTCCACCGGCGTGTGCTTCATCGGTGAGCGGGATTTCAAGGCGTTCCTGCAAAACTATTTTCCCGCCCAGCCGGGAGACATGGTGACCCCCGAGGGCATCCACATCGGCCGGCATGACGGCCTGATGTTCTACACCATCGGCCAGCGCAA
The DNA here is from genome assembly GCA_028693155.1 of Eubacteriales bacterium. Lineage (GTDB taxonomy): Bacteria > Bacillota > Clostridia > Christensenellales > UMGS416 > STF2-111. Next base: position 16,731 of record JAQUVY010000008.1, read on the forward strand.
CGGCATGGGCATCGGCGGGCGGCCGGGCATGTCCGAGGAGCCGTGGTTCGTGGTGGGCAAGGATATGGAGCACAACCGGCTTATTGTGGCGCAGGGTAAGCATAACCCGCTGCTGTATCGCCAAAGCTGCGAGGTGGAGCAGCTGCACTGGACGCTGGGAAGCGCACCGGGGGAGGACTTCGACTGCCAGGTGAAGATCCGCTACCGGCAAAGCGATCAGGTCGCCCATGCTTCCATCCGCCGGGGCGTGATGACGCTGACCTTTGCCCAGCCCCAGCGCGCCGTGACCCCCGGCCAGTCGGCCGTCGTCTATTTGGGCGACGAATGTCTGGGCGGCGGCATCATCCGATAGGAGGAGAAATATGGATCTGTTTTCCTTTCAGGCGCAGAGCCGCGCGCCGCTGGCCGACCGCATGCGTCCCCAAAAGCTGGACGATTTTGTGGGTCAGGAGCATCTCATCGGCCGGGGCAAGCTGCTGCGCCGCGCCATCGAGGCCGACCGCCTGACCTCTTCCATCTTTTTCGGCCCCCCGGGGACGGGAAAGACGACCCTGGCTACCATCATCGCCCATACCACCAACGCGGCCTTTGAAAAGCTCAACGCCGTGACCAGCGGTGTGGCTGACGTGCGAGAGGTGATCAAGCGCGCCGAGGATCGGCTCAAGATGTACGGCCAGCCGACCTATCTGCTGCTGGACGAATGCCACCGGTGGAACAAGGCGCAGTCGGACAGCATCCTGCCCGCGCTGGAGAAGGGGACCATTCGCTTCATCGGCTCCACCACCGAAAACCCCATGATCGCCATGACCCCGGCCATCGTCAGCCGTTGCCGGCTGTTTCGCTTTGAGGCGCTGGGCAAGCAGGACGTAAAAAAGGCCGTGCTGCGCGCCATCGCCGCGCCGGGTATCGGCTTTGGCGATCTGGATATCCTCATGGAGGAGGACGCGCTGGAGCATATTGCCAGCGTGGCCAACGGGGATGTGCGCTCGGCGCTCAACGCGCTGGAGCTGGCGGCGCTCACCACCGACCCGGACAGCACCGGGCGCATCCATATTACGCTGGAAGTGGCGGAGGAAAGCATCCAGAAACGCGTGGTGCGCTGCGATGAGAGCTATTTTTACGACATGCTCAGCGCTTTTTGCAAGAGCCTGCGCGGGTCGGACAGCGACGCCGCGCTGGCCTGGGCTTCCCGGCTGCTTTATGCGGGGGTGGACCCGCGCATCATCATTCGCCGGGTCATCGCCCACGCGTCCGAGGACGTGGGGCTGGCCGATCCGCAGGCCATGGTGCAGGCGGTGACGGCTGCCCAGAGCCTGGAGCTGCTGGGCATGCCCGAAGCGGGCTTAAGCATCACTCAGGCCATCATCTATGTGTGCGAGGCACCCAAGTCCAACAGCGTGGCCATCGCCAAGGACAAGGCCGCTCACGACGCGCAAAACGCCGAGTATCAGAGCGTGCCCGTGCATTTGCAGGACACCAGCTATCAAGGCGCCGAGCGCTTGGGAAGCGGCAAGGGCTATCAGTATCCCCACAACTTCCCCGGCCACTGGCTGCCCCAGGAATATCTCCCGCGGGACGCCAAGGAAGCGCCCTTTTACGAGCCGGGCGAGCTGGGTTTTGAGGCTGAGATCGCCCGGCGGCGTGCCGCGCGGCAGGCGATCCGTGAAACGGAAAAATAAGGAGGAGCTTTTATGATGACGACGCAAACTGTCCGCAGGGTGCTGGAGGAGGCCTCCGCCCGAGGCGCGGATTTCGCCGAGATCTACTTGGAGGACGGCGAGAACAACAACATTTCCATGACCTCCGGGCGGATCGAAAACGCGCTGTCCGGCCGCAGCGTGGGCGCGGGTGTCCGCGTGATCAAGGGGCTGCAATATGTTTATGTTTATACCAACGACGTGACGGAGCAGGGGCTGCTGCGCGCAGCCAGGCAGGCGGCCGCCGCGCTGCCCGAGGCGCAGGCGAAGGGGTGCGATCTTGTGCTGCGCGCCGAGGTTATGCCGCAGAACAGCCCGGTGCGCATCTCCCCCGCGCAGGCGGCCATCGCCCGCAAGACCGATGTGGTGCGCGCCGCTTATGCGGCGGCGGCGGACTACGACGCCTGCATTGCTCAGGTGCGGGTCAACTATATCGAGTGGAACAAGCGCGTGCAGGTGGCCAACACCACCGGGCTTTTCCGGGAGGATGCGCGCACCTATACGCGCCTGGCCACCATGGCAGTGGCCGCCGAAGGCGCGCAGACGCAAACCGGCTTTGAAGGGCCGGGCGCGCAGATGGGCTTCGAATTTTTTGACACGGTGGACGTGACCCGGACGGCGCAAGACGCGGCCAAAACCGCCGTGCAGCTGCTCAGAGCGGATCTGTGCCCCTCGGGCAAAATGCCGGTGGTCATCGGCAACGGCTTTGGCGGGGTCATTTTCCACGAGGCCTGCGGCCATCCGCTGGAGGCCGCCTTTACCTCCAAGGGCGAGTCGGTGTTCGCCGGGAAGCTGGGGCAGAGCATCGCCGCGCCCTGCGTCAGTGCCGTGGATGACGGCACGCTGCCCAACGCCTGGGGCTCCTCCAACATGGACGACGAAGGGCACCCCACCCAGCGCAACGTGCTCATTGAAAACGGCGTTTTGAAAACCTATCTGGTGGATTATTTAAGCGGCCTGCGCATGGGCAGCGCCTCCAACGGCGCCGGGCGGCGTCAGTCCTACGCCTACGCACCCACCTCGCGGATGTCCAACACCTTTATTATGCCCGGGAACGACACGCAGGAAGAGATGATCGCCACCATGGGGGACGGCCTTTACTGCTGCAAAATGAGCGGCGGGTCGGTGAACGTGCAGACCAGCGAGTTCAATTTTGCCGTGTCCGAGGCGTACCTGGTGCGCGGCGGAAAGATATACCGCCCCGTGCGGGGCGCCACGCTCATCGGCAAGGGCAGTGAAATTCTGCCGCGCATTGACCGCGTGGGCAGCGATTTGGCGCTGGCGCAGGGCATGTGCGGCGCGGCTTCGGGCAGCATTCCCACCAACGTGGGGCAGCCGACCATCCGGGTATCCGAGATCACCGTAGGCGGGCAGAAGGGAGAATAAGAGCATGGAACGTGATGCATTGATACAGGCGGTCAAGGAAGGCGCGCAGCGCCGGGGCATCGCCGATTGGGAGATCTACGCGACCGCGGGAGAGAGCTTCAAGGTAAATGTTTATAAAGGCGAGGTGGAGGATTACAAGGTGAATGCCTCCCAGGGCGTGTCGCTGCGCGTGCTGCAAAACGGCCGCGTGGGCTATGCCACCACCGTGGCGATGGATGAAGACGCGGTGACCTTCCTGCTTGACCATGCCCAGGAGAATGCTTCCGTGGTGGAGACGGATGATCCTCAGCAGATATTCGCCGGCTCTTCTTCCTATGAAAAGGTGGAGGGCTGGTATCCCTCGCTGGCGGCGCTTGGCGCGGATTGGAAGATCGACGCGGCGCGGCACATGGAAAAAGCTGCCTGGGCGGTTTCGGATCGGGTGAAAAGCGTGAGCGCCAGCACCTTGCAGAGCGGATCGGGCGAGACGCGCCTGGTCAACTCGGCGGGGCTGGACTTGCGTTATGAGGAGAACGTGCTCTTTGCCTATGTGGAGGCGGCGGTGGCAGACGGCGATGTGGTGCAGACGGCCATGGCCTACCGCTGCTACACCGACGCGGCGCAGTTCAGCGCACAGGAGATCGCCCAGGAGGCGGTGGAGCGTGCGCTGGCCAAGTGCGCCGCCCACAAGATCCCCTCGGGCAGCCGAAAGATTGCCATGGATTCGGAAGCGTTCTGCGATTTTCTGGAAACCTTCTGCGGCGTGTTCAGCGCGGAAAACACCCAAAAGGGCATGTCGCAGATGGCGGGGAAGGAAGGCCAGGCGGTGGCCGCGCCCTGCGTAACGCTGATGGACGATCCGCTGCTGGAAAAGGGGTTGGCCGCCCGCCCCTTTGACGATGAAGGCGTGGCCTGCCGCACCAAGGCTGTCGTGAAGGACGGCGTGCTGGAGACCCTGCTTCATAACCTCAAGACCGCTGCCAAGCAGGGGGTTACGACCACGGGAAACGCCTCCAAGGCGGGCTTGAGTGCGCCCATCACCGTGTCGCCCAGCAACTTTTTTGTCAAGCCCGGTGTGCTTGGGCAGGCCGAGCTGCTGGCGCAAATGGGCGAAGGGCTGCTGATCACCGAGCTGGAGGGGCTGCATGCCGGCGCCAATATGGTCAGCGGAGACTTTTCTCTGGCCGCGCGGGGCTTTTTGGTGGAAGGCGGCAGGAAGGGCGCAGCCGTGGAGGAGATCACGGTGGCGGGCAACTTCTACCAGCTTTTGCGGGATATTACGGCGGTAGGGGCCGACCTGAAGTTCGGTATGCCGGGCAGCGGCTGCGTCGGTTCGCCCACCGTTCTCATCTCCGCGCTGGCAATATCCGGCCAATAAAAAAACCGCTGCGAAAAAAACGTGTAATATTTATTTTTTCCTCTTGCAATTTCTGCCGGGATGCGTTATCATATAACTCGCGTCACGGAAAACATTCCGGCAGACATATGGTGCTTTGGCTCAGTTGGTAGAGCACCTCGTTCACATCGAGGGGGTCACAGGTTCGAGTCCTGTAAGCACCACCACATCGGAGCAAGCTCCGAAAACACAGCCTCGTGCTCATGCACGGGGCTTTTGTTTTTTTGCGCCGCTCGGCGCGCCTTTTGTTCGCCCCGTTGAAGCTTATTGCGGTTCCGTCCACAAAAAAGATGATGCCGCGCCGTTCGGAAAAGGAACGGCGCTTTTTTTGCCGTGCAGATTGGAGCAAGCCTTTGCCTTCGGCACGGGGTGCCCGCACGCAGGGGAGAGGCTTCCGGCCTTTTTTCGGGGCAGGTGAAGGGCTGCGGTGCATAAAAAAATCGCCCCGCGGCCCATGCCGCAGGTTGGCATGGCGGCGGAGCGCAGAACGATTAAAAAACCGCAAAGCAGCTAGAAGTTCTTGAATTTCATCGCGACCTCCGTGCGGTGTTTGCAGTCGGTTTTCTTTAAAACATTTTTGATGTGAAACTTGACCGTGTTTTCGGATATGTACAGATCGCCGGCCATTTCCGCGTTGGAGCGGCCCTTGATCAACAGCTGCAAAACCTCCTGCTCTCTGGCGGATAAGCAGAACCGGGAAGAGAATTCTGAAAGGCGCTTTTCCTCGCGCTGCTCCCGGGTGAGAGCGGGCACATACAGCTTGTTATAAAGGGTGAAAAAGAGGATGACCGTTGCGATGAATAAAACGGCGCACAGGCAGATCAGCGCCACATCGTGCCCCTTGAGCAAAATGCCGCCGGCCGCGCCGGCCGCATCTCCCATTCTGCCAAACAGCAGACCCAGCCCCGCCATCCACATCAGGCCGATTTTCTTTGCTGCGACGTCGCAGAACAGGATCACGCGGTAAACGGCAAAAAAACCAAAAAAGACATACGCGGATATCCACAGTGCGGCAGACACGCCCGGCACGCCGCCCAGCGCAAAGGAAATAAACGGAAACACCAAAGCCGCCAGGCAGCAGATGGCCCCGTACTTGCGGTTTTTATCGCCAATGAATCCCGCCGCAATCAAGCCTACGGCGTAAAACGCTCTGGTAAACTCCAGGCTGATGGTGCCGCCGATGGATTCGGACATGGGGAAATAAAAACCGAGCCCCTTCACAACGGACAGCAAAACGACCACCAGGGCGATCAACGCGAACTCGGGAGGACGAAAATCCATGGAGTTGCCCACATCGTCCAGCGTGCGCTCGTGCCCGCCCGCAGCATTTAAAACCAGGATCAGCGCGATGATGACAAAGTAAGCGATCAAAGCGTAGTTGGAATGCAAAAAGCTTTGCTCCATCGGCAGCGACAAAAGCCATGAGCCGATGCTGCCCATGCCGTAGGCGATGCCGAAGGTCATTCCCTTTTTTTGCTGCGGGATAAACAGCGACAGCTTGGTCAGGTATAACCCGGCAATTACGCCATGGAGCAGGTTCATGAGCAAGCCAAAGACCAACACCGCCGCCTTTGCGCCCGAAAGAACCGCAATCGCCGTCGCAATGCCGTCCGCTACAGCCGTATAGGTGAAGAAACGGCGGTTTTCCGCAAGCTGAGGCCTGCGCTTCAGGATCAGCGCCAGCAGCAAAAGCCCCGCCGCCTGGAACAGATACCCCACGCACTCAGACAGCCAGTCGGCTGCCGCCCCCCCGAAAACGTCCGTCAGGCGATAAAGCCATGTGATATACGCCGAGCCGGTCCAAAGAAAGCATAGAAAAATCAACAGGCATATGCGCGCCTGTGTTTTTAGCTTTTCGATATTCCATCATCTCCCAAGACTGATTTTGATATCATATTCTACCACAACACAGCGTGCCATTCCAAAGGAAACGCCTGAAAACCCAGCAAAATGGGTCGCCTACCCGAAAACTACCCTGTTGTTTTAGCCGCCTGCCCGGAATCCGGACTGGCGGCTTGGACGCTTTTCCCATATTCTATTGTTGAAATAGAACACAGGACGGGGTGACGTTGCATTGAAACAGACGCAAAAGGCATATTCCTTTGACAAAAACATGATGCTCAATGTCATCTACGATACGCTGGAAAGATTGGGCGTTTCTGTGGGGAGCAGCAACAGCGAGTATGGAAGGATACAATTCCGAGCCAACGGCGCGGACTTCGATCTGCGGATCATTACGGTTTATCCCCAAGAGACCGTTCGGGTCATGATTTCATGGGACGAGAATCATTCCGACAGCGATTTAGCGGAGGTGCTGTTCGATGAAATGAATTCTACGATCTCTATCATTGAAGCTAAGCAGGCCATGCTTTAGCAGCCCCATCAGACCGAAGCAGACACGCGGCAGCGTTTCTGATTTTGACAGTGAGGAGAATGAAGCGAATATGCACAAACGAATGGACACCGTATTTCTTGTAATCGCAGCTGCAATTTTGGCAATGACGGGATGCGCGGTTCCCGGCGATACCACCAAGCACAGCCCATCCCCGATCCCAAACGCCGCAGATGAACCCCCTGCCGGGGAAAACGCACTGCCCATCCTTGAATTTGTGGCAGCGGAGCGCGCAAAGGATGAAATCTCTCTTCAAGATGCCGTTATGCTGCAAATTGCGGTAAGCTATTGCGAATATGCCGAGCCCACACAGTACATCACCGACGAAAAAATAATTGCGCAAGCACGGGAGGCATTTTCCGACATGAAGGTCACCGGGCTTGCCGACAAGGTAAGCTCCACCGGCGGAAGCGAATCCTACATTTTTTTGGATGCTCAGGACAATGTAGTAGGCAGCTTTTCCTTTCAAAGCGGGCTGCTGCTGGCAAAGGACGGCCGATATTCAGTGGAGGGGAGAGACGCGCTTTGCTCCATTGAGGGGATCAAGCTGACCGACCAATGGAAGGAATATTGGGAAGCACAGGAGGAACTGAAAAGCGACTATGAATGGAATTATCAAATTTCGTATCCCGCGTCGGTTTTCGAGCTGAGCGGCTACTCGACAAATCTGCTGTATCAGGACATCGACCTTGCGGATCTTGTTTCTATCACCGTGAGCATCAGCCGCAGCGATGTGAAAAGCTTCACAACCACAGATAAGGAAGAGATCAAGGCCATCTATTCGGCTTTGCGCGCAATGCAGGTTACCGGGATGACGAGCTCCGGCGCAGTCGGCCAAAAATGGTACATAACCTTTGGCTATCAGGTGCCGGGGGAGAAATTTTTTAACGCCGCCTATTTGAGCTTTTACGGAAACTGCCTGATCAGCGATTTTGCGCAGGGCGGAGACACAACCTACGCCGTTTCCGGCCTGGAAGCGCTGTTTGATGCTGTCGATGCAGAGACGCTCAAATATCTGAAGGAACACCGCACGGGCAAGTGAGAGGGAATCAGGCTTTGTTGATGCGGCCGTGCTCATAAAAATGACTTTTGGAGGAATTTTGCAATGAAGAAAATCATGTTGGTGATCTTAGCTGTGCTACTGCTTTTGTCCTGCGTGGGCTGCAAGCGCAGCGAATGGCCTGTCGGCAAGCATACACAAACGCCCGCGCCCACCGGCACCCCGGACAGTACGACAACGAACTGCCATAGCAAAACGCAATGCTTTTCCTTTGACCATGATGAAAAATATTTTGTTAAGGTATCGCAAGATGGGGCTGCCACGGTGTATACCAAAAACGTAAATGAGATCCCTTACTTCACCGTATCCAGAATCGTCGGCGGCCCGTCGGCACAGGAATATCTGGAGGAAAAGAGTTGCAGCATTCAAGAGGAGCTCGGTGACGCCATCGTTACGCAGCCCAGCATTTCTCCGTACGAAACTCTGAAATCGCGCAGCGTGTATAAAATGTCCTACAAATACGCCGATGCCGCACAGGGGAAAGACGTTAATGTTTTATACTATGCGGAAGACCTTGCAAATGGCGGAATCGCTGTGTATAATGCGATTTATATACAGGGAGCTGATTTGGACCAAACGCGAAGAGCGATGAAATACGCCTTGACCTCTTTTTCTGTCGATGAAAATGATGCATACGCGCACAGTCTGCAAAACCAGAATGTTCAGACGCCCGCTCCATCCGGTGCGCCCCAGCAGAACGCGAACCAGTATCAGCTTGTCAGCTATGACGGAGGGTTTTTCTCGCTGAAGGTGCCTGCGGGATGGAGGATCGAAACGACCGGGCAGTACACCGGCTTTGGTTTCCGGGCGTATGACCCCAACGACCCCGACACGCAGATCTTCTATTACGGCACGCTTATGCCGTTTTTGAAGTCGCAAAAGGCACTGAACTTCTTTATTGATCTATACAACAACTTCCCCGGAGCGCATACGGACGAATATAAGCTATATACCGAGTTGATCGCGCTCAATCCCGCCACAGTGGATAACCTGCTTTATAACTTTAACAACTTTGCCGCGATCTACAATAGATATGAAGCCACGCACAACTTCCCACGCATCGACAACCTTGCCAACATGAAGGAAAGCCCCATTTCCACCTACTATGCAGGGTACGCGCAGGATGAGAAGATTATTCTTACGGATCTGACATCCACTACCGGAGCGGCCTGCATGGGCAGCTTCCAGGCCTCCATTGTGGATGCCGGCACGTCCTATAACAACGGAATAGACACAGCGCCCAGCCGCAGCGCTTGCAATGTCTTTGGCATCATTGCGCCCAAGGAGAAGTTCGCTTCGGTATACGCGGTGCTTGCGCAGTCCGTGTGCAGCCTTGCGTTTACGCAGGCGTATATTGACGAGGGGATCAGCTTTTCCAACGATCTGACCAAACAGACGCAGATCAGCCTTTCTCAAAACAGCGCCATGATGGACGCCATCAACAAGAATTTCATTGACTATATCACAGGAAATGTCAGCAGCGACTGACAAACGATTACGGGAGAGGAAATGAAACATGGCAAATGAATCCAGAATGTTCAGGCTGAGCGGAGAGGTGGGCATTGAGCGGCTGGCCGACGCGGTGAAAAGCTTTTTGTCCATCTCAAAGGGCATGGAGGTGCAGGCGTCGCCCACGTCCGAGGGATACGTGATACAGGGCAGCCAGCCCAAGGACGGGTGGAAAACCATTTCCGGCATGCGCCTGGCCATCACGGTCCAAATGGTTCAAATTGACACCACGCTGAATGTGACCATTGGCGAAGGCCAGTGGGCGGATAAAATCGGCGCGGGTGCGCTGGCGTGGTTCGTCGCGTGGCCGCTGGCGATCACCGCGGGGATCGGCGCGTATAACCAAAAGAAGCTTCCCGCCGAGATTTTCGATGTGATCGAGAAATGCATCATGTCCGGCGGGCAGACGGTGGTCATGAGCAACGCCGGTGCTGCCGTCAAGGAGGGCATGATCGTTTGCCCGAACTGCAAGACGCAAAACCCGGAAGGCTCAAAGTTCTGCAACAGTTGCGGTGAAAAGCTGAAAAACGAATGCCCGAACTGCGGCGCGCCCATAACCGCAGGCAGCAAGTTCTGTTCGCAGTGCGGCCACGCGCTGTAAAGGCCGCCCTTGCGGGAAGAAAAGCCGTGTGGTATAATTCACATGTTTTGAGGAACAAAACGCCGGCGCTTTGAAGGGCGCCCATGCACCGAAACTTCGCAGCGACGAAAAACGAACATGCAGCGGATTGCCATGAAGGGAATCGCTCCCAAACGGGAGGTTTCTTTCATGGCATTTTTTTGTTGCGGGAGGGGGAAAAGATGGCGGTGATCAAAGGGCGGGACATTTCCTTTTCCTACGGATCTGGGAAAAAAACGCTGGATCATGCGAGTATCCGCGCCGAGGCGGGCGAGCTCATCGCGTTGCTGGGCTGCAACGGCTGCGGGAAATCCACCCTGGTGCGCCACCTGAACGCCCTGCTGCCACTGCAAAAAGGAGAGCTGCGGGTGGCCGGGCTGGACGCGCGGGCGCAGGCAAACTGCTGGCGCTTGCGGCGGCAGTGCGGCATGGTGTTTCAAAACCCGGACAATCAGTTTGTTTCCTCGGTGGTGGAGGAGGACATTGCCTTTGGGCTGGAAAACTACGAAACGCCCGAGGAAGAGATCCCGACCCGCGTGCGCGCGGCGCTGGCGGCGGTGGGGATGAGCGGCTTTGAAAAGCGCGCGCCCCATCTGCTTTCGGGCGGGCAGAAGCAGCGCGTGGCGCTGGCGGGCGTTTTGGCGCTCAATCCGGACATCATCGTTTTTGATGAAGTCACCGCCATGCTGGATCCGCAGGGAAGGCGGGAGGTGCTGGGGATCATCGACCGGCTGCGGGCAGGCGGAAAAAAGACGCTGGTGATGATCACGCACTACGTGGAGGAGGCCGTCATGGCCGACCGGGTGTACCTGATGGCCGGGGGAAACGTGACGGCGCAGGGTTCGCCCCGGGACATCCTGACGGACGCGGCGCTGCTGGCGCAAAACGGGCTGCTTGCACCGCTGCCCGTGCGGATGTATGAGGATCTCAAAGCCGCGGGGGTGCCTCTGGAGAGATGCCCGCTGACCAACGAGGAGCTGGTGGAGGAATTATGCCGTTTTGCTTAGAGGAGGTCTCGTTTACCTATGCGGCGGGAACGCCGCTGGCGGTGCAGGCGCTTCGCGGCGTATCGCTGCGGATGGAAGCGGGCGAGGTGCTGGGTGTCATGGGGCACACGGGCTGCGGCAAAAGCACGCTCATCCAGCTTTTGGCGGGTCTGCTTGTTCCCACCCACGGCCGGGTGCTGCTGGACGGGCAGGACATCAACGCGCCGGGCTGCGACCGCGCGGCGCTGCGCGCCCGGGTGGGGCTGGTGTTTCAATACCCCGAATGCCAGCTTTTTGAAATCACCGTGGCAAAGGACGTGACCTTCGGCCTGAAGCACAGCGGCCTTTCCCCGGCTCAAAAAGAAGAGCGCGTGCGCGCGGCGCTGGAAACGGTGGGCTTCTCTTACGAGCGCATGGGGGCGCAATCGCCGCTGGCGCTTTCCGGCGGAGAAAAGCGGCGCGTTGCCATTGCCGGGGTGCTGGCGGCGCGGCCGGAAATTTTGATCTTTGATGAACCCATTGCCGGGCTGGATCCCATGGGCAGAGAGCGGTTTCTGGCCTTGGTGCGCCGCCTGAACGCGCAGGGAACCTCCATCGTGCTGGTGTCGCACAATGCGGATGCGCTGGCGCAGTGCGCCGACCGTCTGCTGGTTTTAAAGGATGGGTGCGTGGCGCTGGAGGGAACGGCCGAGCAGGTGTTTGCCGATGTGGAAGCGGCGCGCCGCCTGCAGGTGGACGTGAGCACGCCCCGCGCCCTGGGGCAAATGCTTACCCAACGCGGCGTGGCGGTGCCCGCTGGGGCGGTGACGTACGAAGGGTTGCTGAGCGTTTTGAAGGAGCGCTTTTGCGCGGGAGGCAATCCGTGAGCGCGCTGCCGGCGGGGCAGTTTTTTCCCGGGCAGTCGGTGCTGCATGCGCTGGACGCCCGGGCAAAGCTGCTGGGCTTTTTCCTGCTGCTGGCGGGCGTGGTGTGCGCGGCCTCCCTGCCGGCCTATGCGGTGGCTTTTGCAGCGGCGGGCGCGCTGCTGGCGCTTTCCCGCTTGCCGGCGCGGGCGGTTTTGGCGCCGCTGAAGCGGCTGTGGCTGTTTTTTGTTCTCATCTTCGCCATGAACGCGCTGTTTTATGAGCGAGGGGACGCGCTGTGGAGCTGGTGGATATTTCGGCTGTCCAAGGCGGGAATGGCGCAGGGCGCCAACGTGGCGGCGCGGGTGGCGCTGATGATGGTTTTGAGCGGCGTGCTGACCGGGACGACGGCGCCTATGGAGATCACGGGTGCGCTGAATGCGCTCTTTAAGCCCCTGGCGCTTCTGGGCATCCCCGCGCAGGAGATCGCCATGATCCTGGGCATTGCCATTCAATTCATCCCCACCCTGCTGGAAGAAACGGATACCATTCGCAAGGCGCAGATCGCCCGGGGGGCGCGCTTTGAAAGCCGCAGCTTGTGGCGGCGCGCGGCAAGCCTGCCGCCGCTGGTGGTGCCCATCTTTCTTTCGGCTTTTCGGCGGGCCGACGACCTGGCAACCGCCATGGAGGCGCGGGGGTATCGGGGGGCGGCCAACCGCACCCACCGTCGCGCGCGCCCGCTGCGCCGGGCGGATTGGTTTGCTCTGGCGCTGTGCACGGGCGTGTGCGCCCTGCACGTTGTTTTGCGCGTTTGCGTGGCTTTTTAACACGATCAATCCAACAATAGGAGGACGGTTCTTATGATGAAACTTTCTTTGGTCAAACGTTCGGTTATTACTGCGGTGTGCATCGCGCTGTGTGTGGTGCTGCCCATGGCGTTTCACGCCGTGCAGAATGCCGGCAGCATTTTTCTGCCCATGCACATCCCGGTGCTGCTGTGCGGGCTGATCTGCGGCTGGCCCTTTGGGTTGCTGTGCGGGTTGGCCGGGCCGCTGCTCTCCAGCCTGCTTACCTCCATGCCGCCCATGGCGTATCTGCCGGTCATGATGGTGGAGCTGGCGCTGTACGGCTTATTCACGGGGGTGCTGATGCGTCTGGTGCGCACGAAAAATCTTTATGCCGATCTGTACATCAGCCTGACGGGGGCGCTGCTCATCGGGCGGGTGTTGTCCGGCGTTGCCCGGGCGCTGATCTTCGCGCCGGGCAGCTATTCCATGGCGGCCTGGGCTGCGGGCTATTTTGTGACCTGCCTGCCCGGTCTGGCCATTCAGCTGGCGCTGATCCCCACCATCGTGTTTGCACTGGAAAAGGCGCATCTGATCCCTCAGCGCTACCCCAAAGAGGAGCTGAACGAAGCGGCATGAACAAAAAAGATGTGATAGCGTTTTTTGACAAGCTGGCGCCCTCCTGGGATGCGGAGATGATTCGCAGCGAGGAAACGGTGGCGCGTATTTTGAATATTGCGGGAATCACGCAGGGCGTGCGCGTGCTGGACGTGGCCTGCGGCACGGGCGTGCTGATCCCGGACTATCTGCAAAGAGGCGCGGCACAGGTCACCGGGGTGGATATTTCCGCCGGGATGATCGAGCAGGCAAAAAGAAAATTTGACGATCCGCGCGTATCGCTGCTGTGCGCCGACATTGAGACGGTGCAGCTTGAGCAGCCCTTCGACCGCTGCGTCCTGTACAATGCTTTTCCGCATTTCCCCGACCCGGAGCGACTGCTGAGCGCGCTGGCCGGCGCGCTTGTGCAGGGGGGCAGGCTGACGGTCGCTCACGGCATGAGCCGGGAAAAGATCAACGCGCACCACACGGGCAGCGCGCGGCCGGTGTCGCTGGGGCTGATGGAGGCGCAGGAGTTGGCCGCGCTGTTTGACCGGTATTTCGCCGTGGATGCGGTGGTGTCCGATGAGCGGATGTACGCGGTGTCGGGCGTGAAGCGATAGCGGAGTCGTCAGCCGGCGGTTGGCAGCGCCGACGGCACAAAACAAAAAACGAACGGACAGACCGATTTTTTCGGCCTGTCCGTTTGCTTTTCAGGATATCCTGCCCCGGATTACAGGATGTATCTGATGCCTCCGGCACAGCAGCTGTGGAACTGCCAGATGGCTTATTGGATGCAGCGGGAAGAAATTAATTTGTGCGCTTTGGTGACGCAACGAGTTTGATGTGGTGCTTTGACGGCCTACCGCAAGGCGGAATGATCGCGGTGTCAACCACCGGCGCTTTGGCAGAACCGATATTCAAATGGCATCTGTTGAACGGAATCATTGAAATGCAGACAAGTGTTCACCCGAGCAGTTTGGTCGTATACGGAAGAGTTCCGTGTTCTTGGAAAAAACTTTTTGCGGGCACAAACCCATTTTTTGTCGAAAGCTTTACTGAAAAACTCAAAAGGAGTATGTTGAATGGGAAAAGGCAGAGGCGGGTATGACAGCAAGCAGGTAAAGGATACGAATTCCAGGGGGCGCAAGGTTAAAGATCAAAACTCGGTTTTTGTCGCCGAACGGTATATTGACCAGGGGAAAGTGGTTGTGTTCCGGGCAGAGCGTCAAGGAAAGATGTTTGATTTGTCCATAAAGGACATCGGGGACAGTAAGATAGAACGCAATATCGAAGTGAAGGGTGTTATCAGCGATCGTCCAAGTCAAACTGCCGAGGATATTGCGAAAGGCTTTACGCAAGTTCCGGAAGGAGAGACTGCAGCGCGATACGATCCGAATAGAACCAAGACGGAGGCAATAAAACTTGCAGAAGCGGGATTTGCAGAGGCACTGCGAAAACACACAGTCAAAGGCACAGTAGAAGTATGGTTTCGCGATAAAACAATGATTCGAATGAACTGAAAAGGAGGAACATAACATGGCAAGCTTACAGTGCAAGTGCGGGGAGAGAATGGCGAATACTGATGAGCAAAATCCATATGAATTGGTTGTAATTCATAATCCGCTCGCTTGGCAAATAGTGGAGGACTGCGATACAATATCATTTCTTGACGGCATGGATGAGGCGTGGAAGCAGACAGGACTGGAATACTGGTATTGCCCCGAATGCAGACGCGTATCCGTTGTGCGCACAAGCACCGGTCAGGTCATCACCCGGTATATGGTGGAGGAGGACATCTCGGAGGAGGAACCGCCGAAAGACGACAAGTAAACACTGTGACACGAATGAGCAGCCCCACCAAGGGCTGCTTTTTATGTGCGCGAAAAAGAAGATGCGATCATTGTTTTGTGCAAAAAAAGGGACCACAGCTGGCTTCGTGCGTACGAACATATGTCCACGAAAAGTCAGTGGCCACTATATAGATGTCGCTTTCCTTAGAATTGTCGAGCGCATTTGCACAAAGCTTCTTCCCTGTGGTCAGACCTTCCATGCTGTTAGAATATCCGCCCGAAAAACAAATTACTTCTGTGCAGGGCAGCTTGTCAAAAGCGATTCTCGCTGCATCGCCGGTGATGCAGGAAACGCCGCCCCATGTAAATAAATGCCATAAATGATTTCCATAGGAAGTAACGTGTTCCCTTATTATTTTTTCATCTACACCTTTTCCAAAAACACCCAGCCACTTATGAATCATTTCCTTATCCGTCATTATTTTCCCTCCGATAAAATATCCTTCTCCGTGCCGGATCATATAAACAGTCTTGCTTGTCCAAGCCCGATTGGGCGGATTCAACATATCGCAGAAAGAACAAAAAAACCATAGCATTTTCTTGGTGAAAACACTATGGTTTTTGGCTCCCCAGGTCTGACTCGAACAGACAACCCTTCGGTTAACAGCCGAATGCTCTGCCATTGAGCTACTGAGGAATATGTCCCGTTCATGGAACGCAAGAATTATTATAGGTGGGATACCCTGGAAAGTCAAGAGCCTTTTTAAACTTTTTTTGCCGGGCGCGTATTGTTTGCGGCAAACGGGGGATGATGGTAGAGAAGCCAAACGGATCACCCGCCGCAAAACACGGGAAGCGCCTTTTTCAAAGCTCCATGCAGAGGTTGTTTTATCAGGAAGAACCATGTACCGGGCAAGAGAACCTGCATCAGCAGACTCAACGAAAAAAAGACGCGGGCACGTACCGATGAATTTTTCCAACGCGGAAGAAGCCATCTGTTCCATTGCCGGTTCGGTTGGCTTCTTTGTGTTTTTTTTATCAAGGCGCAGGCAAGCGACATAATTCGCCAGGATCGGACAAATATAGGGTTTATGTTTTCTTGTTTTTTGAGGACTCGTGCGCTAAAATAACACCAGTTGCTTCAGTTTTTGTTGCGTTTTGCCCGGGATGCCGTGGTTCTGTCTGCGCGGGGTTTTCACAAGTATGGACAAAAGTTATTTGCGGAAGAATATTCGCTTGAGATGGGTTCTGGCGGGAATATGCATTCTGGCGGCCGGGGTTGTGCTGTCTTTTTGCTTTTTTGCCATCCGCAACGTAGACGAAAGCACCGACCAGCTGCGAACCCTTTATATGCAGTTGCAGCCGCGTTATCAAAAGATACAGACACTTTGCAATCTCATCAATAAAATGCAGAACACCTATCGCAAAATGTACAATAACCCCGATGGCATGTTTGACCAGCGCTGGACGCTGCTCAAAGGATACATGCAGGACTGCAGGCTTCAGCTTGACGCCCTGATCGCCGATCAAACGGAGGACGCCGCGCTGCTGGAGGAGGTCAAGCTGGCCGTATGCACCCTGCAGCAGCAAATCCACGCGGAGTTGGAGCGGGGAAACGTATATTTACTGGATGGGCAGAATCACATCTCCTCTTTAAACGATAACCTTATGAAAAAGCTGGAAGCGCTGGAGCGGGAATCCTCCCTGGCCATCGACAAGGCGCTGGAAAGCAACGCGCATTACGCAAAGCAGAATATCAACAACAACATGGGTCTGGTTCTGATCATGTCGGTGTTGATGGTGTTCATCGTCGGCCTGATGGCTTTCCTTTTTTGGAACACCGCCAAGTGTTCCTATCAGGACGGGCTCATCCGGCGGATGGCCATGAGCAGCATAGATGAGGGCTTTTTTGTGGTCAATCCCCAGCAGGAAAAGGTTGAGTACATCAGTGAGCGCGTGGAAACCATTCTGGGCGTGCCGTCCAGTGTGGATCATCGGGGCTATTTGCAGTGGCGGGAATATTGCCGGGCGAGTGCCATCGAAAATACGGACATTGAGAAGCTTCTTGCCGCCCACGAGGAGGAAAGCGCTGAGCTGGATGTCTCCGCGGGAGAAGAAGGGCGGTGGATCGGCCTGCATTTTTATCCGCTGACCTGGCCCTCGGGGCAAATGCGCTATGTTGTGAAGGTTGCCGACCAGACGCGGCGGCATATTGACCGGGAAAAGCTGGCCGATACGCTGCGGGACGCCATCGCCGCGACCAAGCAGACTGCGGAGCAGCTGTCCAGCCTGTGTCATGAGGTGCGCACGCCCCTTAACGGCGTGCTGGCCTTTGCCCGCCAGGCGAAGCGCTGCTCGGGGCAGCCGGAAAAGCAGCTGCAGGCCATCAGCAACATCGAAAGCTCTGCCGATTACCTTTTGCGGCTGACCAAGGAAATGCTGCTCAGCGAAAAGATCCGTCAGGGGGATATGGAGCTGGTGAAGGAGGAGTTCCTTCCCGGTGCGCTGATCCGCGACGTGGCAAACCTCATGGTGGTGCAGGTGAAAGCCAAGGATCAAAAGCTGATTGTAAACGTAAACGGCATCAGCGGGTATTGCGCGTGGGGCGATCCCCTGCGCTGCCAGCAGATTCTTTTTAATCTTTTGTCCAATGCGGTGAAATTTGCGCCGGCAGGTGGTATAATTCAACTGACCGCAGAACTGACCCCCACCCAGGATGGGAATCTTCATTTTGCCTTTTCCGTGCAGGATAACGGCATCGGGATGAGCGAATCCTTTCTGGAGAAGCTGTTTTTGCCCTTTACCCAGGAGGGTGACGCCTACACCCAGGCACAGGGCACCGGTTTGGGCATGAGCATTACCAAAACCCTGGTGGAGCAGATGGGCGGTTCGATCTCGGTGGAGAGCAAACTGGGCGAGGGGACGACCTTTTATGTGGAGCTGCACCTTGCGCTGGGAGCTTTGGTGCCCATCCCGCAGCTTGGCGTCTCGCCCCGGGTGCTGCTGCTGGATGATGATGTGCTGCGCGCCGGGCACACCCTGCGCAAGCTGATCGTCATGGGGGCTGCGGCAACCGGCGTAGGTGCGCAGGAGCAGCTGCAAGTGGAGCTGAGCCAGCGCAGGTATGACGTCTGCATTTTGTGCGGGCGGGCATGCCAGAGCCCACAACGGGTGATAGAGCTTCTTCACGAGCAGGACGTTAAGGCGGTGTATGTTCCGCAGGCCTGGGCGCAGGAGCTCGAGGGAGCGGACGCATACCTGGACAGCGCGCTGCTGTATGCGGACGTTTACGCGGCGCTGTGTAAGGTTCTGGGCATCAAAGGCGAGCAGGCTCCTGCAGAGAAAATAACCCAAGATATGGTCGGGCGGCATATCCTTGTGGCAGACGACAACGCCGCCAGCCGTGACATCCTTTGCGATCTGCTGGCGCTGCGGGGCGCGGCTGCCCAGGGGATGCCCGACGGCACGAAGCTGCTGGAGGCGTATTGCCGCAGCGAGCAGGACGAGATCGATGCGGTTTTGCTGGATCTGCATATGCCCGGAGAGCTGAGCAGCTGGCAGACGGCGCTGGCCATTCGGGCCAGCCACCGCAGAGATGCGCGCAGACTGCCCATCATCGGCGTGACTGCGGGTGCCAGCCAGGAGGAATGTGCGCGCGCCATGCGCAGCGGCATGAACGCCTGCGTCATCAAACCCGTGGAAATGAAGGAGCTGTGCAAGCTGCTGATGGATTTATGGAACGAGGGAGAAGAGGATGGAAGAAAGATTTGCGGATGAAATGAAAGCCGCCGGTATTGATTTTCAGGAAGGCATGAGCAGGTTTTCCGACAATCGTGAATTGTATATCAAATATTTGTACCGTTTTTGCGAGGATGAGGAGTACGACCGCATTCTGCTGCTGCTCCAGTCGGGCAAAAATGCGGAGGCCTCCGGGCATATCCACTCGCTCAAGGGGCTGGCGGCCAGCCTCAGCCTGAACGCCTTGCGGGACAGCTGCGCCACGCTGCAGGAGATGGTGGACGCCGGGCAGGACGTGCAGGAGGAGCTGGATCGGTTCCAGAGCGTGTTTGGGCAGACATTGGGGCTGCTTTTGCAGATGCTGCAGGAAGAACCCCAATAAACGCAACGTGAAAAAAGCGCGGCAGACACCGCGCTTTTTTGTTGCGGCGGGCGCAAAAAAATCTTTTCAAGTGGGGCTTGCTATTCGCCCGGCAGTGTAGTACACTATCACTGCGCAATACTAAAGCGAATGGAGAGGGAGACTATGAAAAGATTTGTAAAGCTGACCGCTGCCGTTATGACCCTGCTGCTGGTGGTTTTGTCCATGGCAGGCTGCAAGAGCGAAGCGGCTAAGAAGTATGTGGTGCTGGACGAAGCGCTGGAGGCGGAGCAGTACGGCATCGGCTTCCGCAACGGCGACATTGCTCTGGGTCTGGAAGTGCAGAAGCAGCTGGACACCATGGCCGCCGACGGTGCCTCCGCCAAGATCGCCGAGACCTGGTTCGGCACGGATAACCTGATCAAGGACGCGGCTTACCTGGAAGAGAGCGAAGCGCCGGCCGAGGACGATTCCCTGACCAAGGTGCTGGATAAGGGCAAGCTGGTCGTGGGTCTGGACGATAGCTTCCCGCCCATGGGTTTCCGCGACGAGGACAACAACATCGTGGGCTTTGACATCGACCTGGCCAAGGAAGTGTGCAAGCGCATGGGCGTGGAGCTGGTGCTGCAGCCCATCGACTGGGACGCCAAGGAGATGGAGCTGAACAGCGGCAAGATCGACTGCATCTGGAACGGCATGAGCATCGACGATGAGCGTCTGGCCAACATGTACTTCACCAAGCCTTACATTGCCAACCGGCAGATCATCATTGTGCCCGAGGGCTCGTCCATCAAGACGATCGCCGATCTGGAGGGCAAAAAGGTGGGTCTGCAAAAGGGTTCCACCGCGCTGAGCGCCCTGACCAAGAACCCCATTTCCGAGAAGGTGACCTCCATCACCGAGCTGGCCGATAACGTCAGCGTGTTCCTGGAGCTGAAGGCCGGCCGCATTGACGCCTTTGTGGTAGACGAAGTCGTGGGCCGTTACATCATGACCAACAACTGATTCCAAAAAATCAGCGGGCCCTCGGGCGTGTTCCGAGGGTCTGTTTTTTGGCTTTGCGCGGGCTTTTCCGGCAGGGCGGGGAGGGTGAGATGGATTATTTTTTGCAGCTGTGCGGCGCGCTGAGCGGCGGGCTGAAATATACGGTAGGGCTGTTTGCCATCACCATTGCGTGTTCGCTGCCGCTGGGGCTGGCGCTGGCTTTCCTGCGCGCAAGCGGCAACCGCTTTGTGCGCGGCATAACCGGCGGCTATGTTTGGCTGATGCGGGGCACGCCGCTGCTGCTACAGCTGTTTTTTTTCTATTTTGGCCTGACCTTTATTCCGGTTATCGGGAAATATCTGACCATGGAGCGCTTTCCCGCCGCCTGCGTGACCTTTGTGCTGAACTACGCCGCGTATTTCTGCGAGATCTTTCGCGGCGGGCTGCTCTCGGTGGATAAGGGGCAGCACGAGGCGGCGAAGGTGCTGGGCTTCTCGCGCTGGCAAACGACGCTGCGCGTGGTCATTCCGCAGATGCTGCGGGTGGCACTGCCGCCGGTCACCAACGAGGCCATTACTCTGGTGAAGGATACGGCGCTGGTTACCGCCATCGGCGTGACCGAGGTGCTGTACTTTGCCAAGTCCGCGGTCAACCGCGACGTCAACGTGCTGGCCTATGTGGTGGCGGCGGTGTTTTATCTGGTCATGACCTATGGGCTGACCCAGCTGTTTAAATATCTGGAAAAGCGCTTTAGCTTTTAAGGGGGGGACAAGATGGAGATGCTGCGAGCCGCGGGACTGTGCAAGTCCTTTGGCGAAGATGTGGTGCTGGAAAACGTCGATTTTTCGGTGGAGAAGGGCGAAACCGTGGCGGTGATCGGCTACTCCGGATCGGGCAAGAGCACCATGCTGCGCTGCCTGATCGACCTGGAGCGGGCGGACGCCGGCGACATCATTGTGGAGGGTGAGTATTTGATGAAGGGCGGCGTGTACGCGCCCGAAGTCGAGAAGCGGCGCATCTGCGCCCGCATGGGCATGGTGTTTCAAAGCTTCAACCTCTTTCCCCATGTCAATGTGCTCAACAACCTTATTTACGCGCCCATGTATGTAAAAAAAGAACCCAAGGCGCAGGCCGTCGCCCGCGCGCGGGAGCAGCTGACGCTGGTGGGGCTGGCGGACAAGGCGGACGCCATGCCGAACTCACTTTCAGGCGGGCAAAAGCAGCGCGTGGCCATCGCCCGGGCATTGATGATGCAGCCCGATGTGCTGCTGTTTGACGAGCCCACCTCCTCTTTGGATCCGCAGCTGACAGGAGAAGTGCTGGCGGTGATGAAAAAGCTGGCTGCCCAGCGCATGACCATGGTGGTGGTAACCCATGAAATGGGCTTTGCCAAGGAAGCGGCCGATCGCGTGGTCTTTATGGGCGATCACGGCATCTTGGAGCAGGGAACGCCGGCGGAGATGTTCGGCGCGCCCAAGGACCCGAGGGTGAAAAACTTTATCAGCAGCATTTTATAGGCGAAAAAGCGGAGCAGGGCTCCGCTTTCTTTTTTATTTTTCGCGCCCGCCGGGTACAATACACCCATAACGAAAGGGGAGAGGCGACAGATGAAACTGATCTCGTGGAACGTGAACGGCCTGCGGGCCTGCATGAAAAAAGGATTTCCCGATTTTTTGGACGCGGCGGACGCGGATGTGATCTGCCTGCAGGAGACAAAGATGCAGCCCGAGCAGGCTGATTTTGATTTTCCGGGCTATGAAATGTATTGGAACAGCGCGGTGCGGCGGGGCTATTCGGGCACGGCGGTTTTTACCCGCGTTTCCCCGAAAAACGTGACCTATGGAATCGGCCCGGAGGAGCACGGAAAAGAAGGACGGGTCATCACGCTGGAATTTGACCGTTTTTTTCTGGTGAATGTCTATACCCCCAATGCCCAGCGTGATCTGGCGCGCCTGGAGTACCGTATGCGTTGGGAGGACGATTTTCGTGCCTACCTCAAGGAGCTGGAGCGGGAAAAGCCCGTGGTCGTTTGCGGCGATCTGAACGTGGCGCACGAGGAAATTGACCTGAAAAACGCCAAGGCCAACCGCGGCAACGCCGGGTTTACCGACGAGGAGCGCGCCAAGATGACCGAGCTGCTGGACGCGGGCTTTGCCGACACGTTCCGGGAGAAATATCCGCTGCTGACCGGCGCCTATTCCTGGTGGAGCTACCAGTTCAACGCCCGCGCCAACAACGCCGGGTGGCGCATCGACTACTTTTTGGTATCCCGGGCGCTGCTGCCGCAGGTGCAGGACAGCTTTATTTTGCCCGAGGTTCTGGGCAGCGATCATTGCCCGGTGGGGCTTCTGCTGCGGGAGGATGATTGACGGATATGCCAACGGGGTATACTTAAAAGCGGCGAAGCATCGCCGCTTTCAGGAGGCATACAATGAGAAAAATTGCGTTTTATGATGCCAAACCGTATGACCGCGTTTGGTTTGATGCCCACGCGCCCGAATATGGCTTTGAGATGAAATATCTGGAGAACCGGCTGACCGCCGACACGGCGGTGCTCAGCGCCGGGTGCGACGCGGCGGTGGCCTTTGTCAACGATACCGTCGACGCCGCGGCCCTGCAGGGGCTTTTTGACGGCGGTATACGGATGCTGGCCATGCGCTGCGCGGGCTACAACAACATCGACTTTAAGGCGGCCTACGGCAAGATACACATTGCCCGCGTGCCTGCCTACTCGCCCTATGCCGTGGCCGAGCACGCCATGGCGCTGCTGCTGACGCTGAACCGCAAAACG
The DNA here is from genome assembly GCA_028693155.1 of Eubacteriales bacterium. Classification (GTDB taxonomy): domain Bacteria; phylum Bacillota; class Clostridia; order Christensenellales; family UMGS416; genus STF2-111. The sequence goes on from JAQUVY010000008.1 coordinate 39,646, forward strand.
CACCGCGCGTATATCCGCACTCGGGACTTCAATTTCAGCCTGAACGGGCTGACGGGCTTCGACCTGCACGGCAAGACCGTGGGCGTGGTGGGCACGGGGAAGATCGGGCGGGTGTTCATCGACATTTGCCGGGGCTTTGGCATGAACGTCATCGCCTACGATCCCTACCCCGCGCAGGATGCGTCCATTGGCTATGTATCGCTGGAGGAGCTTTGGGCGCAGGCGGATGTGATCTCCCTGCACTGCCCGCTGACCCGGGATACGCGCCATATGGTCAACGCCGCCTCGCTGGCACAGATGAAGAACGGCGTGGTGCTGCTCAACACCTCCCGCGGCGCGCTCATCGACAGCGAAGCGCTGCTGGAGGCCATCAAGACCAAAAAGGTGGGCGGCGCGGCGCTGGACGTGTACGAGGAGGAGAGTGAGGTCTTTTTTGAGGATTTCTCCAACACCATCATCGCCGACGATGTGCTCAGCCGCCTCATTTCCATGCCCAATGTCATTGTCACCTCCCATCAGGCGTTTTTGACCAACGAGGCGCTGGAAAACATCGCGCTGACCACGCTGGAGAATCTGCGCCAGTATTTTGACGGCGATGAGATGAAAAACGAGATCTGCTACCAATGCCAGAAGAAGGGCACCTGCGACCGATCGGTCACCAAGCGCTGCTTCTGAGCATCAAAGCGCCTGCCGAATATTTCGGCAGGCGCTTGTGTTTGAGATGGGCTCACTTGGTTTCTGCGGCGCAAAGATAGGTGCGGATCACATCCACCGACGCGTCCAGCCCGATGCGGCCGCTGTCCAGGCACAGGTGATAATTTTCCGCGCGTCCCCACTTTTTGCCCGAGTAGTAGTTGTAGTAGGTGGCGCGTCGCTTGTCCGTCTTGACCAGGGTAACCTCGGCCTTGCCCTGCGGCAGGCCGTACTGGCTGACCGCCCGCTCCATGCGCGCTTTCAGGTCGGCGTAAATAAAGACATTGACAACGTCGGGCTCTTCGCTGAGCACATAGTCGGCGCAGCGCCCCACGATGACACAGGGGCCTTGCTTGGCCAGGTCGCGAATGATGCCTGACTGGATCATGAACAGCTGATCGTTCAGGGGCAGGTTGGTAAAGCCGCTGGTGACGTTTCCGTCCATGGCGAGGGTATACAAAAGGCTGTTGCTGGCCTGCTCGTCCACGCTCTTGAAGATCTCCTCGTCGTAGCCGCTTTTCTTTGCGGCCAGGGTGATGAGCTCCTTGTCATAAAAAGGAATGTCCAGAGCCTGGGCAAGCTTTTGCCCGATGAGCCGACCGCCGCTGCCGTACTGCCGACTGATGGTGATCACGGGTCTATTTGCCATGTTTCCCCCTCCGTTTCTGCGGTGAAGCCACCGGCGGAGCCGGGTTCCACCATTTTTTATTCGCAAGCGCGCCGCGCCTGGAAAAACAAAGGTTCTCTTATGCATAGTATACCACCTCCCACGGCAAAATAACTTCATCGCACACTTGCGTTAGGGAGGTATTTTTATGCCCAGATTTACCCTGCCCCGGGACCTGTACTTCGGTCCGGGCGCCATCCAGGAACTGAAAAATCTCAAGGGCGCCAAACGCGCCATGATCCTGACCGGCGGAAGTTCCATGAAAAAGGGCGGCTTTCTGCAAAAGGTGCAGGCCGCTATGGAGGGCATCGGCGCCCAGGTATCCCTGTTTGAAGGGATCGAGCCCGATCCGTCCATCGAGACGGTGTACCGCGGGGCGCAGGCCATGCAGGAGTTCCAACCCGACGTCATCATCGCCATCGGCGGGGGCTCACCTCTGGACGCCGCCAAGGCCATGTGGGTGTTTTATGAATACCCGGAAAAGAGCTTTGAGGACATCAAAACGCCCTTTACCATGCCCAAGCTGCGGCAAAAGGCCATTTTTGTGGCCATTCCGTCCACCAGCGGCACAGCCAGCGAGGTGACGGCTTTCTCGGTGATCACCGATTATTCCACCAACATCAAATATCCTCTGGCCGACTTTGAAATTACGCCGGACATCGCCATTTTGGACACGGACATTCCGCTGACCATGCCCAAGACGCTGACCGCGCACACCGGCATGGACGCGCTTACCCACGCCATTGAGGCCTATGTGGCCACGGCGCACAGCGAGTTTTCCGACGCGCTGGCCATCAAGGCCATTACCGATATTTATGACTGTATCCTGCCCTCCTACCATGGGGACGCCCAGGCGAGGGGGAAAATGCACATCGCCCAGTGCATGGCGGGCATGGCCTTTTCCAACGCGCTGCTGGGGATCGCCCACAGCCTGGCGCACAAGACCGGTGCCATGTTCGGCATTCCCCACGGCTGCTGCAACGCCGTGCTGCTGCCGGCAGTCATTCAATATAACGCGCCCGCGTGCCCGCAGCGCTATGCCGCCATCGCCCGGGCAATGGGGCTGTACGGCGGCAGCGACCGCCAGCTGGTGAACGCGCTGGTGGACGCCGTGCGCGCCCTCAACGCCAAGCTGGACATCGCCCCGACCTATGCCGCCAACGGCGTGACCCCTGAGCGCTTTGACGCGTGCGCCGATGAGATCGCCCGCAACGCCGTGGCCGACCCCTGCACCGCCTCCAATCCCAGGCCCATTGCGGAGGCGGCGATGAAGCGCGTGCTGACCTGCGCATACACCGGGGAAGACATTTATTTCTGAACAACTTGACCCGGCGCGTATCCTTTGGTATAGTAATTCATTAAAGGAAAAGACCGCGCAGGCGGTTTTTTCCATCTGTAGTACGGAAAGGAATGGAAGCATGTACGAAATCGTGCGCAAGCAGCGCCTGAATCCCACGGTGACGCTGATGCAGATTGACGCGCCGCTGGTAGCAAAGAAGGCGCAGCCCGGGCAGTTTATCATTTTGCGGGCAGAGCAGGAGGGGGAGCGCATTCCGCTCACGGTGGCCGATTATGACCGCCAGGCGGGCACCGTGACCATCATTTATCAGATCGTAGGCGCGACCACGCAGAAGCTGGACGCGCTGGAGGTGGGCGACAGCCTCACCGATTTTGTGGGGCCGCTGGGCGTGCCCACCCATACCGAGGGCTTGAAAAAAGTGGCGGTGGTGGGCGGCGGCGTAGGCTGCGCCATCGCCTACCCCGTGGCAAAGAAGCTGCACGAGCAGGGCTGCCAGGTGCATTCCATCGTGGGCTTCCGCAGCCGTGAGCTGGTCATTTTGGAGGATGAATTTAAGGCGGCCAGCGATGTGCTGCGCATGATGACCGACGACGGCAGCTACGGCGAAAAGGGCTTGGTGACCAACGCCCTCAAAGCGCTTATCGACGCCGGAGAAAAATACGATGAGGTCATTGCCATCGGGCCGCTGATTATGATGAAGTTTGTCTGCAAGCTGACCAAAGAGTACGGGATCAAGACCATGGTCAGCATGAACCCCATCATGATAGACGGCACGGGCATGTGCGGCTGCTGCCGGCTGACCGTGGGCGGCGAAACCAAGTTTGCCTGCGTGGACGGCCCGGATTTTGACGGACATCTGGTGGACTTTGACGAGACGATGGAGCGCGCCGCCATGTATCGCGACTTTGAGCGCAGCCAGCATGAGCACGCGTGCAACCTGCTCAAGAAGGGGGAGGAATAAGCCATGTCGAACATGAAGCAGACCAAGAACCCCATGCCGGTGCAGGACGCGGCTGTGCGCAGCCATAACTTTGAGGAAGTGGCTCTGGGCTATACGGCCGAAATGGCGGCCGACGAGGCGCAGCGCTGCCTGAACTGCAAAAACAAGCCCTGCGTCAGCGGCTGCCCGGTTGCCATTGACATTCCTGGCTTTATCACCCGCGTGAAGGAAAACGACATTCAAGGCGCTTATGATGTGATTTCCCTGTCCAGCTCGCTGCCCGCCGTGTGCGGCCGGGTTTGCCCGCAGGAGCATCAGTGCGAGGCCAAGTGCGTGCGGGGCATCAAGGGCGAGCCGGTGGGCATCGGCCGGTTGGAGCGTTATGTGGCCGATTATCACATGGCGCACGAGGAATGCGCAAGCGAGCCAGCGACGGCCAACGGCCATCGGGTGGCGGTGATCGGCGCGGGGCCGGCGGGCTTGACCTGCGCGGGCGATTTGGCCAAGCGCGGCTATGCGGTGACGGTTTTTGAGGCGCTGCATCTGGCCGGCGGCGTGCTGGTTTATGGCATTCCCGAGTTCCGCTTGCCCAAGGATATCGTTCGTCGCGAGATCGACCATCTCAAGGCGCTGGGCGTGGATGTGCGCACGAACATGGTCATCGGCAAAGTTCTGTCGGTGGACGAGCTGTTTGACGACGGCTTTGAGGCCGTTTTTATCGGCACGGGCGCGGGGCTGCCCCGCTTTATGAACATTCCCGGCGAAAACCTGCGCGGCGTTTACTCGGCCAACGAGTTCCTGACCCGCGTGAACCTGATGAAAGCCTATCGCGAAGGCAGCGCCACCCCCATTCAGCACGCCCAAAAGGTGGCGGTGGTGGGCGGCGGCAACGTGGCCATGGACGCCGCGCGCTGCGCCAAGCGGCTGGGCGCACAGGAGGTGTCCGTCGTTTATCGCCGCTCCATGACCGAGCTGCCCGCCCGTAAGGAAGAGGTGGAGCACGCCATGGAGGAGGGCATCGTCTTTAAGACGCTGACCAATCCCACCGCCATTGTGGGGGATGCCCATAAGCAGGTGACGGGCATGACCTGCGTGGAGATGGAGCTGGGGGAGCCGGATGAATCGGGTCGCCGCCGTCCGGTGGTCAAGGCCGGTTCGGAATTCACCATGGAGGTGGACTGCGTCATCATGGCCATCGGCACATCGCCCAACCCGCTGATCCGCACCACCACGCCGGGGCTGGAAACCAACCGGCACGGCTGCATCGTGACCCAGGGCGAGGACGGAGAGACCACACGCCGGGGTGTCTATGCCGGCGGAGACGCGGTGACCGGTGCGGCCACGGTGATCCTGGCCATGGGCGCAGGGAAGGACGCGGCTAAGGCCATCCATGAATACCTGAGCAAGGAATAAAGCGCATAACGCAAAGAGCTCCGAACGGCGAGGTTCGGAGCTCTTTTTATGCGCAGGCGGCAAAGCTAGCACTTTGAGAGGGCACCGGTTCAACGGGAGACCTCGGCGGCTGTTTCCAAAAGCGGGGAAAGCATGGAAACAAAGGCCGAGGCGGCGGGGGAAAGCGACGCGCGAGCCGAATGGCACAGCGCCAGATGCCTGTGGGGGATGGGCGGCTCCAGCGCCAGCTCTACCAGAGAGCCTTCCTGAAGCTCCTTTTGGGCAAACTCCCGAATGACGCAGGACACGCCCAGCCCAACGCGGGCAAAGTCCAGCAGCAGGGCGTGGGCCCCCAGCTCGGTTTCGGGCGCGAGGCTCAGCCCCTGCCGCGCGAACCACGCGTCCACGTAGTGCCGGCTGTTGGAGAGGTTTTCCAACATGATCAGGCGGCAGCGCTGCAGCCCCTCAGGGGTGACCGCGCCATGGAACTCTGCGGCCACCTCGGGGGAGGCCACGAAAACGTCGTGTACCTCCAGGCAGGGCAGAAAGGTCACATCCCGATCGAGCAGCGGCAGATTGACAAACCCCAGCTCGACTTCTCCGCTGTGCAGCAGCGTCAGAATGTCCGGGCTGGTTTTGTTCATCACCCGCAGGCGGATGTGCGGATAGGTGGCGTGAAAGCGATCCAGGCAGGGCAGCAGCAGCTTCTCCGCCACGGTGTCCGACGCGGCCAGGGAGAGCAGCCCCTCCTCCAGCGAGCGCAGCTTCTCCACCTGGCGCTGCCCGGCTTCCAGCGCCTCCATGGCCTGCTTCACATGGCTCAGCAGTGCCCGACCCTCGGCGGTGAGCGCTACGCCCCGGGGCAGCCGCGCGAACAGCGCCGCCCCCAGCTCGTCCTCCAGCAGCGACATGCTCTGGCTGACTGCGCTTTGGGTCACAAACAGCGCCTGCGCCGCGGCGCTGAAGCTGCCTCGGCAGGCCACTTCATAAAAAATTCGGTACCGCTCCAAGTTCATAGACATTACCTCCGCTTATGGAAAACATAAAATATAATCATTTTACTTATGCCTTGTGTGAGTATATGATAAGAGCGAGAAAAAGACAAGCTGTCTTGAAGGAGGGCTTTCCATGCCATCTTTATCCGGTACCATTGCGCGCGGGGTGCGCGCGCCCATCATCCGCCAGGGTGACGATCTGGTAAGCATTGTAGCCGATTCGGTGGCACAGGCCGCCGTGGAAGAACATTTTGAGCTGTATGACCGCGACGTGGTGGGCATCACCGAGGCCGTGGTGGCTCGCGCGCAGGGCAATTATGCCACGGTGGATCAAATCGCCCAGGATATTCGCGCCAAGTATCCCGACGGCGAGGTGGGCGTGCTGTTTCCCATCCTCAGCCGCAACCGCTTTGCCATGTGCCTCAAGGGCATCGCCCGGGGCGCAAAGCGCGTGGTCATTCAGCTGAGCTATCCCTCCGACGAGGTGGGCAACCATCTGGTCGATTTGGATGAGGTGGACGAAAAGGGCTTGGATCCCTACCGTGACGTGCTGGATGAAACCCGCTATCGCGAGCTGTTCGGCATACGCTTGCATCCCTTTACCGGGGTGGATTATGTGCAGTATTACGGAGATCTGGTGCGCAAAGAGGGTGCGCAGTGCGACTTCCTGTTTGCCAACGCGCCCACGGCGCTGTTACAGGCCACGAAAAATGTGTTGTGCTGCGACATTCATACCCGCGCCCGCTCCAAACGGCTGAACAAGGCGGCCGGCGCGGCCATCGTGTATGGGCTGGACGAGATCCTCACCGCGCCCGTGCAGGGCAGCGGCTACAACGCCGATTTCGGTCTGCTGGGCTCCAACAAGGCCACCGAGGAGAGCGTGAAGCTTTTCCCGCGGGGCTGCAGCGAGTTTGTGGAGGCTGTGCAGCAGGAGCTGAAGGCGCGCACCGGAAAGACGCTGGAGGTCATGGTATACGGCGACGGCGCCTTCCGCGACCCGGTGGGCAAGATCTGGGAGCTGGCCGATCCGGTGGTCTCCCCGGGCTATACCAAGGGCTTGGAGGGCACGCCCAACGAGCTGAAGCTCAAATATCTGGCGGACAACCAGTTTGCCGGGCTGTCCGGCGAAGCGCTGAAGGCGGCCATTTCACAGGAGATCCGCAACAAGGACGCCCAGCTCAAGGGCACCATGGCCACCGAGGGCACCACGCCCCGGCGGTATACCGACCTGCTGGGTTCGCTGTGCGACCTGACCTCGGGCAGCGGGGATAAGGGCACGCCCATCGTGCTGGTGCAGCGGTATTTCACCAACTACACCGACTGATATCCGCCGCGAAAACCCGGCCTCACCGCCGGGACACGGCACGCAGCGCCATAAAAAAGCACCCGCCTAAAGACAAGTGAAGTGACCCCAAAAAGTTGGACAAATATTTTTATTAAGCAACCGAGAGGGCTTGTTGTCTGTGAATTGCAGGTGGCAAGCCCTTTAGCTTTGCCTTGCTACGGCGGTTGTT
>JAQUVY010000085.1 GCA_028693155.1 Eubacteriales bacterium
TGCGCGTTTATCAGGGCAACTATACCCAATATGTGCAGGCACGGGATGAATTTATCAAGCAGCAGGAGAAGCGCTATGAGCTCAACCGCCGGGAGATCCAGCGTCAGGAAGAGATCATCGCCATGTACAAGCGCTTCAACCGGGAGAAAAGCCTGAAAGCCGCCCACAGCCGGGAGAAGGCGCTGGCCAAGGTAGAGCGCGTGGAGCGCCCCAGCGAAGATGCCACCATACAGTTTTCCTTTGAGGCGGCGCGGCGCACCGGAGAGGACGTTCTGCTGGCCGAGGATCTCTCCAAGGATTTCGGTGTGGGTGCCCTTTTTGAGCATCTGGATCTGCACGTTCGGGCGGGCGACCGCGTGGGGATCGTGGGGCGAAACGGCATCGGCAAGACCACCCTGCTGCGCATTTTGACCGGAGAACTGCCCGCCACCTGCGGCGCTTACCGCTGGGGCACCGGCACCGAGATCGGTTATTACGACCAGAAGCAGGCCGGCCTGAATTTGGAAAACACCGTACTGGACGAAATTTGGGACGCCTACCCCACCATGGATCACCAGAAGGTGCGCGACACGCTGGCGTCGTTTTTGTTTCGCGGGGACGACATTGACAAAATCGTCGGCTCCCTCAGCGGCGGCGAAAAGGGACGTCTTGCCCTCATCAAGCTGCTGCTTGGCAACAAAAACGTGCTGCTGCTGGACGAACCCACGAACCATCTGGATCACGACTCCTGCCAGGTGCTGGAGGACGCGCTGCAAAAATTTCAGGGCACGGTGCTCTTCGTTTCCCATGACCGCTATTTCATCAACCGCATCGCCAGCCGCATCTTTGAAATGCGAGACGACGGCTTCACCGATTACCCCGGAAACTGGGACGCCTACATGAACCACAAGCTGCTGGAAAGCCGCGAGGGGCTGGGCGAACCCGACGACGGGCAGACCCGCACCATGCGCCGCAAGCAGGAGCGACAGACCCGGGAAAAGGAAGCCGCCCTGCGCCAAAAACGCCGCGCGGCCAAGGAGGCGGAGGAAAACGTTTCCCAGTGCGAGCAGCGCATCGCCCAGCTGGAGGAAGCGCTGGCCGACACCGCGGGCAAAACGCCCGACGAGCTGACCGCCTTATCTCAGGAATACGCCCGCTTAGGCGAGCAGCTGGAGCAGCTGATGGACGACTGGGAAAAGGCCATGGACGAACTCAACGCAGCCCAGGAGGAGTCGTGAATAAATCCGCTTTCGGGGTGGTATATTAGAGGTAACAATCATCCCTCTTTAACCCGCGAAAGGAAGGTACTCCATGAACACCCGCATTTTCCGTATCGGTTCCTGCATGGGTGTGGCGCTGATGGTCGGTGCGCTGGGCGGCTGTGCTCTCTTCCCCACCGCTTATGAGTTTAACGACGAAGCGGAGACACGCATCACGCTCAAAGGGGTATCCTACGCGCTGGAGGGATCGCCCGGCGCTGCCGATCCTCAGGGTGGGTGGCTGCTGCGCGCCGGAGAGGCCGCCTGCGTAGGCAAGCTGCGCTATGCGGAAAATGAAAAGCTGTTTATCCAGAAAAACGATACGCAGCAGCTGGTGCTCACCATTCGCGAAGAGCGCTCGGACGTCCCCAACGCCATGGCAAATTCAGGACGCTGCTATCTGAGGCAAAACACGGCTTTGCCCGCCTTTGGCGCAGACACGGTGGACGAGCTGGGCTTCGTCCCCACCGATGGGAAAGAAAGCATGGTATCGGATCGTGAGCTGATGGGCGAGCTGCTGGCGCTGCGCGGGCAAACCGGGCAGACGCTGGACACCCTGCTGAGCGAAGGGCATTTGACCCACGCCAACTCCCGCCCGGTGGGCGTAGTGAATTTCTACCGCTCCGAGCTGCGCAGCAGCGGCTGGTATCAGGACAGCGACCTTTACGCCCTGCCCGACGGTTACTATCTGGAAACCGCCGGCGGCGACTGGATCCTCCTTACTGCCGACCTGCTGCAGCGCGTCACCGGCCAAACGTTGCCCGAGGCGGCGGACTATATCAGCCAGCAAAGCTGAGCACCCCATAAAGAAAAGCAGCGGCGAGCCTCGCAAAATGCGCGGGGCTCGCCGCTTTTCTCTTCTCCGGAACAATTTTCACACCCGCCGTGCGCTTCGCAAAGGGCGCAAAATCCTCCCACCGCTGCGCGAAAAAGCAACCCGGCGGCATCCCCGCTTGGGCTAGTATCTCCACCGCATGCCCAGCGCCTGGGTCTGCCGGTCGCGGGGATCGGGACCGAATTCCTTGCGCAGCGTCAGCAGACTCAGCGCGTCGTAGCCCAGCGCCCGGTAAAGCCGAAGGGCTGCCTCGTTGCGCGGTGCCACGTCGATGCAAAGAGCGGTGCAGCCCGGTCGGGCGCTGACCAGCGCTTCGGCGCAGGCGATGGCTCGGGTGGCGATGCCCTGCCCGCGCAGAGCGGGCGTCACAAAAAGATCCTCCAGCCAGGCCACCGTATCCCCTCGAAAGCCCAGATGCACAAAACCCGCCGCGGTTCCGTCGGCGGTGATGACGTACAGCTCGTGCCCGTCCCGCAGCCATTCCTCCAGCGTGCTTTGCATCTCCTGCGCATCGGCGTCTTTCCCCACCAGCGCGGCATGAAAGCCAAAGAATGCCGAGATCCACGGCAGCATCACATCCCGATTTCGCTCCTCATAAGCGCACAGCTCCACCATGGTCGCACCTCCTTAAAAAAACAGGCGTCCCTTTTCCATGATCGCACGGCAAAAGGACGCCTGCAGCTGCACAAAAAATTATTCTACAAAAACCGCCGCATACCAATCCTGCTGTTGATCGGGGCTTTTCAGCGTTTCAATGGGCAGTCCCAGCGCGCGCACCGTGGCAAACACGTCAATGCCCACGCTGTGAAAGGCGGGGCGGGCGCGGCGCGGGTCGCGGCAGGGCAGGCCGTCCTGACCGGCGCAGGTTTCGCAAATGGCGCAGTCGCTCATGGAAAAGGCGAAGTAGTAGCCCGCCGCAAAGGCGCGGCTCTCCAGATCGTAAGAAATGCGCTGCGTCGTCTTTTTGTCGTGGGCGTGGATGATGATGCCCCAGCGATAGCGGGACAGCAGCTCTTCGTAGTCCTTCATGGAGATATTGTTGGGTCGCGAGGGGCAGGTGTGCCCTTTGCCCCAGTCGGCGCAGCCGTACATACATTTAAGGATGGTGCGCGGGTCAAAAACGATGTCCTCAATGTCAAAGCGCACCGCGTCCGCCGCTCCTTGCTCGATGGCCAATTGAACGAGATCCTGAGAATACTCCCTATACACTGTGACGTCCTCCGTTTATGTCGGTTCGGGTCGGGGTTGCCCAGCCGCGCCCCCTTACCGGGGCCGGGGCACAAAGCCGATTTTTTTCTGCACCTTGCTTAAGGTGCGCCGGGCGGTGGCCTCGGCGCGCTGAGCCGCCTCACCCATCACCTGCTCCAGGTACGCTTTGTCGGCGCGGATGCGCGCATACTCCTCATGCACGGGGCGCAGGCCGTCGTTCACAGCGGCTGCCACCGCGTCCTTAAACGCGCCGTAACCCATGCCCGCGAATTCCTGCTCAATCTCCGGCATGGTCTTCTCGGTAAATGCGCCGTAAATCGTCATCAGGTTGGCCACGCCGGGCTTGTCCTGCTCATCAAAGCGGATCACGCCCTCCGAGTCCGTCACTGCCCGCTTCAGCTTGCGCGTCACGGCGGCTTCGTCGTCCATCAGGCGCAGCGTGGCGTTTTCGTCCGGGTCGGACTTGGACATTTTGGCGGTGGGATCCTGCAGGCTCATGATGCGCGCGCCCACCTGGGGAATGTAGGGCTCGGGCACCTTAAAGGTGGGGCTGTAGGCGTTGTTAAACCGCAGCGCAATGTCTCTGGCCAGCTCCAGATGCTGCTTTTGATCCTGCCCGATGGGGACCAGGTCGCTCTGATACAGCAAAATATCCGCCGCCATAAGCACCGGGTAGTCGTACAGGCCGGCGTTGAGGTTGTCGGCGTGCTTGGCGGCCTTGTCCTTATATTGGGTCATGCGGCTGAGCTCTCCGGTGTAGGTGTAGCAGTTCAGCAACCAGGACAGCTCCGAATGGGCGCTGACGTGAGACTGCACAAACAGCGTCACTTTTTGCGGATCCAGCCCCACGGCCAGATACAGGGACAGCAGATCCAGCGTGCGCTTGCGCAGTTCGGCGGGGTCCTGCCGCACGGTGATGCTGTGCAGATCGACCACGCAGTAATAGCACTCGTAATCATCCTGCAGCTTCACAAAGTTGCGCAGGGCGCCGATGTAATTGCCCACGGTGATGTTGCCCGAGGGCTGAATGCCGCTGAAGATCACCGGGCGTTTTTCCGTCGTTTGGTTTGTTTCCATATTTCCTCCCCGATAACAAATAAAGACCTGCCCACCAAATGGACAGATCTATTGACTGCTATGCCACCATTGACATGTCTGCCACATAACGCGGGCAGCACGCGGCACCGACTACTTTCCTGCCTTGTTCGTCGGAGCACTCCGGGGTCCATTCGGCGCGCCTTTGCCGCCGGGCTCTCACCCGCCCCGGCTCGCTATGCGCTTCAGATCATCGCGCCTACTCTTCCCCATCTACGCTTTAAAAAATATTATAGCGAGCCCGCCCCAAAAGTCAAGCTTTTGACGCAGATATGACAATTGCTGCGCTTTTTGTACATTTTTCCTCTTCCTGCCAGCCCATAAAGTTCACCCCGTTCTTCACAAATCCCGCTGCAACTGCTATAATAAAACCTAACTTGCTGAGAAGGAGACGCGGATTTGAAACGCAAATTAACGATATTACTTTCCCTTGCAATGGTTTTCAGTGCTCTGATGGGATCTGTCGCCCTGGCGGCGCCCACCCCCGCACCGCGGGATTTTGACACTCTGGCGCCGGGCGGTGTGTTGTCCGCCGACGCGGTTACGGCGAAATACGCCATCCTGATTGACGCCAACACGGGAAAGGTCCTTTATGAAAAGGAAGCGGATACCAAAACCTATCCCGCCAGCACCACCAAGATCATGACCTGCATGCTCGCCGTGGAAAAGGCGACCCTGACAGACACAGTGACCATCGGTTCGCTGCCCGCTCTGCCGTCGGACGCCACCAACATTGCGCTAAAAAAGGGCGAAACTCTCTCCGTGGAGGAGCTGCTCTACGGCCTTATGCTGCGCTCGGGCAACGACGCCGCCGACGCTTTGGCCATTCACATTTCCGGCAGCATTGAGAATTTTGCCACGGTGATGAACCAGCGCGCCCAGGAGCTGGGCATGACGGGCACCCATTATGTAAACCCGCACGGCCTGCACGACGCCGAGCACTACACCACCGCCCGCGACATGGCCACTCTGGCCCGCGCTGCCCGGCAATACCCCATGTTTCAAAAGCTGGTGTCCACCTATCGGTATACCATGCGCGCCACAAACAAAAACACCCAGGAGCGCACCTGGTACAACACCAACCGCCTGATCAGTCAGGATGAATCCGAGATCTACGCCTATGAATACGCCACCGGCATCAAAACCGGCTATACCAACCCCGCAGGCTCCTGCTTGGTGGCCAGCGCCAAAAAAGGCGATGTGGAGCTCATCGCCGTGGCTTTGAGCGACTCCACCACCGGCAAATGGGTCAGCTGCACCACCATGTTTGAATACGGCTTTCAGTTCTACGACACGGTGGATCTGGGCGCTCTGCTGAGCGATCAGGAAATTACGGTGGACATCCCCAACGCGGCGCTCAACGACGAGACCGACGGCGCGCTCAGCGTGCTCAGCGTGGCGCAGAAAAGCGCCTATATCACCGACACAAAGGACGCCATTGCCGCTGTGAAGGGCAATCCCTCGGCTTTCCGCCAGGAGATCACCCCTGCGGAAGGGCTCAGTGCCCCCATTGAAAAAGATCAAGCGGTGGGCACTGTAACATACTATTATAAGGACGAGGCCGTGCTGGTGTGCGACCTGCTGGCCACGCGCGCCGTGGCGGCGCAACCCGCTTCTACTCCGGTTGTGCCCCATGCTACCCAGGTGGCAGGCACCCAGCCCACCGCGGCTCCCAGCGCTACCAAGCACATCGGCGTGCCGTGGTATGTTTATGCACTGGTCATCTCGGTTCTGGTGCTGGTCTTTGTGCTGATCCTTTATCTGCTCAACGCCAGCCGCGCCAAAAAATATCGTCAGTATACCGCTGGAAAAGGCAACCGCAGCGGAAACCGGGGAGGTCGCCGCCCCCCCTCCTCCGCGCGCAGCCGCCGGCGATAGAATAAATTTGAGGAGGCATTCTCATGAAAGTTCTGGTTACGGGCGGTGCCGGGTATATCGGTTCCACCACCTGCACGGCATTGATCGAGGCAGGGCACACTCCCATCATTCTGGATTCTCTGGTCACCGGCCGCCGCGAATTCACCAAGGATCGCATTTTTTATGAGGGCGACATTTCCGACGAGTCTCTGCTGCGCCGCATTTTTGCCGACCATCCCGACATCTGCTGCGCCATTCACTTCGCCGCGCTGATCGTCGTCCCCGAGTCGGTAGAGCGCCCTTATCATTATTACCATGAAAACGTCTACAAATCTCTGGAATTGTTTCGCATCCTGAATACCCTGGGCTGCAATCGCATTATTTTCTCCTCCTCCGCATCGCTTTACGACAACGTTCCCGGATTTATGGTCACCGAGGACGCACCGCTCAAGCCCTCCAGTCCCTATGCCCGCACCAAGTACATGATGGAAATGGTGCTGCAGGACATGAGCAACGCCTACGGGATGCAGGGCATTGCGCTGCGCTATTTCAACCCCATCGGCGCCGACCCCAAAATGCGCACAGGGCTTGCCAACCCCGCCCCCACCCATGTGCTGGGCAAGCTGGTGAGCACGGCACTGGGGCTTGAGCCCGAGTTCCAGATCACGGGCGTGGATTGGCCCACCCGCGACGGCTCGGGCATCCGCGACTATCTGCACGTATGGGATCTGGCGCGGGCGCATGTATGCGCGGTGGAAAACTTTGAAAACGTGTTCGCCCACACCGAGGGCAACTATGCCGTCATCAATCTGGGCAGTGGAAACGGCGTCACGGTCAAAGAGCTGGTCAACGCCTTTTTCGAGGTGTACGGCAAGCCCATTGCCGTGACCGAAGCGCCCCCCCGCCCGGGAGATGTGGCCGGTGCCTATGCCAACGCAGACAAGGCCGCCCAGTTGATCGGCTGGAAAGCCGAGCTGTCCATTCAGCAGGGCATCCGCGACGCGCTGAAATGGGCTGACGAGGAGCGCGTAAAGGTTCTGGGGTACTGAGCCATCCGCAATATTTTTTCGCCTGCGATCTTCGGGATCGCAGGTTTTATTTTCTCACGGAAGCAACGAGGTGTGCCATGCCTGATCCATCTGTCTGTGAATGGTTATTGCGCAGCGCGGATATATCCATCCGTTCCCGCACGGCGCGGGAGCTGCTGAAAGACGAAGCAGCGACAAAAAAGCTGGAGCCGGAGCTGCTCGCCAGCCCCGGCGTGGAACGATGCATGAAGAACTTGGCGCTGTGCCAAGGGGAGCATTTTGCGGTGCACGGCAGCTTTGATTACTGCCTGGAAAACGCATTGCTAAAGGCGCTGTGGCTGGGGCTGCATCCCGGCATTGCGGCGAAAACCGCCGCAAAAAGAACTGGTGTGAGATTGAATCCACCTTCTATATGCAGCTGTTGAAGCAGTATGCCCGGGCAAACGCGCATTGACCCTTGCCGCGCACAAAAAAGCAGCCCCCGCAAAGGGCGTTCGTCAAAGGGATTACTCAAAACAAGTAATTTTTGACCGACACTCTTCAAGCGGAGCCAAAACAGTAAAGACCACACCGAAAGGGAGTTCAACTTAGGGATTTACAAAAACAAGTGAATTTTTGACTGACTCTCTTCAAGCGGAGGCTCGAAAGTAAAGACTGCACCGAAGGATAAAACCTTTAGCGCAGTCTTTATTAATGTTCTATTGTTGTAGTAGAATACTTTAATTGGCTTCTAGATATTTTGATTTGTCATATCTTTATCATTAAAGGAGATAGCTCGTCTAAGCTATCTCCAAAAAAAGGGAGAATTTTGAAACATATGTAAAGAGTTACTATTTTAAACTGAAATTTTACATAAAAACTACTTAACAACTTCCCATTGAGAAGTTGTTGAAGATCTCGCAACCGCAGCACATACTTTATCCACTTGATACCCTACCGCAAAGCTGGTAGAAGGTTGTTTTTCTTCTACAATGGCTTTAACAAATTCATAGATTTCAATCGTTTTTAATTCACCATAGCCGATATTCATTCCCGGAATGTTCCATGTCACCTCGCCATGAAAATGCGCTGGCCCCGTATAAATTGTTTTAAACCCACGACGATCATCCGCATCCTTTGAAAAACAAACTTGAAGTTCATTTAATCTTTCATAATTAAAGTATAAAGAGCCCTCTGTACCATGCACTTCAACGGTAATGAAATTGTTTCTACCCCACGCATTTCTAGTGGCTTCAATACTTCCAACTGCACCACTTTTGAATTTTACTAAGAATAAATCTTCGTCATCCACATCCACAGGCGCTTTTTTAGCATCAGCACCCAATTTCACAGTACCTAATAAATCAACACCATCCTCTTGAACAGGTCTTTCTTCAATATAAGTTTTAATCGTTGATACCACTTCAGTAATATCACCTGCCAAAAATTGAGAGATATCAATGACATGCGATGCGATATCTCCCAAAGTTCCTGCTCCAGCAATGCCTTTTTTGAATCTCCATGATAAAGGAGAGGAAGGGTCCGCACTCCAACATTGAAGATAAGTAGCACGTACATTTTGTATTCTACCAATAGAACCTTCATCAATAAATTTCTTAGCGAGCTCTAGTGCAGGGACTCTTCTATATTGATAAGCACACATGCTAATAACACCGTCTTTTTTAGCTTCTTCACCAGCTTCAGCCATCGCTTTAGCAGCTTCAGATGTATGCGCAATTGGTTTTTCACACAGAACATGTTTACCTGCTTTAAGCGCTGCTATAGCTATTTCAGCATGACAATTATTTGGTGTACAAATACTAACCGCATCAATATCCGGATCATTAACGATTTCTTTCCAGTCCGTACAGTACTCAGCAAATCCAAAACGTTCTTTGGACTCTTCTGCAATCCGAGGATTTATATCACATATTGTTTTAAAAACAGGCATAGCAGGTGCTGGCCAAAAAAACTTGGGCATATTTGCAAACGCTACAGAATGCGCTTTACCCATAAATCCTGCACCGATCAGACCAATATTTAATTTTCTCATAGACAATTCCTCCTATTAATTCTAATAAATTTAGTAGTTTAATTCATAGACTATCGCTTTTTTCTTTGAGTCAAATTGTTTAAGCAACGGCAGCAACAATAATCAAACCTCTTACCACAGTTTATTGAGCTGTACTCAAACCTGCCAAAATTAATTCTTTATCTAGCCAAGCTGGTAAATTTAAAGAACGTCTTGCAGGAATTTGCATGAGGTTTCACACGCTTCAGACGGACATCCTGAGTAGCCATCAATCTCTACCAACCAATCACCAGTGTATTGTTTTTCTTTTAAGAAACTAATGATTTCTTTCAAATTAATTACACCAGCACCCAGCGGAACAAACTCGTTCTTATTCCAATCTTTAAGATGCACATAGCGGATACGATCATAGTACTTTTTAATCAGTTCAAGCGCATCTGCGCCACCCGCAACAAGGTGTGCAATATCCGGGCAAAAAGAAATATCCGTTAACGCGAATAGTTTATGAATTTGGTCAGGTCTCTCTGCCATAGATCCCAAATGAGGATGATAACTTGCAATCAGCCCATGTTTTTTGACGATTTCATTGGCTTTGTTTAAACCTTTAGCGAGCAGTATGTAATCAGAATCCAAAATACCATTTCCTCTAACCGCACCACCACCAAGAACAATGTGTTTCGCTCCCAGCTTAGCCGCTAACACCGCCACTTTATCAATACGGTACAGCTCATCTTCTAAAGCATCTTGGTAAATAAATCCTGCTCCAATATAAAGGCCTAATAATTCAGCATTATATTTTTGCAACAACCTTGCAAACTTCTCAGGATCGTTTTCATATTTGCTAAGGTTACCATCAAAAACCTCAATGCAATTGAAACCCTTGGAGGTAATTTTAGCAAT
>JAQUVY010000086.1 GCA_028693155.1 Eubacteriales bacterium
CAAAAGAACCGCTGGAGATCAGCGCTTCGGGCACAAGGCCGTCCACCTCGGAGAACTTTTCGCCCTCCAGCGAGACGCCGCCTTCGCCGATAAGCCGCCGCCCCTCGCCGATGGACTTGGCAATGCGGCATTTTTGCAGCAGCTCTGCCACGCGCAGGCCGGTCAGTTCAGAAACGGTCAGCCCGGTGGTGGGCATGTGCTCCAGATCTCCGCCGCCGCCAAAGAGCGCCTCGGCAGCCTGGGCGGCCTTGTCGGCTTCGGCTTCGCCGTGAATGAGCTTGGTCACCTCGTAGGCCAGCACCTTTTTGGCTTCGTTGATGCGTTCGCCGGGCAGATCGCCCAGGCGGTTCACTTCGTCCATGGGCAGGAAGGTCAGCAGCGCCAGGCAGCGCTTGACCGACGCGTCCTCCACGTTGCGCCAGTACTGGTAAAACTCATAGGGCGAGGTGCGCGCGGCGCTGAGCCACAGCGCGCCCTTAGCCGTTTTGCCCATCTTCTTGCCCTCGCTGTTGAGCAGCAGGGAGAATGTGCAGGCGTAGGCGGGCTTCTGCTCCTTGCGGCGGATGAGGTCGGCACCGGCCAGCATGTTGCTCCACTGGTCGTCTCCGCCCATCTCCAGCACGCAGCCGTACTTGCGGTTGAGCGTCAAAAAGTCAAAACCCTGCATGAGCATATAGTTGAATTCCAGGAAGGTCAGTCCCTTTTCCATGCGGTTTTTATAGCACTCGGCGGTGAGCATGCGGTTTACCGAAAAATGCACGCCGATGTCCCGCAGAAACTCCACATAGTTCAGCGGCAGCAGCCAGTCCGCGTTGTTCACGATGCGCGCTTTTCCGTCGGAAAAATCCAGCAGGCGTTCCATCTGCTTTTGAATACCCGCCACGTTTTGCGCGATGGTGTCGTTGGTCATCATGGTGCGCAGGTCGCTGCGGCCCGAGGGGTCGCCGATCACGGCGGTGCCCCCGCCCATCAGCGCGATGGGGCGGTGGCCGGCCTTCTGCATGTGCGCCATGGCCATAATGGGAATATAGTGGCCGATATGCAGGGAATCGGCGGTGGGATCAAACCCCACATAAAAGCTCACCTTCTCTTCGTCCAGCAGCTTATACAGCTCGTCCTCAAAGGTGATCTGTTTGATAAAGCCGCGCTCCTTGAGCGTATCCAGCACATTGGCCATTGGGAAACTCCTCCTGTGTTGCGTGATAAAGCGGAAAAATATTCTTAATAGTATAGCGCTTTGCTGCGGGATGTGTCAATCAAAAGCCGAGGTTTTTTGCCATGCCTGCCCATCGGGCGATAAGATGAGAGCCTGAATGCGTTTTGCCAGGGCGGTCGCGTCGGGTGCGCCGGGCGCGGTGGTGTCTACGGTCAGGCAACGCTCGGCAAAGGGCGACACGTCCATGCCGCGCGCCTGAATGAAGTGGAGAAACGCCTGCTCGCTGAGCGCGGCGGGGTCGGGGGGAGCATCCCCGCTGCGGCGCGGGTAATGATCGTTCACCACATGACCCAGGTGTCTGCCGGGCGCGGCGTTTCGGGCGATGAACCGCTGATAAAGCACGGCGGGATCCCCGGTGAGAAAAACCGCCAAATAGGGTATGCCGTATTGGCGCAGGGAGGCCTGCAGCGGCGCGGCGTGCCCGCGTTCGTAATTATTCTCCAGCACAAAGGATGCGCCGCTTGCCATCAGCTGCGCGGCTTCGCGGTGCACGAGGGCTTCGGCGGCCTGCCCCAGCCGCACCTTTTCTTCGCGGCAGGAAAAGCCCACCGTATCAAACAGCAGCTCCTTGATTTCGTCCTTTGACAGGATGGGAACGTTCAGCGTCAGGCTCAAAGCCCTGCAAAGCGTGCTTTTTCCCGCGGCAGGCATGCCGGAAACCAAAATACACCATGCCATAAAAAATCTCCCCCGCAAAAAATATAGATTATCGTAACACAAAACCCCCGTCGCGGCGGGGGAAAGAGCAAAGCAAACCTTATTTTTTCATCAGCATGAACCACTGCACCACGTTGCTGACGCCCGAGATGAGCAGCAGAACACCCGCCAGCACGGCCAGCAGCGCCGAGCCGCCAAAGGGATTGATGAGCAGCAGGATGCCCGCCGCGATGGTGAGCATCGCAAACACCAAAGCGCCTGCCCAGCGCTGCCCCATGGCGTGTGCCTGAAAGGCGATGGACAGACGCGCCACACCGTCGATCACAAACACCACGCCCAGAAAAACGGGGAGCAGCGAGGCTAGCACCTTGGGAAAGAGCGCCAGCACAATGCCCAGCACCAGCACGATCAAGCCCGTCGCCAGCTGCCAGCCGTCTATTGCGGCCTTCCAGCGAAACAAATTCACCGCGCCGGCGATGGCCTGCCAAAGCCCCAAAGCGATGAGCAGCACCGCCGCGGCCGTGCTCAGGGTCAGCACGGCGATTTTCGGCCACAGTAGCAGCACCAGCCCCAGGGCAATGCTGGCCAAGGGGATGCAAAGCAGATTCCAGCGAAATTTGCGATATAGATCCATCGGGCGGCGCTCCTGTGCTTTTGTATGGTGTATTATCACAATCATACCCGCTTTTTCGCGGGGATACGCAGAATGTTTTACAAAAGCTGTGCCTGCGCGGCAAGAAAATCCAAAAAGGCCGCCACGCCGCCCCCCACCGCCTGCACATTGCCCGGCACCGGCTCGCCCGCCGGGTTTACATCAAAAAAACTGCCCTCGTAAGACAGGGGCGTGATCATGGAAACATCGCAGCCGCACACGGCGTCCCCCAAACAGTAAAAATCGCTGCCCCAGAAGCATCACTGGTAGGAGCGGATGCCGCGGGGGCGCAGCACCTGCTCCAGGAAATAATCCACGCTGTCGCTGCGGTCGGTGTAGCTCATCTCCAGATACCCGCCGTGCAGCACCGAGCGAACGGGGATCTCCAATTCCTGCGCCGCGTCGGCCATGTCCAGCAGCAGGCCGCCGGCTCCCTTGGTGTAGCCGTGGGCGGCCAGGTTTTCCTCAATGGCCTGCAAAAGAGCGCCCGGCTGCAAGGGGCGCTGACGGGCGTCGGCGGTGGGCAGCAGGTCGATGCGGCAGCGTTCGGGATCGTCCAGCAGCAGGCGGCTGCCCATATGATAGTACCAGAGCATGCGCCGGTGAAACTCAAATGCCAGCTCGTGCAGGCGCAGGCGGGCGCGCTGATCGGGCAGCGACGCCCGCAGCACGCTGGGGTCGCCCAGCGGATCAAAGCCCATCTGCACGGCTCCCCGCGCCGTGCCCCAAAAGAGGTATTCCAGCTCATGCCGGTCAAACCAGCTGTGCAGACGGCCGCCTAAAATGCCCGCGTATTCTTCATCGGCCAGGATGACAAGATAAACCCCTTGGCGCAGCAGGGCGCGCATGCCGGGGATGGCTTTGGAAACGGTGCCCCGCCCTAGCGGAACGGCGACGCCCGTCCAGGTAAAAAAGATGGCCGAATAGCGCTTGGGCATAAGCTTCTCCTTTGCGTGGGAGTTATTCTTAGCATGGGCGGCACAGGGGAAAAATATACAGGTGTTTCCAGCTTTTGCAGCGCCGGCGGCCGACATACGCCTTGAAACGGTGCCCTGCCCAAACGCAGCCGCCTAAAAACCATCCCTCACGGTTCGGGCGCGTCAGGCTCGCTGGGCGGTACGCCGTCGGGTTCTTCCCGGCGGGCAAGGTGAAGAATGTTTTCCCGCAGCTCTCGGCGCATACGCTCCTTTTCCTGCCGAAAGGGGAGTGCCGGATCCATGCGCATCCCCCGCCCGATGCGCAGCGTTCGCCGGGCGCGGCAGGCATAGGTGGGGTAAAAGGTCAGCTCCCGCCCGGTGCGGGCGCGGTAAAGCCGGGCGAGGTGGAGAAAGCCGCCGTACAGCTCGCCGATGCCCCGGCTGGGGTAGCGGCCAAGGGGCACTTTTTTGGGATCCTCGGGAAAGATCAGCAGGTTTTCGCCCGCGCACAGGGCGTCCACACTTTCCTCAAGCAGGGTCAGCACACGTTTGTCCGCTGCGCGATACACGGCGATGGGGTTGGCGGCGCGCAGCCCCCGGGAAAGCAGCGGCGCCCAAAGCCCCAGCAGCCACCGGCGCAGCCCACCCGGCAGCGGGATGCGCGCGAAGCACCCTTTTTCCAGCTGAACCGCCGCGGTTTCCGCGCGCAGCAGCGCCCCCAGCACCCACGGCCGGTGCGCAAAGGGAAGAAACAGCCACGCTGCGATGGGACCGTAGCATAGGCTGTGGTTGCACACAAATACGCCCGGTAGGTGCACCGCCTGCGAAGTACCCAGCACCCGGTGCGGCCAGAGGGTGCGGATCGCGCTGGCGACAAAGAAAAACCATCGGTCAGGCCGGGCGGGCGGGCACAACGGCGGCGCGGGCAGAGCCGCCAAGAGACAGGCCAGCGCCACAAAAGCCGCGCTCACGGCTTCGCCTGCGGCAAAGGGCAGGCAAAGCGCAGCGCAGGCCGCCGCCCATAAGGGCGTCAGTCGGGGAAAAAAGCTTTGGTTGTGCGGGTCGCAAGGCAGCTGCATGGCAAGTAGTATGTCCGGCTTGTGAAATTTTAGTTTCGATTTGGTGGGCGGCTTTACGAAGCCCTATCAAAACGGGTATGATGGAAAAAACAAGAAACTTTGGAGGGCGCATGAGCAGCTTTGTGCAGCTGGAGGAAGTATACAAAAGGTATCGCATGGGAGAGGTGACCATCACCGCTTCCGATGGGGTGACCTTTGCGGTGGAAAAAGGCGAGTTGGCCGTCATCGTGGGGGCGAGCGGCGCGGGCAAGACCACGGTGCTCAATATGCTGGGGGGAATGGATACCTGCGACGAGGGGCATATCTGGGTGGACGGCGCCGACATTGCGGGCTATACCCCCCGTCAGCTCACCGCTTACCGGCGCTATGACATCGGGTTTGTGTTTCAGTTTTACAACCTGGTGCAGAACCTGACGGCGCGGGAGAACGTGGAGCTGGCCACCCAGATCTGCCGGGATCCCATGGACGCCGCCCAGGTGCTTCAGCAGGTGGGCTTAGGCGAGCGCATGGGCAACTTCCCCGCCCAGCTTTCAGGCGGCGAGCAGCAGCGGGTGTCCATCGCCCGGGCGCTGGCCAAGCGTCCCAAGCTGTTGCTGTGCGACGAGCCCACCGGCGCGCTGGACGATCAAACCGGCAAGACCATTTTGAAGCTGTTGCAGGATACCTGCCGGGAAACGGGCATGACCGTGATCATCATCACCCACAACCAGGCCATCACGCCCATGGCCGATCGCGTGATCCGGCTGAAAAACAGCCGCGTGCGCGATATGGTGTGCAACCCCAGTCCGGTCAGCGTGGACCAGATCGAGTGGTGACGGCATGAAAAGACCCAATGCGCTTTTCAAGGATACCCTTCGGGAGATCTGGAAAACGCGAAACCGTTTTTTGTCCATTTTGGCCATTGTGGCGTTGGGTACCGGTTTTTTTGCCGGCATTAAGGCCACCGCGCCCGATATGCTGCAAACGGCGGATAACTACTACGCCCGGCGTCACCTGATGGATATTCGCCTGATCTCCACCATCGGCTTTGATGAAGACGACGTGGCCGCCGTGCGGCAGACGCAGGGCATCAGCGGCGTGCAGCCGTCCTATACCTATGATCTGTATTTGCAGACGGATACGGTAAACGAGTGCGTGAAGGCCATCTCGATGGGCAACCTGCGCGCGGCAGCGGACTATCTGAACCGCCCTGTGGTGACCCAGGGAAAGCTGCCCACCCAGCCCGGAGAGTGCGCCGTGGATGCCTACGCCGCCCAAAAGGCGGAAATCAAGGTGGGCGACACCATCACCTTGGCGCCTGCGGGCGATGAAAAAAACCTGGACGATGTGCTGGCGCAGACCGCATATACGGTGGTGGGGCTGGCCCAGTCTCCCATGTACGTTTCGCTGGATCGGGGCAACACCAACGTGGGCAACGGTCAGCTTTCGGGCTTCGTGCTGCTCAGTGAGAGCAGCTTTGTCATGCCCGTGTATACCGACCTTTTTATCACGCTGGATTATGACGCGCAGACCGTGACCGATGCGGATTACGACACGCTCATCAGCGCCAAAAGCGACGAGCTGGAAAGCGTCATGACCACCAGCGTAACCGCGCGCTACCACGACCTGCTGGACGAGGCAAAGCAAAAAATTGAAGACGCGCAAACCACGCTGGACGAGGAAGAAACCAAAGCGCGCGCCGAACTGGCCGATGCCGCCCGGGAGCTGGAGGACGGGCGTGCGAAGATCAAGTCCGGCTTAAGCACATACACCCAAAGTAAGAATACCTATCAGGAGGCCATCGCCCAGGCGGAGGAGCAGCTTCAAAACGGCCAGACCGAAATAGACACAAAAGAAAACGAGCTGGCGCAGGCGCATACGCTGTGCAGCTCTTTGCTGGCCATGGGCACCGATCCCGCGACGCTGTCCGGCGCGCAAGGGCAGGCGTTGATCGCCGCAAGCGGCGCGCTCAACGCGCAGCTGCCCCAGCTTTACGCCGCCTATCTGGCCGATCCCACGTCCGTCGTTCTAAAGGCGCAGATTGAGCAAAGCCTGGCGGCGCTGTCCGCCTCCTTGAGCCAGAGCGACGCGGCGCTGGCGCAGGCGAAGACCGATTTGGCGCAGGCCTCCGTCGATCTGGAGACCCAGCGCGCCCAAGGCAAGAAGCAGCTGCAAAATGCCTGGGCAAAGCTGCAAACGGCGCAGCAGGAGCTGGCCGATGGGGAGCAGAGCTACGCCGAGGGCGAGCAGGAGCTGGAGGACAAGCTGGCCCAGGGGCGCGCCGACATTGCGCAGGCGCGAAAAGACCTGGCTGACATTGACGAACCCAGCTTTTATGTGCTGGATCGAACGGGAAACGTGGGGTACACCGACTTCACCGACGATGCGCTGCGGGTGGACGCCATCGCCAAGATCTTCCCGGTGTTTTTTATCCTCATCGCCGCGCTGGTGTGCCTGACCACCATGACGCGCATGGTGGAGGAGCAGCGTACCCAGATCGGCACGCTCAAGGCGCTGGGGTACAGCCGCGGGCAGATCATGATCAAATACATCCTTTACGCCGTGCTGGCCAGCTTGTTGGGGGCGCTGCCCGGTTTGGCCATCGGCTTTACCGTGCTGCCCAAGGTTATTTACGATGCCTATACCATGATGTACACCGTGCCGGACATGGTGCTGCCCTTCCGGTGGGATTATGCGCTGTGGTGCACCCTGGCGGCCATGGTGTGCACGGGCGCGGCGGCGCTGGCGGCGTGCTGGCGGGAGCTGACCTCGACGCCCGCAGCGCTGATGCGTCCGGCTGCGCCCAAGGCGGGCAAGCGCGTACTGCTGGAAAAAGTCACCTTCTTGTGGAACCGCCTGAGCTTTTTGCAAAAGGTAACCGTGCGCAACCTGCTGCGCTATCGCAAGCGCCTGCTGATGAGCGTACTGGGCGTGGCGGGCTGCACGGCGCTGATGGTGGCCGGCTTCGGGCTTAAGGATTCCATCTCCGCCATTTTGGATCTGCAGTTTACGGATATTATCCATTATGACGTGGTGGCCGCGCTGGACGCGGACGTTACGGAGCAGCGGGGGACGGAACTGAGCCAATATGCCGATTCGCTGCCGGAAAGCAGGGAGGTGCTGAGCGTTTGCCAGGAAACCCTGTTTGTCTCGGGGGAGAACGGCAAAAAGGAGGCCACGGTCACGGTTCCCGGCGACCCCTCGGCATTTCCCGACTACGTTTCCCTGCAAACGCGGGTGGGGCGCACGCCGCTAACGCTGGGCGACAGCGGCGTCATCATCAATGAAAAGCTGTCCTTGCTGCTGGGGGTCAAGGTGGGGGACACGCTGCACATTCACGATACTGACCGCAAAACGGTGGACGTGACCATAACGGGGATCACCGAAAATTATGTGCGCAACTATGTTTACATGACCCCGGCGCTTTACGAAGCGCTTTATGGCTACGCGCCGCAGGACAACGCCCTGCTGATCCGCATGAACGACAGCCAGGACGCCGCCGCCTTTGACGCGATGGCCGAACAGCTGCTGGGGCAGACGGACGTGCTGGGCGTGGTCAACATGCGCGACAGCATTGAAAGCTTCCGCAATGTGATGAAGAGCCTGGACAAAATCGTGCTGGTGCTCATTATTGCGGCGGGCAGCCTGGCCTTTATCGTGCTGTATAACCTGACCAACATCAACGTGACCGAGCGCACGCGGGAGATCGCCACGCTGAAGGTGCTGGGCTTCTATGACAACGAATCCTCGGCCTACATCAACCGGGAAAACATCATTTCGTCCTTCCTGGGGATGCTGGTGGGGCTGGCGGCGGGGGTGCTGCTGCACAAGTTTGTCGTGCAGACCTCCGAGGTGGATCTGGTTATGTTCGGCCGCACGCTGCGCGCCACCGCTTTCCTGTACGCCGGGGTGCTGACCATGGTGTTCACCTTTGTGGTTAACGCCGTGTTCCATTTCAAGCTCAAAAAGATCGACATGGTGGAAAGTCTCAAATCCATTGAATAACGGGGGATTGCTTATGTATGAAAGCTTCATTTTTGACCTGGACGGCACGCTGTGGGATTCCTGCGACGCGGTGGTGCAGGCGTGGAACCAGGTGTTGCGCCAGCGGGGCATGACCCGGGTCATCACCCGGGAGGACATTGCGGGCATCATGGGGCTGACCTGCGACGCCATCGGCAAAAAAATGTTTCCGCAGATGCCGCTGGAGGCGTGGCACGAGATGTTTAAGGCGTGCAACCGGACCGAGCAGGCGCTGCTGCGCCGCCGGGGAGGCCGGCTCTACGAGGGGCTGGAGGACACACTGGCCGCGCTGAACGCGGCGGGGCACCGCCTGTTTTTGGTGAGCAACTGCGAGGACGGCTATATCGACAGCTTTTACACCGCCCACGGGCTGGAGTGCTATTTTGCCGATTATGAATACGCCGGCCGCACCGGCCACCCAAAGGGCGACAACATCCGCCTCATCATGGAGCGAAACGGCGTAACCAGCGCAGCCTATGTGGGCGACACGCAGGGGGACTGCGATGCCGCGCAGGCGGCGGGCATTCCGTTTGTCTATGCGGCCTACGGCTTTGGCAGCGTGGACAGGCAGGATCACATCATCCGCACGCCGCGTGAGCTGCTGGCGATAAAATAGCATAAACCCGACAGCCGCGGCGCAATTTTGCTGCCAGAATATGGAACTTTTTGAACGCGTTCCTGCAAAGCGGAGCCATGAAAACGGAAAAGGAAAGAAGGATATTCGCATTGCGGCGGCGAAGGTGAAACACAATGGATACAAGTTGTTTAAGGTATTTTGCTTGTTCGGGGCAGCGCGGGGGGCTATAATGAACGTACCAAAACAAAGGAGGCCGTATTCTTGCGTATCCATGTGAAAAACATTGCTCTTGTGCTTTGTGCCGTTATGCTGGTGGGGTGGCTTCTGCCGGCAGCTGTGGCGCAGGCCGCGCCCAGCCAAACCCTGAAGGAGGGTTCCAGCGGGAGTGAGGTAAAGGCTGTGCAGCAGGAGCTCATCTCGCAGGGGTACCTCAAGGGTAAGGCTGACGGCAAGTTCGGCGCCAGCACCGCCGCGGCCGTAAAGGCGTTTCAAAAGGCAAAGGGTTTGAAGCAGGACGGCGCCGTGGGCGCCACCACCTGGGAAAAGCTGATGGGCGACGACAACGCCACCCCCACGCTGCGCCTGGGCGATGAAAATGCATCGGTCAAGACCCTGCAGATCCTGCTGATCGAAAAGAAATATTTAAAGGGCAAGGCCGACGGCAAGTTTGGCAACGGGACCCTGACCGCCGTGAAGGCATTTCAAAAGGCGAATAAGCTGACCGCCGACGGCACCGTGGGCGCCGCCACCTGGAAAAAGCTGAAAGCCTCCGCAGCCACCACAACCGCTTCCTCCGGGTCGTCCCGCGCCACGCTGCGCATCGGCGCCTCGGGCGACGACGTAAAAACCCTGCAAACCGCGCTCATCAAGCAGGGCTACCTTAAGGGCAGCGCCGACGGCAAGTTTGGCAACTCCACCCTGCAGGCCGTCAAAAAGTTTCAAAAGGCCATGAGCGTGACCAGCGACGGCGTAGCCGGTCCCACCACCTGGGCACTGCTGATGTTCACCCGCTCGCTGCGCCAGGGCTCCAGCGGTGAGGACGTCAAAGAGCTGCAAACCATTTT